>JAFZDO010000027.1 GCA_017561145.1 Clostridia bacterium | reverse complement strand
TTTCTTCTTCACAAACAATGAAACTGTTTGGTTTTTCGGAAAGGATGAATTGAATATCTGCGGTATCCGTTGTAATTTTTATATCTTTGAAATTTTCTAAAATCTCGTATTCGTGCGTTTCTAATTCACAAGGCCTCGCCAAACTGTATAAAAGGATACTTGCAATTAATAGGACAGATATTGTAACAATCCATATAATTGACTTTTTCATAACCAATCCTCGTTTTCTACAAATTCTTATTTATCGAACTGATTCAAAAGAACCAGCATCGCATTTGTAAATACAAACGCATTATTGGGCCATTCCCAAACCCATTTTATTATAACATATCAGTCGATATTATTCAAGTTGTATTCCGACTTTGTCGGAGTGATATTATTGCATTCGCAATAGTGTTATTGAATCCTTTGGCTTCAGTGTTATTTTATTCGCCTTAAACTGCCGTAGGCAATATAACTATGCGAAGCATAATATCACTGCGTAGCAATATCACTCGCTGAATAAACAACCCCACAAAACCATGTTTTGCGGGGACCCCATGACGGCGAATAAAACTGCGAGACTTCCTTATCAGAAGTCTCGCAAAAGAGTGCTTTTTCATATTAATCAATTCTTAAGGATTTAACCCCTTTTAAATTCATACAGTTTGTTGTAAAATAAGGCATCGATGTTCGAAAAAACAAAAATGAGGTAGCGGCAATGTATAATATACTAATTTGCGATGACGATCAGGATATAATAAACGCGCTAAAAATTTTTCTTTCGGATTCAAATTACACTATTTTTGAAGCGAATAACGGCAAGCAGGCGCTGGAGGTTATTTCAAATTCCGAAATACATCTTGTTCTTATGGACATTATGATGCCCGAAATGGACGGCATAAGTGCAATGGTTCGCATCCGCGAAAACAGTAACGTGCCCGTAATACTTATCACGGCAAAAAGCGAAGCGAACGATAAAATTTTAGGGCTTAACGTCGGCGCAGACGATTATATAACAAAGCCGTTCAACCCGATCGAGGTCGCGGCAAGGGTAAGGTCGCAAATAAGACGTTATACCCAGCTTGGTGCGGCGGCGATAAAACCGAAAACGCTAGGCGTTGGCGGTATCGAGATCGATGACAACGCCAAAACCGTCACTCGTGACGGTGTGCCTGTTTCTCTGACTCCGACAGAGTACGAGATTTTGAAATTGCTTATGCGAAATTTGGGCAGAGTATATTCACCCAAGGAGATATACCGCGAAATATGGCGCGAAAATCCGATGACCGCCGAAAATACGATAGCGGTGCATATACGTCATCTGCGCGAAAAACTTGAAATAAATCCCGCCGAGCCGCGTTATTTAAAGGCGGTGTGGGGACACGGTTATATGATGGAGGGAGATAAACGATGAAAAATTTTATAAGAAGGTTGCTCGTTAAAATTATATGCTTCATTCTTTGCGTGTTTTTCCTTTGCGCAACCGTTGTAAGCGCATTGGGCGCTGTGTTTATTGCGCTGGAGGGCTTTTATACGCGAACCGAAAACGAGCTCTTGTGGGATGCGATTCATCGCGACGTAAGTATTGATGCAAACGTAATAACCTTTTCCGCCGCAAGCGGCAAGGACTATCACGTTGACGAAATATTCGCCAAGGATAAAACGAATCTGCGTTATGCGGTTTTTGATGACGCGGGCAATTTAAAAATGTCGAATTTCGACGGAAACGGCAGCTGGGATTATTATTTTTCCTTCGAGATCTATAAGGATAAATTTAATAACTGGAATGTAAATCTTGTCCGTTCGGGAGACACGATGATAAGCGGTAAAAACATTTGGACGTTTGCCGTGTATCTGGAGGAAGGCTTTCCGGTTGATGATGAATACAGCTTTTACGCGGATTTCGTTTCGGTACTGTATTCGCTCAGATATTGGATATTCGCAATAGCATTAGGCTCGCTTGCGCTGTTTTTAACGCTTTTCATCACGCTTCTTTGCGCTTCGGGCAGAAGACCCGATTCCGAAGAGGTACACGCAGGATATCTTAACAAAATACCTTTTGACATCATCCTTGTCGGCGCTTGCGCTTTGGCGATACCTTTTCTTGTGTTGCTTGACGAAACCGACCGCGATGAAATTGCCTTTGCGATTTCGGCAACCGTTTCATCAGTTGCCGCGGCGATAATATCGATCGGTCTGTCGATGAGCATCGCAACGAGGATAAAACAGCACAGCTTGCTCAAAAATACGGTTGTATGGCGAATTTGCAAGCTTGTTTGGAAATTTTTCAAATTCATCGCAGTAGAAATTGTCAGGATCTTCCGCGCACTTCCGATGATTTGGAGAAGCGTCGTTTTGCTGACAACAAATGCGATCCTTGATTTTATGATCGTTCTTATGCTTGCCGACGACGGTTTGGAGGAATTGGGAATTTTACTGTTTTTTGTTAAAATGGCGGTAATTTTCGGCTTGGGAATTTACGCGGCAATGTTTATGCGCAGACTTCAAAAGGGCGCGCAAGCATTGGCTGACGGCAACTTAAGCTATCAAACCGACACGAAGGCGATGTATTGGGACTTCAAAAAGCACGGCGAAAATCTCAACCGAATTTCCGAGGGTATGAGTGCCGCGGTCGAAAAGCGGCTTCAAAGCGAGCGAATGAAGGCAGAGCTTATTACAAACGTTTCGCACGATATAAAAACACCGCTTACCTCGATAATCAATTATTCGAGCCTGATTTCGGACGAAAAATGCGATTGCGAAAAGCATTCCGAATATTCCGAGGTCTTGGTTCGCAAATCCGAGCATTTAAAAAGGCTTCTCGATGATCTTGTCGAGATATCCAAAGCGCAGAGCGGAAACCTCGACGTAGAGCTTACGCCTTGTGATGCTAACGTGCTTTTGACACAGGCATCGGGCGAATATATCCAAAAGTGCGAAAATGCGGGTCTTGAGCTTGTCACCGCAATCCCCGAAGGCAGAATAAGCATTATGGCTGACGGAAGACGTATCTGGCGCGTTTTCGAAAACCTTCTTAATAACGCCGTGAAATATTCGCTTTCGGGCTCACGCGTTTATATTTCGCTTTCAAGATACGGAGATTTTGCCCGTTTTACCTTCAGAAATACGTCCAAGACAATGCTTAATATCACACCCGATGAGCTTGCCGAACGCTTTGTGCGCGGAGATTCATCGCGCTCCACCGAGGGCAACGGACTTGGACTTTCGATAGCAAAAAGCCTTACCGAGCTTCAAAACGGAAAAATGGATATCGAGATCGACGGTGACCTGTTCAAGGTTACGCTTCTGTTTCCTATAGTTGAATAAAAAAAGAAAAGCACCCTTTTGGGTGCTTTTCATTATGCTGTTTTAAGATTAAGCGCCGTAAACTTCGATTTCGTTAAGGAATACGAAGGTGCCGATAAGGGTGATGTCAACCTTAACGTAGCGAGCGGTGCCTTCAACCTCGAGTTCAGACCAGTAAACCTTGTTGTCGTGGGTGGTGTCTTCTGCGGTTGCGATGTAAAGGGGCATTCTGCCTGCCTTTTCAAAGGTAGTGCCGTCGTTAGAGAAGGAAACGGTTACCTTTTCGGGGGAGCAGATACCTGCGCCGGTGTTGTTAGCAAAGTTGATTCTGATAGCGTTGATGTCCTTTTCAGCGCCGAGGTCGATGATAACGTAGCCCTGCTTGTCGGGAGCGTTGAGGATCGAATTATCGGTGCCGTTGCAGTAGAATGCAAACCAAGTGCCGTCATAAGCCATAACGTTGTTTGCCTGACCGTCGGTAAGAGGTGCGGTATAGATATCGCGGCCAACGCCGGTACCGGAAATGGTGTAGGACTTGTTAAGAGCAACGTTAGTACCTTCGGTGGTGATAGGATCGCCGGGTTCTACGTTAGGAGTAGTATCTTCTTCGGGTTCGCTGACTTCTTCGGGTTCAGAGGATTCGGTAGCAGCTTCGGAAGATTCGGTAGCAGCTTCAGAGGATTCAGTAGCAGCTTCGGAAGATTCGGTAGCAGCTTCGGAAGATTCAGTAGCAGCTTCGGACGATTCGGTAGCTGCAACAGAGGATTCGGTTGCGGGGGTAGAGCTGGTTTCGGTTTCGTCGCCGCAAGCTACGAGAACGAGCGCGAAAACGAGAACGAAAGCGAGCATAAGAGAAAGCTTTTTCATAGTATTTACTCCTTTTGATATTTTGATTTAATTCATTATACTACTGTTTTGCCGCCGTGTCAATAGAAAAAAAGAGCTCTCCGAAGAGAGCTCTTTGCTTGTAAAGTTAAATTATTCAGCTACGCCGTAAACTTCAACTTCGGAAATGAACGCCCAACCTGCGGAGGTGAAGCTGAACTTAACGTAACGTCCGGAAGCGGTACCGTATGCTTCGTATACGCCGTTAACGGAGAAGGGATCGTCATTGGGAACGTCGCCGGCGATAGCATCGCCCCAGGTTTCGCCGTCATCGGAAACGTAGATTTCGATAGTAGCGGGGGACGTAATGCCTGCGGTCAAAGCAGAGGTGCCGTACTTGAATACGTATTTTGCGAGATCCTTCTTTTCGCCAAGGTCAACGATGATCCAGTGGCAACCTTCATAGTCGGGATCCTGAGCGTTGAAGCCAACCCATTCTTCTACGGTGAAGGCTGCATTGTCTTCGGGAAGGATACCGTCGGTGAAGGATTTGCCGCTTTCGTCGGGATAGGAAATGGGAGCTTCGGGGTCATAGCCGGCAGCGCCTTGACGGAAGAGAACGCTGTGAGTATAGGTTTTGTCTGCAGCGAGATTTACGGTGCCGACTGCGGGAGCTTCGGAGGATTCTTCAACGGAAGTCTCGGTAGATGCTTCGGTAGAAGCTTCGGTGGATTCTTCGGTGGAAGCCTCGGTGGATGCTTCGGTAGAAGCTTCAGTGGATTCGGTAGCTGCAACGGAAGATTCGGTTGCAGGGGTGGATTCGGTATCTGTTTCATCACTGCATGCTACGAGCACGAGAGCGAATACGAGAACGAAAGCAAGCATAAGAGAAAGTTTTTTCATTTCGTGCGATCTCCTTGTTAAAAGTTTGACCTATTATACATCTCTTTTTCGCGTATGTCAATAGAAAAAGAGCACTCTGTTTATAGAGTGCTCTTAATAGGCTTATCGAATTATTCAGCTGCGCCGTAAACTTCAACTTCGGAGATGAATGCCCAACCGCCGGAAGTGAAACGGAACTGAACGTACTGACCGGAAGCGCCTGCTTCGAGTTCGCATACGCCGTTAACGGTGGTTTCATCGTTTTCGGGAACGTCACCTGCGACTGCGTCGCTCCAGGTTTCGCCGTCATCGGAAACGTAGATTTCGATGGTCATAGGAGCGGAGATGCCCTGGCCGAGAGCAACAGTACCGTACTTGAATACGAACTTAGCGAGATCGGTCTTTGCGCCGAGGTCAACAGTGATGAAGTGGTAGCCGAGGTAGTCGGGGTCGTTGCTGTTGAAGCCAACCCATTCTACTGCGGAGTAGAGAGCGTCGTCAGCGGGGATAACACCGTCGGTGAGGGTTACTTCGCCTTCATCGGGATATGCTTCGGGAGCGTTGGGATCGTGACCCCAACCCACGTCAGCACCGCCCTGGCGGAAGAGAACGCTGTGGGTGTAGGACTTGCCTGCAGCGATGTTTTCGTCACCTGCAACAGGAGCTTCGGTAGATTCATCGGTAGAAGCTTCGGTAGATTCTTCGGTAGATTCATCGGTAGAAGCTTCGGTGGATTCTTCAACAGATGCTTCAGTGGATGCTTCGGTAGAAGCTTCGGTGGATTCTTCGGTAGATTCGGTTGCTGCAACAGAGGATTCGGTTGCGGGGGTAGAGCTGGTTTCGGTTTCGTCGCCGCAAGCTACGAGAACGAGCGCGAATACGAGAACGAAAGCAAGCATAAGAGAAAGCTTTTTCATTTCTTATAATCTCCTTATTAAAAGTTTGACCTATTATACAACTATTTTTGTGTTCTGTCAATAGAAAAAGAGCACCCTGTTTGAGAGTGCTCTTGATTTACGTATTAATTATTCTGCGCCGTAAACTTCAACTTCGGAAACGAACATCCAGCCGCCTCTGATCATACGGAACTGAACGTACTGAGCGGAAGCAACTGCTTCGAATTCGATAACGGTTTCGACAACGCAGGAAGCTGCATCGTCTTCGGGAACAACTGCGCCAACGGTTTCAAAGGTTTCGCCGTCGGTAGAAACTGCAACTTCAACAACCATGTTGCCTGCGCCGATGCCGCTGCCGAGACCGGAGGAGCCGAGGTGCATAACTGCCTTTGCGAGATCTTTTACTTCGCCGAGATCAACGGTGATAGCGGAATAGCCGGTTTCAGCGTATGCGGGAGTGTTGTGGTTCCAGCCTGCCCAGATAGCGTCGGTGTATACAGTGTCAGCTGCAGCGATAACGCCGTCGGTCATGGACTTGTCTTCTTCATCGGGATATGCAACGGGAGCGTTTTCGTCCCAGCCCCAACCCACTTCAGCGCCGCCTGCGCGGAACAAGGGAGTAGAGGTGTAGGACTTGCCTGCTGCGAGGTTATCGGTGCCTGCAACGGGAGGTTCGGTGGATTCTTCGGTAGAAGCTTCAGAGGATTCTTCGGTAGCAGCTTCAGAGGATTCTTCAGTAGCAGCTTCGGAGGATTCTTCAGTAGCAGCTTCAGAGGATTCTTCAGTAGCAGCTTCGGACGATTCGGTTGCTGCAACAGAGGATTCGGTTGCGGGGGTAGAGCTGGTTTCGGTTTCGTCGCCGCAAGCTACGAGAACGAGCGCGAATACGAGAACGAAAGCAAGCATAAGAGAAAGTTTCTTCATTTCATGTAATCTCCTTATTAAAAGTTTAGTTCAGTATACTACTTTTTGCTCGATATGTCAAGTATAAAAGCATATAATGGGCAATGTTGTTTGTCTGCACCGTAAGTCTTATATCCTTCTCATGCTTCTGATCTCTGTTGGCTTTTTATTGAATACGTCGTGGCATACCTGATTGAACGATCTAATGCTTTTGAAGCCGCATTCGAAAGCAATGCGCGAAATGGGAAGGTCGGTATCCTGAAGCATCGCAAACGCCTGATGTATGCGGTAAAAGTTAAGCATTTTTTTGAAGTTCATGTTCATATATCGGTTGAAGGTGCGCGAGAGATATTGATAATTATAACCTTTTTCCTTTGCGATCTTTTTTAGCGAAATGTTGTTTTTGAAGTTTTCCGCAATGTAAAGAGCGATATCCATTGCCGCAATATCGGTTTTTGGGGCTGTGATGAGCGTTGTCGAGGCAAGAAAGTCGCCTGCAAGCATATATAAAAGCCCTTTTATCCTCATTCTGTTTTCGAACGGCGTTATTCTGGATATGGGGCCGCTGTCTTCGCCGAAGGTATCGAAGATCATTTTAAGCCCGAAATCGAGAATGCTTTCGTTCGGACGGAAAACAGGGTTTTTTGGTATCATACCCTCGATCGATTGCGTAACGGTGAGAATAAGGTGGTCGTTAAATATTATTCGCTGCACAGAAGCGTTTGGCTCAAGCTCAAGCTCGAGCACCTGAAAGGGAAACAAAATTATGCATTCACCGACGGAAAGCTCGTAACGGTGCTCGTTTACCTTGCATACGCATTTTCCCTCGAGAGGTGTGATGCATTCGTAATTTTTGTGGAATTGCCTAAGCACTCCGCTTTGACGTTGTATGAAGCTGTGGAACTCAAGTGAGAGATTGGCGGAGGTAAAACCGCCTTCTTTTTTTGTCATGGCATTACGCTTTCTCAAAAACCAAAAAGTCAACTTTTTGCTATAATATATACACTATTTGACTTGCTTTGTCAACATTGGCATGTTAAACTTTCTAAAAATACGGTATTGCCGATATTGCGGAGGCTTTCTTATGAAGAAAATTCTTGCAGTGCTTTTTTGCCTGCTCATTTGCGTTCAGTCCTTAGGGCTTGGCTCGATGTCTGCAATCGCGAATGAAGCGCAGGTGCTTTTTACCGATTCCTTCGATTACGTTGATTTCGGCTCGTCCGAGCTTTACGACAAGTCCGGCGTTTGGGAAAAAGAATATGCAACGCCAAAGGACGATAACGATTTCGGCTCGCTTGAAAGTAGCGCTCCTATAGCCAAAAACGGCGTTTTGAGCTTTGCCGAGGGCGACGGAATTCGTTTTAATTGGCAAAAGCTTAACGGATTTTCGGGTTTTGATAAGTCTAAAACCTATACCGTTACGTTTGATTTCAAGGTGCTTGATTTCGGCGACGACGTGCCGCGCGGACAATACAGCACTTGGAACAGAGAGCTGTATTTTGCGGTTGCGGGTTATTATAACCAGATCGAATGCAGAAGCGGAAACTATTCGGGACAGATAGGCATTCGCGCAGGTGACAAAACCGCCGCGCTTCC
>JAFZDO010000026.1 GCA_017561145.1 Clostridia bacterium | reverse complement strand
TGCGGTAGAATAGCACTGACTGATGAGGGGTTCGTTAACTTATTTAAAGATAAATATAACGATGCTTCGCATCTACCCCTCATCCGTCAAAATCAAAGATTTTGCCACCTTCCCCCAAGGGGGAAGGCGATTCAAAACGAAATCGCAATGAAATAAAACGAGCGTTAAATATAACCGTCGCGTATGCGGGCGATTCCTGAATCGCCCCTACAGTTTCGGATTTTACATAGATTATAAAAAAGTATCGTTACATTTATAATTACGTTTCATTTTTTGCGTTATCGGTAAAAAAATACACACCGTAGGGGCGATTCAGGAATCGCCCGCCGGTAACATATAAGACTAACATATCAACCACGCGGAGAGAGGGGAACGACAACACACATCCTCTACCGCGGGGGCTGAAAGATTTTGTCCCGCTTTTTCAAAAGCGGGAGGGGACTAAAAGATTTTGCCCCGCTTTTTCAAAAGCGGGTGGAAAGAAAGCTGAAAATTATGAAAGAAATTTTCAACACGGTAAACCCGTCGGGCGAGTTTGAATCGGTTCGTAACGAGCTGATTGCGGCATTGCCCGATGAAAAGAAATATCTTTTCCATTACGACCTTTCGTTTGACAACAGCCAAACCGTAGGCGTTTGTGCGCTTGCGGGCGAAAAGCTGTATTTCAAGGAAAAGGACAAGGATTTGGTAATTATCGACCTTAAGGCGCTGAAGGAAATTAAATTCGTTCAGCTTTGGGGCTGTATCGCGCTTGAATCGAGCAACGATGAGGGCGATATCGAGCTTTGCCGCGCCGATATGCGCTTTGCGACGGTTTTCCGTGCCGCTTTGAAAAAGCTCGAGGCGGCTCGCAAGGGCAACGATATTCCCGACCCGAAAATAGACCGCTGTCCGAAGTGCGGAAGACCTTATCCGCGCGGAAGTCAGATATGTGAAAAGTGTGTCGACAAGAAAAAGCTTTTCAAACGGCTCGTTCCTTACATGAAGCCGCACATGCCGATGCTTTTGCTTGCCTCGCTTTCGCTTATATTCGCAAGCGTTATCAGCATAATATTGCCGATGATAAACAAAAGCGTTATCAACGATTACATCGCGGCGTCGCCCATACCCGAGGATAAAAGCGGATTTGTCTGGCTTGTTATCGCGATGGCGGCGTTCGGGTTCGTTTCGGCGGCGAATCTGGCGGTAAGACGCTTGATCATCGCTCGCGTTTCCAAAAAAATAATAATAAAAATGCGCGAGGACGTATATAAAAAGATCCAAGAGCTTTCGCTCACCGGACTTAACAAAAAAAGCTCGGGCGAGCTTATTCAGCGCGTTTCGGGCGATACCGAGGAGCTGCGCGAATTTATCACCTGGCTCGTTCCGAACCTGCTTCAGCAGGCGTTGACGCTCGTTTCCATCGCGGTGATGATGTTTATCATCAATTGGAAGCTGACTCTGCTTGTTATCGTGCCGATACCTCTGCTTGTGGTTATGTTCCGTCTGCTTCACCGATTCACGCACAAGCTTTACCACCGTCAGTGGCAGGTGGAATCGGATGCGGGCACGCTTATGCACGACGTTTTTTCGGGTATGAGAGTCGTTAAGACCTACGGCACCGAAAAGCGCGAGGAGGCGCGGTTCGATACCGCGGCAAAGCGTATTGCGCAGATAAGCAAGAAAAACGAGCTTACCTGGAATATGATAATGCCGTTTGCGACCTTCCTTTTGAGCTTCGGCGAATATGCCGTTTTGTTCTTCCTCGGCTGTGAGATCGTCGGCGACCCGTCGTTCATCACGTCGGGCAGTGCGGTCTTCGGACTCGGCGATCTGATGCAGTTCGTTTCATACGTCGGACTTATGTACGAGCCGATACGCTGGATGTCCTTCGTGCCGCGCCGTATTGCAAGAGCGACGACCGCGCTTTCGAAGATCGTCGAGCTTCTCGATGAGAAGAGCGAGGAGTTCGAATCCGGCGAGGTATTGACCGAGATGAACGGCGATATCGAGTTTAAAAACGTGTCCTTCGGTTATGCCGATGCCGAGCACGTGCTTAAAAACATCGACCTTTCCATTAAAAAGGGCGAAATGGTCGGCTTGGTCGGCAGAAGCGGTGTCGGTAAGACGACCGCGGCGAACCTTGTGCTTCGTCTTTATGACGTTTCCGAGGGTGCGATAACCGTCGACGGCAAGGATCTTCGAACGCTCGACAGACATTCCTACCGATCGAAGATAGGCGTTGTTTTGCAGGAGACCTTCCTCTTCCACGGCACGATTTACAGCAACATCGCCTATGCAAAGCCGGGCGCAACCCGTGACGAGGTCATCCGCGCCGCAAAGCTTGCAAACGCGCACGAATTCATTATGAAGCAGCCCGACGGCTATAACACCTACGTCGGCGACAGAGGCAACACGTTATCGGGCGGCGAGCGTCAAAGGATCGCCATCGCCCGTGCGATATTGCGTAACCCGCGCATACTTATTCTCGACGAGGCGACAAGCTCGCTCGATACCGAAACCGAAAAGCAGATCCAAGAGGCTATCGCGCTTCTTTCGGGCGGCAGAACGACCATTGCCATTGCACACAGACTTTCGACGCTTCGTAACGCGACCAAGATCGCCGTTTTCGAAAAGGGTAAGATCGAGGAGGTCGGACCTCACGACGAGCTTATGCGCAACAAGGGCAGATATTACCGCCTCGTCATGGCGCAAAGGCAGGTCAACAAGATGCTCCCCGAGGGTAAGAAGGAATAGATTGGTATTACGAGAGAGGCGCTTTTTGCAAAAAGCCCCTCTCTCGAACTCTCTCCCCAAAAACTCCAAATATTATAATTATTTAATGATCGCGATTTGTCGCGGCCTTTTTATTTGTCGCGTTTGCGGGCGATTCGTGAATCGCCCCTACAGTTTTGGATATTACATAAATTATGAAATTTGTTGCGTTTCGTTTATATTTGCGTTTCATTTTTTCGCGTTAACAGAAAAACATTTCACCCGTTGGGGCGATTCACTAATCGCCCGCAGGTAACATATAAGGAAAACGGAACATTAAGACACAAACGAAATCGTTATGAATAGGCTTCCCCTCGGGGGGAAGCTGTCAGCGGAGCTGACTGATGAGGGGTTCGTTAACTTATTTAAAGATAAATATAACGATGCTTCGCATCTACCCCTCATCCGTCAAAATCAAAGATTTTGCCACCTTCCCCCAAGGGGGAAGGCTATATCATAAACGATACCGCAGTGAAATAAAACGA
This sequence comes from Clostridia bacterium, assembly GCA_017561145.1. Taxonomy (GTDB): domain Bacteria; phylum Bacillota; class Clostridia; order Oscillospirales; family CAG-382; genus Coliplasma. The sequence goes on along the minus strand of JAFZDO010000026.1, from coordinate 7,072 downwards.
GCGTTAAAATTAAACCGTCACGCATACGGGCGATTCGTGAATCGCCCCTACGGTGTGTAAAATAAACGTCAATTCAAAACACGCAGTGTTTTTATAATTAAATCCCATAAAAATCGGGGACATGCGCCTTTTGCCCCAAAAACGGCAAGCGTTTTCGGGGACCCCGTGGATTTTTATACCTTAGAGTGCCGCGAGCGGTGAGCGAGATGCGAATGTACGGCACTCACAAAACCCCGCCGCGCGGATTTCCGACCGAAACGCTTGCGTTTCGCGTCGAGAGCGTAGCGACTCAGGCGGGCGAGAAAGTGAATCGCCCCTACTTTTTTTGTCGATTTAAAACCATTTTTGCGCAACGGCTACCTAAAACTGTTCAGAGCGGATGCAGAGTGCGGAAACACAATATGAAGCTGTAGTAACCTACTGCGAATATTGGGTTTATGTGCTATGCGCCGTTATGGACGGTTTTCTTATTTTGATTGTAAAACCTATTGCAAAGCATAAAAATTTAGTGTATAATATAATGAATTTTTATATCACGGTAATTTATCGGAGGATAATTATGGTCAATACTCAGAAAACAATGGACAAGATCGTTGCGCTTTGCAAGGGCAGAGGCTTTATCTTTGCAGGCAGCGAAATTTACGGCGGTCTTGCAAATACCTGGGACTACGGCCCTCTCGGCGCCGAGCTCAAAAATAACATCAAGCGCGCTTGGTGGAAGAAATTCGTTCAGGAAAACCCCTATAACGTCGGACTTGATTCGGCAATTCTTATGAACCCTCAGACTTGGGTCGCATCGGGACACCTTGGCGGATTTTCGGATCCTCTTATGGACTGCCGCGAATGTAAGGAACGCTTCCGCGCAGACAAGCTTATCGAGGATTGGTGTGCAGAAAACAACTATACCCTTGAAAAGCCCATCGATGCTTTTTCTCAGCAGGAAATGAAGGATTTCGTTGAAGAAAAGAACATCAAGTGCCCCACCTGCGGCAAGCACAACTTTACCGACATTCGTCAATTCAACCTTATGTTTAAGACCTTCCAGGGCGTTACCGAGGATGCGAAGAACACCGTTTATCTCCGTCCCGAAACCGCTCAGGGTATTTTCGTAAACTTTGCAAACGTTCAGAGAACCACCCGCAAGAAGCTCCCCTTCGGTATCGGTCAGATCGGTAAGAGCTTCCGTAACGAGATCACTCCCGGTAACTTCATCTTCCGTGTTCGTGAATTCGAACAGATGGAGCTTGAATTCTTCTGCGAGCCCGGCACCGACCTTGAATGGTTTGCATATTGGAGAGGCTTCTGCCGCGATTGGTTGCTTTCGCTCGGCATGAAGGAGGAAAATCTCCGTCTTCGTGACCACGATCCCGAAGAGCTTTGCTTCTATTCCAAGGCAACCACCGACTTTGAATTCCTCTTCCCGTTCGGCTGGGGCGAGCTTTGGGGCGTTGCGGACAGAACCGATTACGACCTTACTCAGCACCAAAACGTTTCGGGTAACGACCTTACCTATTTCGATCAGGAAAAGAACGAAAGATATATTCCTTACGTTGTCGAGCCCTCGCTCGGTGTTGAACGCTCGGTTCTCGCCTTCCTCGTTGATGCTTACGACGAAGAAAACATCGGCAAGGACGGAAACGAGGATATCCGCACAGTGCTTCGCTTCCACCCTGCACTCGCGCCCTTCAAGGCTGCGGTTCTTCCCCTTTCGAAGAAGCTCGGCGAAAAGGCTCACGAGCTTGCTACCGAGCTTAACAAGTTCTTCCCCTGCGATTACGACGAAGCCGGCTCGATCGGTAAGCGTTACCGCCGTGAGGACGAGATCGGTACTCCCTTCTGCATTACCTACGATTTCGATTCGCTTGAGGATAACTGCGTAACCATCCGTGACCGCGACACTATGGAGCAGGTAAGAATGCCCATCGCAGAGGTTCGCGCTTACATCGAGGAAAAAATCAGATTCTAATTTCAGACCGCGGATAAATAAGTTATTTACGTGCTTGAAATAATAAAATAAGAACAAGTGCACTTTCGCTTCTTTGAAAAGTGCACTTTGCTCTATTTAAGGAATTAAATTTTTATTGTATTTTCAAGCACTTGCACGAAAAACTCGACTGTCGCAGACGTCTGCGCCGACGCTCGCTTTTCGCGCAAACTAACTTCGTTTATCTCGGTCTGCCACCACTACAAATTGTTGTCTTAAATCGGGTGTTTATATGCAAAACAAAAACGTACTCGAAACAATAAAAGAATCGCTTGCGTCCTGCTCGAAGGGACAAAAAAAGATCGGTGAATATTTATTAACGAGCTATGCAACGGCGGCTTATATGACAGCGGCGAAATTGAGCGAGACCGTCGGTGTTTCGGAATCGACGATAGTCCGTTATGCGACAGAATTGGGCTTTGAGGGCTATCCCGAGCTTCAAGCGGCATTAAAGTATGCGGCAAGAAGACGGCTGACCTCGGTTCAGCGGCTTGAGCTTTTAAAGGACCGTGTCGGCGAGGACGCATTGGCGCAAAGCTTCGCTTCCGACGTTGAAAGTATAAAAAAGACGCTTTCGGGCATCGACAGGGCGCAGTTCGACGCATTCGTGACCTCGCTTATGAACGCGAACCGAATCTATCTTGTCGGCGCGCGCTCCTCGGCAAGCCTTGCGATATTTATGAATTTCTATCTTAACGTCCTTTTCGATAACGTTCAGGTAGTGCACACCGTTATCGGAAGCGAGGCGTTCGACCAGCTTTTCCGTGTTAAAGAGGGCGACGTCGTGCTCGGCATAAGCTTTCCGCGTTATTCAAAGCTCACCGTCGACGTGCTTGATTTTGCAAAGCGCGCGGGCGCGACCGTGCTGGGACTTACCGACAGCAAGCGTTCTCCGATCGCAAGCACTGCCGACATAACTCTTTTTGCCGATAACGCGAGCGACACCTTTGTCGATTCGTTAACGGCGCCCTTGGCACTTATCAACGCGCTTATTCACGAAATAGGAAGACGCGACCCCGAGCGCACCGCTGCCCGTTTGGGTATTTTGGAACGCATCTGGGCGGAAAACGATGTTTATGATAACGTATGATTGTATTGTGGTAGGCGGCGGCCCCGCAGGGCTTTTTGCCGCTTATAACGCCGCGATCGGCGGAAACAGCGTTTTGCTTTTGGAAAAAAACGATCGCTGCGGCAAAAAATTGGATATTACGGGCAAGGGCAGATGCAACGTCACGAACGCCTGCAATAACGAGGAATTTTTGAACAACGTCATTGCGAATCCTCGCTTTATGATGAGCGCACTTTCGCGCTTTAATACAGAGGATACCGTTGCCTTTTTCGAGTCGTTGGGAGTCAAGACCAAGGTCGAGCGCGGCAACCGCGTTTTCCCCGAAAGCGATAACGCGCACGATATTACAAAGGCGCTTGTTACGGCGGCACAGACCGTCGGCGTCGTCATAAAGCGCAAGAGGGTAACTGCGCTTCTTACCGATAACGGTGTTATCAAGGGCGTCCGTTGCTCAAACGAGGAGATTTTTGCGAACAGCGTGATCATCGCCTGCGGCGGCGCTTCTTATCCCAAAACCGGCTCGGACGGAAGCGGTCATCGGCTTGCCGAAAGCGTCGGACACAAAATTACCGAAATTCGTCCGTCGCTCGTGCCGCTCGTTTCGCCCGATAAGCTTTGCCGCGACTGTATGGGACTGTCGCTCCGCAACGTCGGGCTGACCTTTTACGGAAACGGCAAAAAGCCGATCTATAAGGAGCAGGGCGAGATGATGTTTACCCATTTCGGGCTAACAGGCCCCGTCATCCTTTCGGCGTCGGCGCATTTACAGGGTCAGTATCCTTGCACCGTTTTTATCGATCTGAAGCCCGCGCTTGACGAAAAAACGCTTGATAAAAGATTGCTCCGCGATTTTGCCGAGATTCCCAACAAGGAGCTTAAAAACGCCTTTTCGGCGCTTATGCCCTCGAAGCTGATCGAGCCGTTCATCGCCTTGACAGGTATCGACCCCGAAACGCGCATAAACTCGCTCACCAAGGAGCAGCGTGCGAAAATTTTGTCGCTTATGAAGGCGTTGCCCGTTCGCATAAACGGAACGCGCCCCATCGACGAGGCGATAGTCACGGGCGGCGGTGTCGATTGTAAGGAGATCGACCCGAAAACCATGCAATCAAAGCTCGTTTCGAGCTTGTATTTCGCAGGCGAGGTTATGGACGTCGATGCCTATACCGGCGGCTTTAATTTGCAGATCGCATTTTCGACCGCCTTCGTTGCAGGTTCATCTGTTTGATTATGAGGTAATTATGCGAGAGAACAACTTTTAAAAAAGTTTTTCTCTCGCGCTCTTTTTTCAAAAGCTTTCAAAAAAACAAATATTACAAAAAAGCAGGCGCAAATTGATGTTGCACCTGCTTTTTAATTATGCCGTAATTTATTTGTTTTTTTGCACTATGGCTGCGAGACGTTTTCTTTGCTCGATAAATCGGTCGAACACCAAAACGCGCGAAACGGCGGACGCGAGCGAGCGGAGGATCGCCTCCTTGTGCGAATCGGTTTCGGAAATGGATTTTTGCGGGAATTCATCGGGAAAGGCGATGCTTTTAACCTCGTATTCGACCTCGTCGCAGAAGATATTATAGCCCTCGGCGATATCATACCCGCGTGACATAACGGCGATAGCATCCGATATCTGCGAAAGAGCGAGAATGCGCTTGCTTATGCAGATAACGATAAGCTTCGCAAGGTGTGTGCGGTCGTATTTCTTCTTAACGGGGGGATGAAGCACGCCGTTTTTGACGTAATTGTTTATCATCGCCGAGGTAATAAGCGGCTCGTCCTCGTTGCTGAAAATTTTAAGATTTTCGCAAACAAAGCTGATAACTTGGTCTATATAAAGCTCAAAAGCGGGGAACTCCTCCCACCGAGGCAGCTTCAAGGTCTTGAATTCGTCGTTTCTAAGGTTCATAACTTGCGCTCCGTTTGGACTTTTATTGTCTTGATTTTACCAAAAAAAGCTCTTCTTGTCAATCGAACCGACAAAAAAACACAAGAAAACACAAAAATAATTCAAAAAACCTCTTGACATAGTTTTCAAAACCAGATATAATGTTTTGCGTAATTATGATTATTTTTTAAAATCAGGAGAAATATGGTTATGATGAAAAACGCGATTGGCGAAAAACCTCCGAAGCTCACACCTATTTGCGACCTTAAGGACCTTACCGCAAACGCAGTGCGCGAAGCGGGCGACAAGATCGCTTATAAGTTCCGTGCAACGGGCGAAGGCGTGCGCGAGGTTACCTATAAGGAATTTCAAAACGAAATTACCTGGCTCGGCACCGCGATCAACGATCTCGGCTTTGCTCAGGGTCATATTGCCTGCGCAGGCGAAAACAGCTATAATTGGATACTTGTTTATCTCTCCGCGCTTCAAAGCGAGGGCGTTTTCTGTCCTATCGACAAGGAGCTTCCCGATTCCGACCTTGTAAACATCATCAATCACGGCGATGACGATATCATCTTCTGCGATAAAAAGCGCGAGGAGGCGTTCAAGCGCATCCGTGATCAGATCCCCAAAGTTAAATATTTCATCTGCTTCGACCGTGAAGAGGATGAAAACGAATATCTTTCCTTTAACAAATTCCTCAACAAGGGCAAGGAGCTTTACGAAAACGGCGATAAGTCCTTCCTCGAAATGAAGCACGACGATCTTCAGAAGATGAAGATGCTCATCTATACCTCGGGCACCACGGGTATCGCTAAGGGCGTTATGCTTTCCGAGCACAATATCCTTTCGCTCGTTCAGTACGGCTTGAAGCTTGCGACCATCCGCGAGGTAGGTCTTTCGGTGCTTCCTTACCACCACTCCTACGAAGCTGTTGCAGGTATTCTCGTTGCAATACACCGCCACGCAACCCTTTGCATCAACGACAGCCTTAAGAGAATCGTTAAGAATCTTGCACTCTATCAGCCTAAATATATGTACGTTGTTCCCGCGCTTATGGAGGTGCTTTACCGCAGAATGCAGGCAAGCATCGAGGAAAAGGGCAAGACCAAGACCGTTCAGACCGGCATCAAGCTCACCCGCTTCCTCCGTCATATCGGTATCGATATCAGACGCAAGGTCTTTGCGGAGCTTCACCACGCGCTCGGCGGCAATCTTAAAAAGATCATCTGCGGCGGCGCACCGCTCCGTGCGGAAATTGCCGATTTCTTTGAAAATATCGGTATTATCGTTACCAACGGCTACGGCATCACCGAATGCTCGCCGCTCGTTTCGGTAAACGACGACTTTATCAACGATCCCAAGACCGTCGGCTTCCCGATGGCGTGCGTAGACGTTCGTATCGACGATCCCAACGAGGACGGCGAGGGCGAAATTTGCGTTAAGGGCGATATCGTAATGCTCGGTTATTACAAGAACGAGGAAGCAACCAACGAGGTATTCACCGATGACGGCTATTTCCGTACCGGTGACTACGGCAAGCTTACCAAGAAGGGTCAGATCATGATTACCGGCCGTAAGAAGAACATCATCATCCTCGGCAACGGTAAGAATATCTATCCCGAGGAGCTTGAGGATTATATCGGCGGTATCCCCTACGTTCTCGAAAACATCGTTTATGCCGACAGAAACGAAAACGGCGAAGAGGAAAACCTTGCCGTTCAATGTATTGTCGATCCCGAGCTTTTGGAAAAAGAAGGCAAGGAAGCGCTTGAAGCAAAATTGAAGCGCGACGTCTTCAAGGTGCTCGAAAATCTTCCCACCTACAAGCAGATCGCGAACGTTGTCATCCGCGAGATCCCCTTTGTAAAGACCACCACCAACAAGATCCGCCGCGCTAAAGACGGCAGCCCGATGTAATTTAACCCCCCAAAAATGCAAGCATTTTCGGGGACCCCATAGTCGCTACGCGCTCCATTGAAATCGCAAGGATTTCAATGGGTTTTGGATGCCCGTCCGCTCGCGCAAAGTGCGTGCGCGCCGCTTTGCGCCTTGTCAGCACTTTCGGGCATCAAAGGTATATTTTTCGACGCACATGTCGCCGAAAAGTATGGAAATTAAATATAAAAATACTTCG
>JAFZDO010000025.1 GCA_017561145.1 Clostridia bacterium | reverse complement strand
TAACAACTGCCTGAATAGGTGCTACTGCAGGCGGAAGAACAAGGCCGTTATCATCACCGTGGGTCATAATTATCGCGCCGATAAGACGGGTGGTAACGCCCCAAGAGGTCTGGAAGGGGTGAACCTTTTTATTTTCTTTGTTGGTGTAGGTGATATCAAAAGCCTTTGCAAAGCCGTCGCCGAAATAATGGCTCGTGCCTGCCTGAAGTGCCTTGCCGTCGTGCATCAAAGCCTCGATAGCGTAGGTCGCCTCTGCGCCTGCGAATTTGTCGCTTTCGGTTTTTCTGCCCTTGATTACGGGCATAGCGAGAGATTTTTCGCAGAAATCGGCATATACGTCGAGCATCTGCTTTGTCTCGATAATAGCCTCCTCGGCGGTTGCGTGGATGGTATGGCCCTCCTGCCACAAAAATTCGCGGGTGCGAAGGAAGGGACGGGTGGTCTTTTCCCATCTTACAACGCTTACCCATTGGTTGTAAAGCTTGGGCAGATCGCGGTAGGAATGGATAATATTGGAATAATGCTCACAAAACAGAGTTTCGCTGGTAGGACGTACGCAGAGACGGTCCTCCAAGGGCTCACTGCCGCCATGTGTTACCCATGCAACCTCGGGCGCGAAGCCTTCAACGTGATCCTTTTCCTTCTGGAGCAGGCTTTCGGGGATGAACATCGGCATACAAACGTTTTCGTGGCCGGTTTCCTTGAATTTGGTATCGAGAATGCGCTGAATGTTTTCCCATACCGCATAAGCATAGGGACGGATAACGAGACAGCCCTTGACCGAGGTGTATTCGATCAGCTCTGCTTTCTTAACGATATCGGTATACCATTGCGCAAAATCCTCTTCCATCGGGGTGATTTCCTCGACAAATTTCTTTTCTGCCATAATATATGTGTCCTTTCGGTGAAAATTTTCTTTCCAATATTTTAATTTATTTTTTTGGCTCTTGCATTATTGCAAAATATAGTTATAATATAGTATTGATAAAGTATAGCAGATTGACATTGAATTGTCAATCTCAAAAAACATTTTACTCGGAGGAACTATGAAAAAAACCTTCAGAATCGCGGCAATGCTCCTTGCATTGCTACTTACTATAACCTCCTTTGCTTTTTTTGCCCTTGCCGAAAATGAAGAAAGCGCCCCCACCGAGAGCGAATCCTCTTCGGTTACCGAGGATTCAAGCACCGAATCGGGCGACACCGAAAGCAGCACCGAATCGGGCGATACCGAAAGCAGTGGTGACGAAAGCAATACCGAATCGAGCGAGCCCGAAACAAGCGAGCCCGATCCCAACGCATACACCGTTAACATCGCAGTTTCGGGAGCAGACGCAAATGCGGTCAACGTTTATTTTAACGACGAGCTCAACAACGGCGGTTATTTCGGCTCCGCTCAGAATCTGAACGTCAAAATCGAAGCTCAATACGGATTTAAGATCACCGCCGCAAGCTTCGGCGTTGCGGGATTTACCCAAAGCCTTACCGCAACCGACGGTGTTTACACCGGTACATACAACAGCCTCTCCGCAGGCTACACCTACACCCTCTCGGTAACCGTTGAATACGTTCCGATCCCTGCAACTCTTGCTATCCGCGCATTCGGCGCAACGGGATACACCGTATCCGTAGGCGGCGAGGTCATCGACCTCAACTCCTATCAGCTCCTTACCGGCACCGAGGTCAAGATCGATTTCGCTATCGACGGTGAATTCAAGGCAACCTCCGCTTCTCTTACCGTCAACGGCAATGAGCAGACCGTTACCGAGCCATCGGTAACCTTTGTTATCACCGGCAACACCGATGTACTTTTCCTTTACGGCGTTGTTCCAGTCACCTTTACTCTCAACGGTCCCGGCTCACTCGTTTTGGAAAAGACCTTGGACAGCAGTCCCGTCGAAACCATTTCCAACGACAGCGTTTCGACCCCTCTCGTAAAGACTCTTTACCTTACCAGAGACGTAAATTACAAGGTTTATTCTCGCCCGGGTCCCGGCTATGAGCAATCGGGCATCATCGAAATTTCCGAGCCCCGACGTGACGCGGTAGGCAACGTTTATTACTTCGTACCCAGCGGTCCCACCACCGTTTCCGCAACCTTCAAGGCATCCGACAGACCTCCCGTTCTCGACTGCACCGTTCAGGTGAACGTTTATGCGGGCGGTAAGGTTGTCGCAGGCAACACTACCATCATGGGCGGAACGAGCGAAAGCATCGTTCTTAAGCCCGGCGAAACCATCACCTTCACCGTAATTCCCGATGCGGAGTATGCGGTTGACGTGTTCCGTGTAGGCGGCGCAGTAACACAGCTTACCAACAATCAATATACTATCTCGAGCATTTCCTCCTCCACCACCGTTTCGGTAGTATTTATCAACGTGGCTCCTCCCCCTCCCGATGACGAAACCATCGGTGTTGACGATATCGACTGGAGCTTACCCAACGGATATATCGATATTACCGACGGCAAGGTTATCCGCCGCGAGGTGTTCGACAAGATCGCTACCCTTGCAGGCGATGGCAAATACGTTGAATTCCGCGGTGTAAGCGGCAGCTTCTATATCCCCTACGGCGCAAGGATCGAAGGCAGCGCTACCCACTTGAATCTTACCGTTTCTCCTTTTGCGGATCAGAATCTTCAAAACGCGATCACCGCTGCGGGCGGCTCGCTCTTTACCGCATACTCCTTCAAGGTAGGCGCGTTGCTTCCCGAGGGAACTCTCGTTTCCTTTAATCTCGGCGCACAGTTTGCAAATCAGGAGGCGGTATTGCTTCTCACCAACGGAAACTACTCCAACTTCTACACGAAAGAAAATGCCGAATCTCCGCTTGCGGTCGACGCCAACGGCGTTTCGGGCAGATATGCATACGATAACGAATCCATCCTTATCGTCAGCAAGGAAATACTCGGCGGACATATTATTAACTCCACCGTGATCAACGCAGGCGGCGGCATCACCCCCTCGGGCATTATCACGGTCAACCACGGACTTTCGAAGATCTTCTACGTTACCGCACAGGAAGGCTACGTTATAAAGCAGATCCTTATCGACGGCGTTGCGGTCGAAGCGGCAGTCGGTCAGAGAATTTTCAACTACACCTTCGAAAACGTCACCGAAGACCATATGATATCCGCAGAATTCGAGCCTGTGAAAGGCGCGGTCGGCGACCTTTCCAACGGTGACGACGACAGCGAAGACGACGGTAGCTATGCAACCATCATCGTTATTCTCATCGTCGCTCTTGTAGCGGTTGCAGGCGCAGCGGCCCTCTTTATCGTAAAGTGGCGTCAGGAAAAATTTTAAAATAAGAAGCGTTTAAATGAAAGAAAAATTAATCGGATTTTTATCCGCGGTTAAACGAAATATTACCGTCACGGCGTGCGTCGCCTTGGTTTTCCTCGTTATTATAATCTTGGTTGCGGTCTTTTCGGAAGCCGAAGATGCAACCACGGCGCAAAACTTTGATTGGGGCGACGGCATAACGGAGGGCATATCCGCATTCTCGGGTGAAAACGAAAGGCTTGACGCCGATGAAAACGGCAGATACGCCGCCGCGTACTATACAAACGTTACCGGCGAAAGCGTAGAAAGCTATATTGCAAAGCTCGAATCCGAATTGAATATTCAATTCAGCAGCAACGTATATCCACGCGTGGCGACGTACGGCGAAAAGTATATCGCCGTACATTACAACGTGACCGAGATGACCTTTTCGGTTACCGTTACCGCAAAGGGCGACACAGCGGCTTCTACGGAAAACACACAAAGCGGAGAACAGGAACAATGAAGATAACCAACTCTATCAAAGCAATTATTATCGACGGTGCAAAGATACTTTGCAACAAGCTCGTCGACGAGGACGGCACCGTATTTTATACCCTTCCCGGCGGAAAGCAGGAGCCCGATGAGCTTATAATCGACGCGCTTATCCGCGAAACGAAGGAAGAGACCGGATATACCGTTTCTCCGAAAAGCCTTATGTTCATTCGCGAGGGCTTCAAGGGCGAATCGCACAGGATCGAATTTATGTTTATTTGCGATATCGTGAGCGAATATGAGGAAGACAAGCTCGTGCGCGACGATTATCAGGTCGGCACAAAATGGCTTTCCATCGATAATATCCTCCACGAGGATCTTCGCCCCGCGGAAATGCGCAACGTTATAAAACGTCATTTCCTTGGCAAGCCCAACGAAATCTATCTTGGTAAAATGGAATAGGATATTGATATGGCACTTTATCTTGCAGACGGCGTAAACGCCAAAGCGGTACACGATTATATTAAAGAAAGCAGCGACAACGGCATCTTTATCCGCGCAATGCAAATTGTTAAGGGCAAGGAGCCGATGCTTCGCATTGCCTTCGAGCCTTACGATTTTGAAACCCCGATGCACCTTTATTCGCTTTCGAAATCCTTTACCTCCACGGCAGTAGGTATTTGTGTTGACGAAGGATTGCTTTCACCCGACACGAAGATGTGCGAGCTTTTCGCCGACAAAATGCCCGAGGAAATGACCGACGCACTCCGCGAGGTTAAATTGCACGATCTTCTTTCGATGCAAAGCGGACACACCGCTTGCGTGCTTGATCAGATTCGTTGGCTCGACGACCCTGTTAAAGGATTTTTCGCGATCCCCACGGTGCACAAGCCCGGTACGGTATTTGCTTACAGCACCGCCGCAACCTGCATGTGCGCGGCGGCGGTCGAAAGAGTTACAGGCAAAAAGCTTGTTGATTTTCTCGATGAGCGACTTTTCCAAAAGCTGGGCATCGAAAAGCCGGTCTGGCGCGAAACAACAAGCGGTCAGACGCTTGGCGGCACCGGACTCGAGCTTTCGAGCGATTCTATCACCAAATTCGGTATGATGCTCAAGAATAAGGGCGTATATAACGGCGAGCGTATCGTAAGCGAGGAATATCTTGCCTTGGCGACTCAGCGCCACTCTGTCGACGTTAACAACGGCTCGCCCGACTGGACCGCAGGCTACGGCTATCAGTTCTGGATGAACGACCGCGAGGGCTATCGCGGGGACGGCGCATTCGGTCAGCTTTGTATGGTATTCCCCTCGATCGACACCGTCGTAACGGTTTTGGGCGAGGTCGGCAATATGGCGCTTGAGGTCGAATTGATCTATAAGCTGCTCGACACTATGTACGGCGAAAGCGGCGATGCAAGCGAGCTTGAAGCCCTTACCAAAACCGCGTATATGACCAAGAAGAGTGCCGATTTTAACAACGATATCTCCTTTACCGTTGCCGAAAACAAAGCGCAGGTCAAGGGCTTGAGACTTTTCGGAGAATCGCTCCTTCACGTTGTGCTCGATACCGAATACGGAATGAAGGAATTCGTTTGCGGTAACGGTCAGTATCTTCTCAACCACTATAATATCATGAACCTCGTTCCCTCGATAACCTTCCTCGACCCCGCTGTAAACAGTGTTGAAAGAGTGAGTGTTTACGCGGCTTACGAGCTTGCCGAAAACGGCAATATCCAATTGACCCTCCGCCACCACAACACCTGTCACGTTCAGCGCTGGGTGATCGATACCGTCGAAAACAAGGTTGATATCCGCTTGCACGTGGGCGATATGATCTGCAATCATTTCGACCTTACTCCCGTAACGGTTGAACAATAAACAAAAAGAAAGTCCGTTTCGATCATGAAGCGGACTTTTTGTGTTGACAAACAAAAAAATATATTCTATAATACTTTGAAATTTATATTATATAAAGGAAGAAATATCATGATCAACTTTAGATACAAGCAAGCGGAAAGCATTAAGGAATGTGATTTTTCCGCTTTCGACGGTCTTCTCGCTCAGGCAGACAAGTATTTCCGTGAAAAGAGCGGCAAGGGCAACGACTTTCTCGGCTGGCGCGACCTCGGCGTACGCGTTGACAGCGAAGAATATGTACGCATCAAGGCATGTGCAGAGCGTATCCGCAAAAACAGCGACGTTCTTTTGGTAGTAGGCATCGGCGGCTCCTATCTCGGCGCACGCGCAGTTATCGAATATCTCAAGACCCCCTATCACAATCAGCTTAACGACGGCAACCCCGAGGTATACTTCCTCGGCAACTCCTTCTCGGGCTGCGAGCTCAACACCGTGCTCAAGCTTTGCGAGGGCAAGCGTGTAAGCGTTAACGTTATAAGCAAATCCGGCACCACCACCGAAAGCGCGGTTGCATTCCGTATCCTTCGCGAATATATGGAATCGCGTTACGGCAAAAAGGAAGCGGCAGAAAGAACGGTCGCTACCACCGATGCAAACCGCGGCGCGCTCCTTTCGCTTGCAAAGCAGGAGGGCTATGAATGCTTCGTTATTCCCGATGACGTCGGAGGCAGATTCTCGGTTCTTACCGCAGTTGGTCTTCTCCCTGCGGCGGTTGCAGGCGTTGATACCGACGCACTTCTCAACGGTGCTTGCGATATGCGCGATTCTATCTTTGCATCCGGTCTTGACAACGCCGCTTACAAATATGCGGTTCTCCGCAATATTATGCTCAAGATGGGCAAGACCAACGAGCTTTTGGTAAGCTACGATCCCGATTTCCGCTTTATGGGCGAATGGTTCAAGCAGCTCTTCGGCGAAAGCGAAGGCAAGGACAAGAAGGGTCTTTTCCCTGCATCGGTCACCTACAGCTCCGACCTTCACTCGCTCGGTCAGTTCGTTCAGGACGGCTCCCCCATCCTTTTTGAAACCATCGTACGTGCGGTAAATCCCGATCCCGAATCTCCCAAGATCCCCTTTGACGAACAAAACGGCGACGGCCTTAACTTCCTCACCGGTATGTCGATGGACGATATCAACGAAAAGGCAATGCTCGGCACGCTCCTCGCCCACCGCGACGGCGGCACCGAAAGCGTCATTATCGATTTCGGCGGCAAGGATGCTTATTCCTTGGGCGAATTGATCTACTTCTTCTTCGCATCCTGCGCAGTTTCGGGCTATATTCTCGAGGTCAACCCCTTCGACCAGCCCGGCGTTGAAGCATACAAGAAAAACATGTTTGCGTTGCTCGGCAAGCCCGGTTACGAGGCAGGCAAAGAAGAGCTTTTGAAGAAAATTGCATCGATTTAACAAATTTTTCTCTTTAATTTGTTAAAAAGTTGAAAATTTTATATTAAATACGGGAAATTACTATTGATTTTTTTATCCAAATAAAGTAAAATGAACGTAAGAGATCGGGCAACGCACCGGCGCGATTCCCGACTTACAAAATTTATCAGCCGGAAGAACGGAGTTTTATTATGCAACTTTTAGTAGGCTTAAAGGGCACCGGTAAGACCAAAAACCTTATCGAGGCTGTAAACAAAGCGTCCACAGAAACCAACGGTGTTGTTATCTGCATCGAATGCGGCAGAAAGCTCACCTTCGATATTAAACCCCACGCACGTCTTGTTGACGTTGAAGAATACGGCATCAAAACCGCTGATGAGCTTTACGGCTTCGTGTCCGGCTTGCTCGCAGGCAACTACGATATCACCGAAATTTTCATTGACAGCGCTCTTAAAATGTGCGGCGAAGACGTAAACGCGTTCGAAGAATTCGTTTGCAAGGTTGAAAAGATCACCTCTGCACACAAGATCGAATGTGTTATGGTTGCGTCTGTTGCTCCCGAGGCTCTTTCCGAAAAGACCGCTTGCTTCGTTAAATAATGGAAGAAAAAAAGGTCGCCCTGCTTAAGTGCGGTTTACGCACGTTCGGGGCATATACGGTTATCAGCTTTCTTTGGCTCGCTATACTTTCGCTCGGCACTGCCGCCGCAACCGAGGGTAACGCGACCAGCGTAAGCATGAACGGCATCAGCGCGTTTGCCGAACGCTTGCTTATGGCAAATGCGGCGATCGCATTATTCGCGGTCGTTTACGGTTTTTCCTTCCTCTTCTTCAAAATAAAGAGCATCTCTTCTGCGGCAAAGCGTGCTTTGCACGTCATCTCGAACTATATCGTCGCGATGATCGCCGTGCTTATCATCCATTCCACCGCACCGAATGCAAACGCATCCACCTGGGTGATCCTGCTCTTTGTCGCTACCTTCTTCTTCTTTGTTATTTACGGAATCGCATCACTCGTTGCATTCCTTATCAGAAGATCAAGAGCAAAATAAAAACAAAAGCTTCCCGAAATTCGGGAAGCTTTTTTGCGTTCTTTTATAGATATATCGGTCTTTTTTCTTCTGCCGATCTATATATCGCAAGAATAACGTCGACCGCACGTCTGCCGTCGGCAAGACCCGAAAGAGGCTCGATTCCGTTGCGGATACAATGTATGGTATCCGAGATCTGGCGGATGTGTCCGTCGTTGGAGATAGCAGTAGGGGTCGAAGCGCCGTTTGCAAACGAGGGCATAAGAATTACGTCATCGTGGCCACCGCCGTTTTGAATATCCCAACGCACGATCGAGGTTTCGTCAAGAACGATCGAACCGTTTTCGCCGTTGATATCCAATCTGCGCGGATAACCGGGGTAGACCGAGGTCGTCGCCTGAATAACGCCCGTCGCACCGCTTTCATATTCAACCACTGCAGAAAGGGTATCCTCCACCTCGATATTGCGGACCAAGGTCTTTGAAAGTGCGTAAACGCTTTTGATGGGACCCGCAAGATAAAGCAGAAGGTCAACGCCGTGAATACCCTGATTCATCAGCGCGCCGCCGCCGTCAATACGCTTTGTGCCGCGCCACGAGCCGCTGTCGTAATATTCCTGCGAGCGATAGTATTTCATATAAATGTCTGCACAAACGATTTTGCCGAGCAAGCCCTCGTCGATCGCGCATTTAACACGGTTGACGCTTTTTGCATAGCGGTTTTGCGATATTACCGAAACGGTAACGCCCGCTTTTTTACATTCTTCCTCGCATGCGTCGAGCTGCTCTTTATTGATCGCAAGCGGTTTTTCGCATATAATATGCTTCCCTGCTCTTGCGGCGGCAATGACCGAGGTATGATGATATCCGCTGGGGGTACAGATACAAACAACGTCGATATCCTTACAGGACAAAAGCTCTGCTTCATCCTTAAACGCTTTTGTTCTGTGACGGGTCGCAAACTTTTCGGCGGCATCGTAAACGACGTCGCAAACGCCGATCAGATCTGCGTCCCCTATACATTCGTGTATTGCGTTAGCGTGGAAATCTGCGATGATGCCGCATCCGATGATGCCAAAGCCCAATTTTCTCTGCATAAAGCGCTACCTCTTATACTTTCTTGTTCCTATAATATCAAATGTTCTATATTCTGTCAACAAAAAGATAAATTTGCCCTTTTCTTTTTGCAATGCTATTGACTTTAGCGCAATAGTGTGATATTATAATTTTTAAGATTTATATATTGGGTAAATTTTTCTTTACATTAAAGGAGATATACATATGCAACGCATTTATAACTTTTCCGCAGGTCCTTCCATGCTTCCCGAATCGGTGCTTGAGCAAGCCGCTAATGAAATGCTCAACTACCAAGACAGCGGTATGTCTGTTATGGAAATGAGCCACCGCTCACCCGTTTATCAGGCAATTATCGATACCGCCGAAGCAGACCTTCGCAAATTGATGAACATTCCCGACAATTATAAGGTTCTCTTCCTTCAGGGCGGCGCTACCCAACAGTTTGCCGCTGTTCCTCTTAACCTTATGAATAAAAACGGCAAAGCCGATTATATCGTTTCCGGTCAGTTCTCGAAGAAGGCGGCAGAAGAAGCTGCTAAGTTCGGCGAAGTAAATATCATCGCATCCTCCAAGGACAGAAACTTTGCATACATCCCCAAGGTTGACAGCTTCTCTCCCGATGCAGATTACGTTCACATCTGCTATAACAACACCATCTTCGGCACCTGCTATGATTACATCCCCGAAACCGGCGATATTCCTCTTGTTGCCGATATGTCCTCGGGCATCCTTTCCCGTCCCGTTGACGTTTCGAAGTTTGGCCTTATCTATGCAGGCGCGCAGAAGAATATGGGCCCCTCCGGTCTTACCGTTGTTATCGTACGCGAAGACCTTTTGGGCAACGCAAGAGAAAACATTCCCGTTATGCTTAACTACACCGTTCAGGCAGAAAACGGCTCGATGTACAACACTCCTCCCTGCTATTCGATCTACGTTGCAGGTCTTGTATTCAAGTGGCTCCTTGCTACCGGCGGTCTTGAAGAACGCGAAAAGATCAACGTAAAGAAAGCAAACATTCTTTACGATTATCTCGATAACTCCAAGCTCTTCAAGGCAACCGCAGATAAAGAGGTTCGCTCGCTTATGAACGTTTGCTTCGTTACCGGCGATGCCGACAAGGACAAGGCGTTTGTTTCCGCCGCTTCCAAGGCAGGCTTTGTAAACCTCAAGGGTCACCGCGTTGTCGGCGGTATGCGTGCATCTATCTATAACGCAATGCCTATTGAAGGCGTTGAAAAGCTCGTTCAGTTCATGGCTGACTATGAAAAGGAGAACGCATAATGTATAACATTAAGCTTCATAACAAGATCAGCAAGGTTGGTCTTGACGTATTTAACGAAAACTATAACGTTTCCGAAACCGCCGAAAAGGCAGAAGGTATCCTCGTCCGTTCCGCGGCATTGCACGACGAGCCCTTTGAAAAGGAGCTTCTCGCTATCGCACGTGCAGGCGCAGGCGTTAACAACATTCCGATAGATCGCTGCAGCGAAAACGGCATCGTTGTTTTCAACACCCCCGGTGCAAACGCAAACGGCGTTAAGGAGCTTGCTATCGCGGCTCTCCTCCTCGCATCGCGCGATATCGTCGGCGGTATCAACTGGGCAAGCAGCCTCAAGGGCACTCCCGACGTTGCAAAGCAGGTCGAAAAGGGCAAAAGCCAGTTCGTCGGCCCCGAAATCAAGGGCAAGACTCTCGGCGTTATCGGTCTCGGCGCTATCGGCGGTATGGTTGCAAACACCGCAAGCGATATCAAGATGAAGGTTGTCGGCTGCGACCCTTATATCACCGTTAAAAACGCTTGGTCGATCTCCCGTGCGGTTCGCAAGGCAGACGATTACGATGCTATCTATGCAGAAGCGGATTATATTTCCTATCACATCCCCTCGCTTCCCACCACCAAGGGCATCATCAACAAGGAAAACATCGCAAAGATGAAGGACGGCGTTCGCATTATCAACCTCTCGCGCGGTGATCTTGCAAACATTCCCGACCTTATCGAAGCGCTTGAAAGCGGCAAGGTTGCTTCTTACGTAACCGACTTCCCCTGCGAAGAGCTTTTGGGCGTTCCCCACGTTGTTTGTATCCCCCACCTCGGCGCTTCCACCCCCGAATCGGAGGACAACTGTGCGGTTATGGCGGCTGAACAGCTTATCGATTACATCGAAAACGGCAACATCCGCAACAGCGTTAACTATCCCGAAATCGTGATGAACAGAACCGAAAGCAACCGTGTTGTAGTTCTTCACCAGAACATCCCCAACATCATCACCCAGATCTCTGCGGCACTCGCGAAGGATAACGTAAATATCGAATCGCTCTTCTCGCAGGCAAAGGGTAACAACGCGGTTTCCTTCTTCGATACCAACGACGCGATCAACCAGGTCGTTATCGATGACATCACTGCAATCGCAGGCGTTGCAAAGGTTCGCGCACTTTAATTTAAACAACAAAAACGGCTCCGATCACGGAGCCGTTTTCTTTTTGCTTTTTTATTCAATAAACATCGCGTCGCCAAAGGAGAAGAAGCGATATTTTCTGCTTACCGCCTCGCGATAAGCGTTCATCGTGTTGTCGTATCCCGCAAAGGCGCAAACGAGCATTATAAGAGTGCTTTCGGGAAGGTGGAAGTTGGTTATCATCGCATCAACGCACTTGAATTTCACACCGGGATGGATGAATATCGAGGTATCGCCCTCGTACGGGTGGATAACACCCGATTCGTCGGTCGCGGTTTCAAGCGTGCGCACGCTTGTCGTGCCAACCGCAATAACGCGTCCGCCACGGGCGTGCACGGCATTTATTCTGTCCGCCGCCTCCTTGGTGACCTTAATATATTCGGCGTGCATTATATGATTTTTAAGATCGTCCTCCTTAACAGGACGGAAGGTGCCCAAGCCGACGTGAAGAAGCACGCGCACTATCTCGACACCCTTTTCCTCTGCCTTTTTCAAAAGCTCGGGAGTAAAATGCAAGCCTGCGGTAGGCGCGGCGGCAGAGCCGTCGGTTTTCGCATATACGGTTTGATAGCGGTTTTTATCTGCAAGCTTTTCGGTAATATAAGGCGGAAGCGGCATTAAGCCCACCCTATCGAGTATTTCGGCAAAAACGCCTTCGTATTCGAATTTTATCACGCGGATACCACCCTCAAGCACGTCGGTAACAACGCCTTGCAGCTCATCGGAATAGATGACCCTTTGACCGATTTTGGTTTTCTTGCCGGGACGGGTAAGGCATTTCCAAACCTCCCCCTCTTCACCCTCAACGCGCGAAAGCAAAACCGTTTCGATCTCGCCCTCTCTGCCCTCCGCCTTGCCGAAAAGGCGCGCGGGAATAACCCTGGTATCGTTGATAACAAGGCAATCGCCCTCTTTAAGGCGGTCGATTATATCGTGAAAGGTCTTATGCTCGACACTTCCGTCGTTTTTGCCGAGACACAAAAGACGCGACATATCACGCACGGGCGACGGAGTTTGGGCAATAAGCTCCTCGGGAAGGTCATAAAAATAGGTTGAGCGTTTTAAAAGATCCATAAAGTTTCATTTTCCTTACTTTCGGAATATACTTATTTCGAGGGCGCTTGGTTCGTTCTGAGGATGTTTTTGATATTATACTACATCGTCTAAAAATTTTCAACTTAAAAAGGAAAATATAGCATGAAAAAGTCGATTGTTTTTCGCGGAGTAGCAACAGCACTTGCCACTCCGTTTGATGAAAAAGGCATTGATTATATCTCGTTTGCCAAAATGATAGATTTCCAGCTTTCGAACGGGGTCGATGCGCTTGTCGTTTGCGGCACCACGGGCGAATCGTCAACGCTTTCGGAGGATGAAAAGAAAGAGCTTATCTCCTTTGCCGTCCGTCAGGTGCGCCATCGCGTACCGGTTATCGCAGGGACCGGCTGCAATGACACCAAGCGAGCCTGCAAAATGTCGGAATATGCCGCAAGCGCAGGTGCGGACGCGTTACTTGCCGTTACGCCCTATTACAACAAATGCACACAAAAGGGACTCGTTTCCTATTATTCGGATATCGCATCGGCTTCAAGCCTTCCCTTTATCGCTTACAGCGTGCCCGCGCGCACGGGAATGAAGATCGAGCCCGAAACAGCGGTGAAAATTGCAGAAAACAAGCAAGCCGTCGGATTCAAGGACGCAGGCGACAGCATTGCCGACACGGCGCGTATAATTTCGCTTTGCGGCGACGAGCTTCCGGTCTATTCGGGCAACGACGACAGAATACTTCCCGTCCTCTCTTTGGGAGGAAAGGGCGTTATCTCGGTCATGTCAAACCTTATCCCGTTTGACGTGAAACGGTTATGCTCCCTTTATTTCGACGGCGACATTTCCAAAGCCGCAGAATTGCAAACGCGCCTGATTCCGCTTTGCGATGCTTTAAGGTGCGAGGTCAACCCGATACCCTTAAAAGCAGCTCTTGCCGAACGCGGATTTTGCAAAAACATTCTCCGCGCACCGCTTACCGAGCTATCGCGCGATAATATGAAAACACTTTTAAAGGTTATAAACGAGCTTTAAAAAATAGCCACCCGAAGCAGATCGCCTCGGGTGGTGTGTTTTTATTTGTCTGCGTTTGAGGAATAGACGTTTGCCACCTCGGTGATCGAAATGTATGCCTTGGGATCACATTCGTGGACGATGCTCTTCATTCTGCCTACCTGAAAACGGTTCACGATGAAATAAACCGCGACCATATCGCTTCCCGAATAAAAGCCCTGCGCCTTTAGAAGCGTCATTCCGCTTCCGAATTCTTCCGAAAGCGCCTTGCACACGTCGTCGGGGCACGCAGTTACGATCATTGCCGCCTTCGATCTGTCAAAACCCTCTACAATAAAGTCTACGGTCTTGAGCGCCGCCATATATGCAACTATCGAATAAAGCGGCAATATCCAGCTTTGAAGGATAAGTCCGCATATTACGTAAAGGATAACGTTATAGACCATAACGAAGGTGCCGACGGTAATTCCTATGCGCTTTGCGAATATTACCGCAAGGACCTCGATGCCGTCCATCGCGCCGCCGAAGCGTATTGCCAAACCGCTTCCCGCACCCGAAATGAGTCCGCCGAAAAGCGCACAAAGCAAAAGGTCGCTTTCCGCCAAGGGCGAAGCCATGCTCACGTCGACCGGTAATACGTCGTTTATCAAAAACGCGAAAAGCGAATACATCGCAACCGTGTATATCGCATAGACGGTAAAATGAATTCCCTGCTTTTTCAAGCCGTAAACAAACAACGGAACGTTAAGCAAAATAAGGAACACCGAAAGCGACATCCAATTGGGGGTTATTTGCGACAAAAGCATCGAGGTACCCGAAATACCGCTGTCGTAAAGCTTTACGGGCGCAAGAAAGAAGGTAACGCCAAATGCGTTTATCAAGCCCGCTATCGTAAGCAATAAAAAGTTTTTCGTTTCGAATTTTTTCATCAGGTCACTCTGCCTTAAGCCGCTCTGCAAAACCGCTTGCCAATTCGTCGCAACGCTCGTTATATTCGTGCCCGTCGTGTCCGCGCACCCAGATAAATTCAACCTCGTGCGTGCAAAGCAATTCATCAAGCGTCTTCCAAAGGTCGTCGTTCAGAACGGCTGATTTATCCGCCTTGCGCCAGCCCTTTTTCTTCCAGCTTTCGAGCCAGCCCTTGTTGATCGCGTTGACGAGATATTGCGAGTCGCTGTAAAGATTTACCTTGCACGGCTCCTTAAGCGCTTTCAAGCCTTCGATCGCGGCGGTCAGCTCCATTCGGTTGTTGGTCGTGACCCTTTCTCCGCCGAAAAGCTCTTTTTCCTTGCCGCCGAAGACCAATATCGCACTCCAACCGCCTGCGCCGGGGTTTCCCTTACAAGCGCCGTCTGTATAAATATCTACCGTTTTCAATCCTTGACACCCTTTACCTTTTGAAGTCTGATATCTCTACCCAAAAAGGAAAGATTACGAAATTCTCCCAGCACGCGCGAATAAAGTCGTTCGCCGTACGTTTTTTTGAGTCCGTTGGGATTAAGGTTGGACGAAATAAGTGTTTTTTTGCCGTTGACGATTCTCATATCGATAATGCTCGTTATTGCAGAAACACTGTATTGCGACATACATTCCGCACCCAAATCGTCAATAATAAGCAACGAGCAATTTTCGTATTTCTTTCTTTCGGAAATGTCGGCACGGTTAAATCGCACCGCCTCTACCGTGTCAAAAATCTGCTGTGCAGATTCGTAAATAACACTTAAGCCCTTTGCCGAAACGACGTTTGCGATTGCGGCTGTAAGGTGGGTCTTGCCCAAGCCCGTACCGCCGTAGAAATAAAGCCCTGCGGCGTTATCGTTGGGGAATTTATCGGCATAAAGCTTACAACCCTCAAGAACGGTCTCCATATGATCGCGCTCGGGTCCCTGTGCATAGTAAGATAGCGAAAAGCTTTCGAAGGTCTTATCCAAAAGGCCTCCCGCAAGACTGCTTGCGCGGTAGTTTTCGACCGACATAAGCTCTCTTACACAATGGCAAAGCTTTATTCCGCAATATCCGCCGTCGTTGCAATCGGGACAGTCAAATTTCGGAACGTCGTAATCCTTGTCATATCCGCACGAGGCAAGAATTTGTTCGCGCTCTTTCTCTAAAGCAGTGCTTTCGGCACGCAGTGCTTCCACGCTTTCGCCTATCAGCACACGCATAGGTATCTCGCGCATTATATCGTCAATAACCTTAACGCGAGGCAATCTCAAATGAAGTTCGTTACGTCTTCTTTCGGCTTCGTCCATTGCGGCTATTCTGTTTTCGGTTTTTATACTTAGTGCTTCATTCAGTTTCATTTGTTATCACCAAACAGATCGTCAAATCCTCTTGAAAGCGCCGCTTCTATGAATTCGTCGCTTCCGTCAAGGCTCGAATCGGTTCCCGCTTTTCGGCTCGAATCGCCTGTATTTATATCCTCGACCGTTGCAAATCCGCTGTCATACCAACGGCGTAGTATTGTGTTCATATAACTGATGCTTACCTTACCGGTCGCATCGACCGTCTTTTCATAGGCAAGCTCGACAACGTCAAATTTAAACGCCCATTCGCCGAACCACTGATCGAAGGTCTTCTTTTCCTTGCTTGTAAGCGCACGGTCACCCATGCCGAAAAGCTTGCGGAGCTTGCCGACGTTACTGTTTATCTCGGCTTTTCGGGTAAGATATGCTTCGAGCTTTTCATAGGTGTCGATTCCCTGCTCGTAAAGCGATATCGCCGTCTTGAATATGTACTGCATATTCGCTTTGCCGTTTGCACAGCAATCCTCTGCTATTCCGCAGATAACCGGTGCAGGGATGCGCGCGTAATCATAAAGATAGAAAAGAGAGCTCAGATCGTTTTTGGTAAGCACCGATTTCGCCAATCTTTCGCAAACGAATTCATTGAGCATCGCAAAATCGGCTTGATTTATAAGCGCGTCCGTAATAGTTTCCGAATCGTAATTGCGGTAAACGGCAGTATCGCTTGCAAGCTTTTTCTTTTTGCCCTCGCTTTCGGAAAAAACCGCCGCTCCGCGCCAAAATGCGATCGCGGCTTCTGCTTGCGAAACCGTCAAGCCAAGCTCACGCGCGGCATCGGCGACACTGCTTTCGGGCTCTGCAAAGAAATAAACAAGAGCTTTCAATTCCTCTGCGGACGCGTTTTTGATATGGGATAAAACGTCCCGAGGTAATATTATTAGGTTTTCTGCGGGAGTTTTAATAGCCATTTTACACCTTTTAAGATTTAATAATACTTACGTCGGGGCTTATCGCAAGAGTAAGCTTGTTTTTCTCTGCGAGCGAACCGACGATTTCGACGGAATAATCGACAAAAAGTCTGCCGCCGTCCATTGTAAGATTGTTTTCGAGATTTTTCGTGCGGACGCGAAGCTGAAATTGCCTGTCGCCTGCGCCGATAATGCAATCGTAAGCCTTGCCGTCGTTAAAGACAAGATGCGTTCTCATCGGGCCGATGCGGTTAAGCGAAACGGTTTCGTCCTTAAAAACGTTTATTATTGTCGTTGTGGAATTTTCCTGCTCGGTATACTCGATGCAAAGCCCTCTTCTGGTATTTTTCATCGTTCCCGAAACGAAAAACTCCTCGGTCTCGCCGCGTTCTTCGCCGCGAAGGATAGATGCGGCGTTTATACGCTCGTTCGAAATACGTATATCTACGGGTATTTTCATGTTTTTTCCTTTTTAATAGTTTTCAATATCGATATGCATTGCGCTTACTGCGATATTCTCTCCGAGGAAGCGCGAAGCATTTTGCGAAAAGAGCTTTTCGCCGCCGCTTGTGTAAAATTCGGTCTTGCCGCCCTCTCCGTTAAGCAGACCTTTTTCTGCCAAAAGCTTCTTTATTCCAAGCGCCGCCGCCTCGCCCGAGCTGATAAGCCTTGTTTCGGGCAGATATTTTGCGATAACGTTTGCAAGAAGCGGATAATGGGTGCAGCCGAGAATCGCCGCATCGGGCAATTGCTTTGCGATCGGCGCGATATATTCCGAAACGATGGCGTTGGTCGCAGAGTCGTCTGCCGTGGGGTGCCAATTTTCAACCAACGGCACGAACATCGGGCACGCCTGATTGATAATATCACCTACACCGTTCTTTCTCAATTCGGCTTCAAAGGCGCCGCTGTTTATCGTCGCGCTCGTACCGAGCACCGCAACGCGGTTATTGCCTCCTTTTGCAATTTCGGCCGCCTGTCTTGCCGTTTCTTCGATGACGCCGACTACCGGCACGCCTGCAACAGCCGAAACGTCGCTAAGACAGTTCGAGCTTACGGTACCGCAGGCAATAAGGATCGCCTTGACGCCCAGGGACATAAGAAAACGGGTGTCCTGAAGTGCGAATTTTTTTATTACCGCAGGCGATTTTGTGCCGTACGGGATACGCGCACTGTCGCCGAAATATATAATATCCTCGTCGGGCATAAGACGTCTTAATGCGGAAAGCGCCGTTAATCCGCCCAGTCCCGAATCGAAAATGCCTATCGGCTTTCTGTTTTCCATTATATCATTCCTCGCATCCTTCGGCAAGTGAAAGAAGCTTGGTGATAAGGTCTTTGTATTCGATTCCGATGCAAGCCATCATTTTCGGATACATGCTGATGGGGGTAAATCCGGGAATCGTATTTATCTCGTTAAGGAACGCTCCGTTTTCGGTAAGGAAGAAATCCACGCGCGAAAGGCCGCTGCATCCGAGCGCCTTATAGACCTCAACGGCAAGAGCGCGAATGTTTTCGGAGGTTGCCTCGTCCATAGGTGCGGGCGCAAGGCAAACCGATTTATCGTTAACGTATTTGGTTTCGTAATCGTAAAAATCGCTGTTGGGGATAACCTCACCGCAAACCGACGCGAAAGGCTTTTCGTTACCGCAAACCGCAACCTCTATCTCGCGTCCGACGGTATTCGGCTCGATAAGCAGCTTTTTATCGTGCTCAAAAGCGAGCTTAATGCCGTTGACAAGCTCGGTTTTGTCCTTTGCCTTGGTTATGCCGACAGAGCTGCCTGCGTTTGCGGGCTTGACGAAAACGGGATATGCATATTTTTCTTCAACCGAAGCAACGAGCAAATCGATATCGCAGGGCTTGCTTGCCGAAACGAAGGGAACGACGGGAATGCCTGCGGCGGAGCATATCGTCTTTGTTGCCGCCTTATCCATCGAAACGGCAGACGAATATGTATCACAGCCGACGTAGGGAATACCTGCAAGCTCCAAAAGTCCCTGCATCGTGCCGTCCTCGCCGTTTTTACCGTGGAGCACGGGGAATGCGACGTCGATCCTTACGATCTCAAAGCTTCCGTTTGCGCCGTCAAGCGCGATAAGGCCGTGATGCGCCTTGCAGGGCGAAATAACGGCAGGGATCAAAAGCGCACGCTTTTCCTGCCAGATATGGTTGCGGAGATCGTCGGTACTTCCGCGATAGATCCACCATTTGCCGTCCTTGGTTATGCCTACCAAAACAACGTCGTAAATATCTTTATCAACGTTTTCGGCTACGTTTGCCGCAGAAACACAGCTTACCTCGTATTCCGAGCTTTCACCGCCGAAAATTATTGCAACTGTCTTTTTCATAGTCGATTACCTCCTAAAAAACGATGGCATTATATATTGTCCACATAAGGGGTATGGTCAGGATACATATAAGGCTTGTGGAAAGCACGATATCCGCCGCCGTGCGTGAATCGCCGCCATAGGTTTCGGCAAGGCTTTGGATCATCGTAGCACCCGGACAGCAAGCCAGAACAAACGCCGCGGTTTTGACCTCGTTGCCGACCGGAAGAACAGAAAACATAAGTCCGATGATTATCGGGCTGATTATTAATTTTATTGCCGCTGCTATGTATATGCGGTAATTTGTGAAGATCCTTATAAGGCTCTTTGTCGCAAGGCGCATTCCGAGCACAGTCATGCAAACGACCGTCGACATTCTTCCCAGCGTTTCGATAAAATCCGCGATCGTTTCGGGAAATTTTACTCCGCAGGCAAACAAGGTAAAGGAAACCGCAAAGGTTATTACCGACGGATTCAAAAATACCGCCTTGAGTTTGATATATTTTTTGTCACCCGTCATCATCAGAAGTCCGAGCGTCCAGCCGATAACGTTCATCGAGATCGAAAACGCGGCGGAATAAACGCGAACCTCGGGCATACCGGGAATAAGATACTCAAGCAAAGGCACACCGAAAAATCCGACGTTACCGCAAATACCCGCGACCGAGCAAACGCGGTGACCGAGGTCCTTGTGCATCTTTTTGCGGAAGAAGAGCGAATAAAGCCCGATGACCGCTATCTGTGCCAAAAGGGTAACGAAAAAGAATATCCAAAGGTCGCGGATAAGTATCGGCGTACTGTCGACCGACGTGAGTGTATAAAGCGAAAGAGCGGGCTGGCAGACGTAAAGCAGAAATTTTGCAAACGCCTTTATCGAATCCTCGCCAAGCACCTTGAGTTTTACAAGCAGATACCCCGGAACGCCGTAAGCGATCATCATGAGCACCTTTAATGCGGTTATGGCAAACATATCAATAACCTATCAATGTGAAAAGTTTTATTTTTTCTTGACTATCTCGTCAATAACGCCGTATGCAAGCGCGTCCTCGGCGAACATCCAATTGTCGCGCTCGGTGTCGCGCACGATCTCTTCGTAAGGTCTGCCGATATTTTCGGAAAGGATACGGTTTATCCTCTCCTTGGTACGGTTTGCAAAGTTAGCCGCAATGATAACGTCAGAAGCCTGACCGCCTGCAGAGCCGATGACCTGATGGAGCATTATTTCGCTGTTTTCAAGCGCATAACGCTTGCCCTTCGTACCTGCGGCGAGAAGGAAAGCACCCATGCTGCATGCCGAGCCGACGCAAACGGTCGAAACGTCGCACTTGATGCTTCTCATCGTATCGTAAATGGCAAAGCCTGCCGAAACGCTTCCGCCGGGAGAGTTGATATAAAGGGTGATGTCCTTTTCGGGGTCCTGTGCCTCGAGAAAGAGAAGCTGTGCAACGATACTGCAAGCAAGATCGTCGTTAACCTCGTTAAAAAGCAGAATTATTCTATCCTTCAAAAGGCGCGAAAAGAGGTCGTAACCGTTCTGTCTTCCGCCTTCGTTTTCAAAAAAAGTAGGGTTGGCTATCATCATTTTGCCTCCAAAGTCATAGTCAATTGATTCTATCATATTTTGATCCGCTTTTCAATAGCAATTTATAGGACCCTTTGCGGAATAATACCGCAATATGTAGAAATTATATTAATTTATATTAATAGTTTGACATATTGACTCTTACGGGTTATAATATACCGTAAAATGATCGAGAGGTGAAGGATATGTCTAAAAAGCCGTTGCTGTTGTCCCCTGCCGGCAGCTTTGCCGCGCTCAGGGCGGCGATCGATGCAGGCGCCGACGAGGTATATTTGGGCGGCGAAATGTTCAACGCACGCATAAACGCATCCAACTTCGACCGTCAGGCATTGATACGCGCAGGCGAGCTTTGCCGCGATTCGAACGTGGCGTTGCATATCACCCTCAATACGTTAATATATGACAAGGAATTCAAAAGCGTACTTGATTACGTTTCCTTCCTTGAAAACGAGGTTCACCCCGACGGCCTTATCGTTCAGGACTTAGGCGTTGCCCGCGCTCTCAGAAAAGAATTCCCGTCGCTTGCATTGCACGCGAGCACCCAGATGAGAATACATTCGCATCTCGAAGCCGATTTTCTTAAAGGCTTGGGCTTTACACGCGCGGTGGTTGCGCGTGAATTGCCTAAAGAGGACATCAAGCGCTTTGCCGACACCGGACTTGAAACCGAAATCTTCATTCACGGCGCGATCTGTGTCAGCGAAAGCGGTGGATGCCTTATGAGCTCGGTCATCGGTAACCGAAGCGGCAACCGCGGCGAATGCGCACAGCCCTGCCGTCTTCCCTGCAAGGGCGAAAATAAATATCCCCTTTCGCTTAAGGATATGTGTCTTGCATCGCATATCAAGGAGCTTTGCGAGATCGGCGTTACAAGCCTCAAGATAGAAGGCAGAATGAAAAGCCCCGATTACGTCGGCGGCGTTACATCGGTTTACCGCCGTCTTTTGGACGAAAACCGCAACGCAACCGCCGAGGAGATCAAATATTTGACGTCGCTTTTCTCGCGCTCGGGATTTACCGACGGTTATTTCACCTCCAAAATAAATAAAACGATGTTCGGCATACGCCGTGAGGAGGACAAGCAAAGATCGCTTTGCCTTCCGCCGTTTAAAAAGTCGGCAAAGCGTCCGCCCCGCGAAAGGGCGGTGCCGCCTGCCGAATGCATCATCCCCGAGCGGGATGAATCGAAGGTCTTGCATCCAAGCAAGCAAAAGGGCTTTGTTTTACGCTTTGAGGGCAGATTGCCGTCTGCCGAATTTTTAAAAAAGCACGCGCCCAATGCCGCAAGAATAGACGTTCCGCTTCGCAAATGCACCGACCCCCGTTTTGCTCCTTATTGCGATAAGATATCCGCAATAATGCCGAGAAGCGTTTTCGTTGCCGAGCAGGAAACGGTAAAAAAACAGCTTGAGGAGGCAAAAGCATTCGGAATAAACCGAGCGACGGTTTCATCGTTATGTCATTTTGAGCTGTGCAAGGGTATGCTTTTACACGGCGATTACGCCTTGAACGTAGTCAACCGCGAATCGCTTGATCTGTTCGACAGACTTTCGCTTTCTTCGGTAATGCTCTCCCCCGAAACCGACGGAAAATTTGTGCGCTTCAGTCGTTGCGCGCTTGAATACATCGGCTACGGAAGAACACCGCTGATGTATACGCGCACCTGCATTATCCAAAATATCGAGGGCTGTAAGAACAAAAGCGAATGCTTTTCGTTTCTTACCGATCGCACGGGCGCAAAATTCCCGATAATAAGCGGTCCGAGCCACACAAACGTTATCTACAATTCGCTTCCGGGATACAGATTAGACCGCAAAAGCGAGCTGAAGAAGGCGGGAGTCGGCTTGATGACCCTGCTTTTCACCACCGAAACCGAAAAGCAGATGGACGAAGTGATCTCGCTTTATCAGAGCGGAGAAAAGCCGACCTTCCCCTATACGAGAAAATGAAAACAGCCGATTGTCAAGCAAGAGCTACTTGACAATCGGTTTTTCTTATGATAAAATAAATCAGCTAAATTTAAATATTTTTAAGGAGAACAGTACCATGAACGCAAAAAGACTTATTTCCGTTTTGCTTTGCATGCTTTTTGTTGCTACCTCCTTGCTTTTGGCTTCCTGTAGTGACGTAACCACTACCGAAAACAGCCTGGCAGATCAGAGCAACGCAGGTACCACCGACGAAAGCAAAGAAGCAAGCGACACCGCTGTAGACTTCGACGAGCTTATGCCTGAATTTTCTTGGTCCGGCTCGGAATACGAAGAATTCAACGTTCTCGTTGTTTCTCAGGAAGGCGACGCTACCTATTACTGCGAAGACGTTGTTCCCAACGCTTACTCCACCACCGACGCTTCCTTGAGCGAAGCAGTTGCTAAGCGTAACGACGAGATCCTTACCAAGTACGGCGTTACCATTAACGCTCACCCCGTTAAGGACGTTCGCGCAGACCTTAAAGAAGACATCACCTCCAACCTTATGCAGTACGATGCAGCGCTTATGTTTATGCCCGCTGCAGCTTCTCTCGCACAGGAAGGATACCTCTGGGATCTTAACGAATTTTCGGATTATCTCCACTTCGATCAGCCCTGGTGGGATCAGTCCGCTACCAAGTCGCTTTCTATCGGCGGCAAGCTTTACTTCAACACCGGCGACATCTCGATCATGCCCAAGATCGTTTCCACCGCTATCACCTTCAACAAGGAAATCCTTAAGAAGAACTTCCCCGAAACCGATCTTTATCAGATGGTTAAGGACAAGGAATGGACCTTCGATAAGATGATCGAAATGAGCCGTACCGTTACCTCCGAAACCGACGGCACCACCGGCATGACCTATCACGACAACTGGGGCCTCTCCGCTTCCTACGGCGACGTTGCAGGCTTCTTCATCGGCGCGGGTAAGAACTACATCACCAAGAATGCAGACGACATTCCCGTTATCTCGATGAACGACACCGCTTCCGTTACCACTCTCCAGAAGATCCTCGAAGCTCTTCAGCTTCCCGATGACTGGTGCTTCCACTGCAACACCGTTACCGACGGTTCTAACATCTGGGTTGTTTCTCTTGACGTATTCGGTCAGAACCGCGCTCTCTTCAGAACCAGCGCATTCTCCGCTATCAAGAAGCTCCGCGCTTATGACGATGCTCAGGAATTCGGTATCATCCCCTTCCCCATGGTCAACGAAGAACAGGATCAGTACTACACCTACTGCTCTGCAAGAATGGCATACGCGGCAGTTATCCCCACCTCGCTCCAGGGCGACAAGGCTAACTTCTCTGCATTCATGCTCGAAGCTATGGCATACGGCGGAAGAAAGTACATCACCCCCGCTTACTACGAAACCACTCTTAAGTACCGCGACCTCCGCGATGACGAATCCGGCGAAATGCTCGACCTCGTATTCAGCAACGTTGTTTACGACCTCGGTATCATCTACGACTTCGGCGGCGTAAGCAGTATGATCACCGATATGATGAAGACAAACAGCACCGACGTTGTTTCCACCTTCGAAGCTAAGCAGGACGCTATTCTCGATGCAATCGACTCCTGCGTTGAAAGCTATTCGTAATTAATTGCAATATAAAAGAAGTCCCGATTCGGGACTTCTTTTTTTGCTTTATTATCTGTTTTTTCTCCACGTGGAGGGGGAAAGGGCAATTATAAGCGGGAATATCTCGAGTCTGCCCAAAAGCATCGCGAATGAGAAGATTATCTTTGAAAATCCGCTGTAATCGGCAAATCCGCCGAAAGGTCCCACTGCTCCGAAGCCGGGGCCGATGTTGTTAAAGGTTGCAAGCACCGCCGAGAAATTAGTTTCAAAGCCAAAGGGCTCGAAGCTTATCGCAAGAAATGCGGCGATAATACAAAATACGTACACAGCAAAATAAACGGCAACGCTGTCAAGCGTTTGCTTGTCGACCGCCTTGCCCTCGAATTTCACCGAGGATACCGAGCGCGGATGTAGCATACGTCTTATCTCGCCCAGAAACAGCTTGAACAGAATTACAACACGCGATATCTTCAAACCGCCCGCCGTCGAGCCCGCACACGCACCGAAGCACATCAAAAGCATCAGAATGCCTTTTGAAAAAGAAGGCCACAGGTCGAAATTAACGGTTGAATAGCCTGTTGTGGTCATTATCGACGACGTTTGGAAGAACGCTTGCCTGAACGCATCGCCGACACCGCCACACAGCGGCAGAATGTTAACTGTTATGGACACAACGGCAACGGCCACTATTCCCAAATACGTCCAAAGCTCGGTGCTTTTCAAAACGCTTTTGAATCTGCCGATGATAACGAGATAGAACAGGTTGAAGTTAACGCCGAACAACAGCATAAACACGGCAATCACCATTTGAGAATAGCTGCTGTAGCCTCCGATACTGTCTGCTTTGATACCGAAACCGCCCGTGCCTGCGGTACCGAAGGTGTGCACAATGCTTTCGTAAAGGTTCATGTCGCCCACCCAAAGCATTATTATCTGCACAACGGTCATTACGATATAGATAAGATACAAAATTTTCGCCGTGTCGCGTCCGCGGGGCACAAGCTTGCCGACTGTCGGGCCCGGCATTTCTGCGCGCATAAGGTGGATCGAACGGTCGGTCATATTCGAAACGATCGCCATAACGAACACCAAAACGCCCATACCGCCCACCCAGTGGGTGAAGCTTCGCCAGAAGAGCATGCTGTAGCTCAGCGCCTCGACGTCGCGCAGTATCGAAGCACCCGTCGTGGTAAAACCGCTGACCGTTTCGAATATCGCATCGATATACGACGGGATCTCGCCGCTTAACGTAAACGGCATGGCACCGACAACCGACATACAGATCCACGCAAGGCTTACTATCGCAAAGCCCTCCTTGGCATATATTACCTTGTTTTTCGTTCGGCACAAGAGCGAAATTGCCGTTCCTGCGGCAACAGCGCCTGCGGCGGTTATTAAAAACGCCCACAATTGCTTATATTCGCCGTAGATGATCGCCACCACGGCAGGCAACAGCAACAAAAGCGCCGCTATCTGCCCAATACGGCCGAACATATAAAATACCATTTTACGGTTCATAGCTGTTCCGCCTTTTATTCAAGAATATCGTCAAGATCGATCACCTGATTGCCCGAAACGATAACGATCACGCGGTCGCCCGCAAGAATCTCGTCCATACCGCCGGGAATGATCGCTTTTCTGCCGCGTACGATGCCGGCAATAAGCATATTGCGTTTCAATTGCATATCCTTAAGCGGTGTTTTAAGACCTTTAAAGTCCTTACTTACGTTGAATTCAAGCGCCTCAACGCTTCCGTCCATAAGTCGGTAAAGCGTTTCGATGCTGTTTATTCCTTGGGAATTATTGATTGCTCTTGCATAGCGTGCAAGAATGTCGGAAACCGTCTTCTTGGGCGAAACGATACATTCGAGCCCAAGCTTGTCTGCTATTATCGCAAGCTCGTTGCGGTTTACCTTTGAAATAACCTTTGGGACGTTTTGCGACATGGCGAAGATGGAAATGAGTATATTCAGCTCATCCAAGCCCGTAAGAGCAACAAATGCATCGACCGAGCCCAAGCCCTCCTCGAGCAAAAGCTCCTGTTGGGTGCCGTCGCCGCAAATAACCACTGCATCGGGAAGCTCCTCGGCAAATGCGCGGCAGATGCGCTCGTCCTTGTCGATAACAACAACTCGGTTGCCGCTGTTCAAAAGGCGCTTCGCAAGATAATACGCTGTACGGCTTGCACCGAGGATCATAACGCTTTTTGCGGATTTCTGATCCAAGCCGAGCATTTTAAACAGCTTCTGTATTTCCGAGCCCGAAGCGGTTATACCTATCTTATCGCCGCTTTTAAGCACGAAATTACCGTCGGGGATATAAACCTCCTCGCCGCGCTGTACCGCGCAGATAAGGTATTGTGCCTTGTATTTACGGCGCAGCTCGATAAGCGAAAGTCCGTCGAGGATCGACTCCTGCTTCAAACGAAGCTCGACCATTTCCAGATTTCCGCCCGAAAAGCTTTCGATATTGACCGCCGCAGGAAGCTTTAATACGTTGAAAAGCTCCTTTGCCGCCATCCATTCGGGATTGACGGAAACGGTAAGACCTAACTGTTTGCTTAAAAAGTCAAGGCTTTTATCGTTATATTCAGGGTTGCGGATACGCGCAATCGTATGCTTTGCGCCCATACGCTCCGCAACAAAGCAGGCGAGCATATTAAGCTCGTCGGAATTGGTCACGGCAACGAAAAGGTCTGCCTTTGAAACGCCTGCTTCTTCAAGCGTTTCGGTGTCGGCACCGTTGCCGCAAACACACATAACGTCATAAACGTTGCCTATTTCTTCAATAACCGAGGGCGAGGAATCGACCGCAACAACGTCGTTACCCTCTCCGACAAGGCTTGAAATTATCGAGGCGCCTATCTTACCGCACCCGACGATGATCATCTTCATAATTATAACCTCCGAAAAAACGGAAACCTATACGAGTTATCAGCATTATAGCACATTAAAATAATAAAATCAACTCTTGACTTATTTTGCATTTTGAATATAATGTAATATGTCTTCGGGGCGGGGTGAAATTCCCCACCGGCGGTAAAGTCCGCGAGCGTAATGCACGATCCGGTGTGATTCCGGAACCGATCGTAAAGTCGAGATGAGAGAAGAACGTTAATATAACGGCATTTTGCCGCTTTTTGACATGTTTTACCCCCGAAGGAATTTCCTTTTCGGGGGTTTTTGTTATGAAAAACAAGAATACGGTTTATCTTACAAAGGTCGCTTGTCTTAGCGCGGTTGCGGCGTTGCTTATGCTTTTGGAATTTCCGCTTCCCTTTGCGCCCGCATTTTATGAGCTTAACTTCAGCGAGGTCGCCGTTTTGGTTTCGGGATTCGCTCTCGGACCGTTTGCCGCATTTTTGACCGAATTGATAAAAATACTGCTCAACCTCATTATCAACGGTACCGATACCGCCTTTATCGGTGAATTGTCGAACCTTCTTATGGGGCTCGCCTTCGTTTTGCCCGCCGCATTCATATACAAATACAAAAAAACGCTTTCGGGTGCAATTATCGGAATGGCGGTCGGCACGCTCTCACTTGCCGTCATTGGCAGCGCTGTCAACTATTTTATGATGATACCCGCATACGTTAAATTTATGGGCTTCAAGATGGAAATGATCATCGGAATGGGAAACAAGGTAAATTCCTCGATAACCGACTTAAAGGGACTGATCCTGTTTGCGACGCTTCCCTTCAATCTCGTCAAGGGATTATCGTGTTCGCTCATCACCGGCTTGATCTACAAGCGTGTTTCTCCTATTCTTCACAAAAAATAAGATCAAGCGGAAAGGGCAAAACTCTTTCCGCTTGTTTTTTACAATATTACGAAGGTCTTCATACAATGGCGCTTGATAAGGATATAGTCGTAGGTGTCGTTCTCTCCGTTTTTGTTGACGTCGGCAGAGAGCAATTGCTTTTCTCCGAGCGTTACCGTCTTCATACAAGAGCGTTTTACAAGAATATAGTCGAACTTATCGATCGTGCCGTCAAAGTTAACGTCGCCGCGCCATAAGCTTTGATATGCTTCCATCGCGACCGACGCATACATTTTATAACCCGTGTCGCTCGGATGCACTCCGTCGGGAAAATATTTTACATATCCGCCGTCAAGCGATTTGAAATAAGCGTTCATGTCGGCGAAGACAACGCCCTTTTCGATTGCAACCTCACGGCAGGCATCGGCGTAAACCGTTACGATACCGTTCGGCCCGCCGTAGGGCTCGAAGGGTTCTTTTTTATGTCTTGTAAGATATTGCTCGTCAACAACGGGCGTCGGGATATTGACAATGACCTTTGCGCCCGCCTTTTCGCATTCGTCGATAAAATAAGCCATATTCGCCTTATAGGTCTCAAGGTCGACGTAGCGCGACATATCTATCGCGCAATCATTAATGCCAAGGGATATAAAAACAATATCGGGCTTTTTATTCAGAACGTCCTTTTTAAAGCGCGCTTTTGCGGAATTGGTGGTGTCGCCGCCTACGCCTGCGTTTATTATATCGATGCCGTATTCGGCTTCGATATGCTTTTGCCATTTATCTGCGGCGGTTATGCTGTCGCCGAATGCAATGACGGTAAGATCGTCGGCAAGAGCGGAAAAAGGAAGGATCGAGGCGATCATTACAAGCGAAACGAAAAAGTATAGAAGTTTTTTCATAAAAACACCTCCGAACGATTATTATTATAATCGTTTTTCGCATTATTCGCAACCGTTTTTTTATAAAACTCTTGAAAAACAGTATTATTAATGTTATTCTAAAAGCAGAACTTAAAAAACAACTATCGAAAGGAAGTTTTTTGATATGCTTAAGCCCATCAGAGGTACTTGGTTTGAATTCCAACACCACAACATCCCCGAAGGAAAATATTGGAACCCTATCTGCCGTTGGTTCACCGACGAGCAATGGGAAGCTAAGGTTGACGAAATTGCAGAGCTCGGTATGAAATATATCGTTCTCCTTACCACCGCGCAGGTTTATGAGGACGGAAACAGATTCGCTTATTTTAACACCGATATTTATCCCTTCTTTGACATGGGTGCAAAAGATCCTATGGGCGCACTTCTCCGCGCCGCTGAAAGAAATGATATTAAGGTTTTCGTTTCTTGCGGTTATTACGGAAGCTGGAATCAGACCCGCAACAATATGGTCAGCCCCGAGGTTACCGCACGCGCATTCAAGGCAATGGAACAGCTTTATGCTCAGTACGGCCACTATAAATCCTTCTACGGCTGGTATCTCCCCGATGAAACCGGCATTTATCCGTATTACGAGGACGATTTTATCAAATACGTAAATACCTATTCCGCATTCGCAAGAACTATCGATCCCAAGCACAAGATGCTCATCGCTCCTTACGGCACAAACCATCTTATCGCTGACGATAAATATATCGCTCAGCTCGAAAGCATCGATTGCGATATTATCGCATACCAGGATGAAATCGGCGTTCGCAAATCTAAGCCCGAGGAAACTCCCGCGTTCTACGAAGCGCTCCGCAAAGCTCACGACAAGGCAGGCAGATCGGCTCTTTGGGCAGATATGGAAGTTTTTGAATTTGAAGGCGACGTTTACAGAAGCGCACTTTATGCGGCAGATATGGAAAGAATCGACCGTCAGATCAAGAGCATTTCGCCCTACGTTGACGAGATCCTTATTTACCAGTATCAAGGTATGTTCAACAAGCCCGGCACTACCGCTTATATGGGTCACCCCGATTCTGTCAAGCTTTATCAGGACTACGTTGCTTGGCTTAAAAAGAACGGCCTTAAATAATGGTACGTCTTAATTTAGAGCGTTCTCCGCACGAGGACGCTCTTCCTCTTGAAAAACATATTTCGCAAATCATCGGCAAGCCTTTAGGCAGCTTTGATTTCGAGATCCGCAAAAAATCAATCGATGCGCGGCGGAACCGTGTTAAATTCGTTTACACCGTCGATATTTTCGTCCATTCGGGTGATGAGGAAGGAATCGCATCCCGTTGCGGCGGCACGGTTGTCGAAAAGGAAGTGGAATATACCTTCCCCACAGCGAATAAGCTTCCCGAAAAGCGCCCGGTCATCGCAGGCTTCGGTCCCGCGGGTATTTTCGTTGCGCTTTGTCTTGCGAGGTCGGGTATGCGCCCTATCGTGCTTGAGCGCGGCAAGGCGGTATCCGAACGAAAAAAGGACGTCGATGCATTTTTCGGCGGCGGCGAATTGAATGAAAGCTCCAATATTCAGTACGGAGAGGGCGGCGCAGGTGCGTTTTCCGACGGAAAGCTCAACACGCTCGTCAAGGATAAAAGCTTCCGCGGTCAGTTTGTTTTGAACGAGCTTGTCAAGGCAGGCGCACCGAAGGAAACGCTTTATATTGCAAAGCCGCACATCGGCACCGATCTTTTGCGCGGCGTTGTAGAAACGATCCGCAAGGAAATTATTTCGCTCGGCGGTGAAATACGCTTTGAAGATTCGCTTATCGATATACGCACAGACGGAAGCAAAATCGTTTCGGTAGTTACCTCAAACGGCGAAATAGAAACCGACACGCTCTTTCTCGCAACCGGACAGTCGGCAAGAAACATTGCCGAAATGCTTTATTCTCACGGAGCAGAGCTTGAAAGAAAGCCCTTTTCGGTGGGTTTCCGCATCGAGCATCCGCAAAAGGATATCGACATTTCGCAATACGGCGAGGGCGACCATCTTCGCTTTTTGCCCCCCGCGGAATATAAGCTGTTCACGCATTGCAAAAACGGCAGAACCGTTTACAGCTTTTGCATGTGCCCCGGCGGACACGTTGTTGCCGCGGCAAGCGAAAACGAGCGTCTTGTCACAAACGGCATGAGCTACCACGCGCGTGACGGAAAAAACGCAAACTCCGCTATCCTTTGCGAAATTCTCCCCGAGGATTTAGGTGACGGCATTTTTGCGGGCTACGATTACCGCGAAAGCCTTGAAAGAGCCGCTTTTGAAATGGGAGGAAACGATTTCACAGCCCCCTGTATGACTGTCGGTGAATATCTCGGAAAGAGCAAAGCCGAAGCCGATATTGTCCCGACCTATCCGCGCGGCGTTAAATATTGCGATATTTCAAAGCTCTTTTCAAAGGAGATAAACGA
Organism: Clostridia bacterium; assembly: GCA_017561145.1. Taxonomy (GTDB): domain Bacteria; phylum Bacillota; class Clostridia; order Oscillospirales; family CAG-382; genus Coliplasma. Next base: position 60,442 of record JAFZDO010000025.1, on the reverse strand, counting down.
TTCCTTCCGCGAGGCATTGATCGCCTTCGGCAGAAAAATAAAGGGCTTTGATTCAAACGGTGCGATCATCACCGCGGTCGAAAGCCGCACGAGCTCGCCGATACGCATCAAACGCTTTGACGACAGGCAAAGCAACATCAAAGGCATTTATCCCTTGGGCGAGGGCGCAGGATATGCAGGCGGTATAATTTCTGCCGCTATCGACGGAGTCCGCTCCGCAGAGGAATTCATTTTGAGCATATAAAAAATAAAAGACGGTTCATATACCTCGTGACTTTATCGGCACAACGTATATGAGTCGTCTTTTTTATATGTCGGGATGCATTATTCCCGCAACGTCATCCTTGCCTACGATATAATGCTCGAGCAATTCGATCTCGTTGGCAGCAAGGTGAGCGGCAATACGCTTGGTCGAAATAATATCGTCCGAAGACGGAACAAGACTTCCGCTCGGGTGGTTATGCGCAAGTATTACGGTTTTTCCGCCTATGCGGATGATACCCTCTGTTATGGCGCGAAGCGAAAACTTTGCGGAGCTTATGCCTCCTCGGAAAATAACCTGCTTGCCGATATATTCGCCGTCTGCGGCAAAATAAAGGGCATAAACGGTTTCGTTCACCCTTTCACGGTAAAGATCAAGCAGATATTCCTTTAATTTTTCGCCCTCAAGCAGGTCCTTATCACCGATACAAACACCCGTACGTGCAAACAGCTCGTCCAAAAGCGAAAACAACACCCTTGCGCCGTCCTTTAACATCGGAACGGACGTTAATTCATCAAGATCCGCACGGATAACGGCGTTGAGCGAGCCGAATTTTTCGATAAGCGCTTCGGCAATCGGCTTCGTATCGGCACGCGGCACTGCATAAAACAAAAGCATTTCAAGCAGCTCCGTATCGCTGAAGCTTTTCGCACCTTCGGAAAGAAGCCGTTTTTTACAACGGCTTCTGTGTCCTAAAGTATCGTTTACTTTGTCTTTTTCGGTTTCCATTACTTTATTTCGGAAACGATCTGCATCGTATCGGATGCAATAACAAGCTCTTCGTTGGTGGGAATTACAAGCACCTTGACCTTGGAGTCAGCCGCAGTAATATCCACACAGCCGCGAGTGTTGTTCTTTTCGGGATCGATCTTGATTCCGTAGTAATCCATATTTTCAAGTGCAAGAGCACGGAGACGAGCATCGTTTTCGCCAACGCCTGCAGTGAAAACAACACAGTCAAGTCCGTTCATTGCGGCAGTGTAGGAGCCGATATATTTCTTGATCTGGTAAGCAAGGATGTTGTATGCGAGTTCTGCACGCTTGTTGCCCGAATCGATCGCTGCGGTAATTTCGCGAAGGTCGCTCGAAACGCCCGATACGCCCAAGAAGCCGCAATTTTTATTCATCCAGTTGCCCATTTCGTTAACGGGAATGTTTTCCTTTTCCATAACGAAGGGAACGACAGCAGGATCGATAGCGCCGCAACGCGAGCCCATGATAACGCCTTCAAGAGGAGTAAAGCCCATCGAGGTGTCGATACATTTACCTGCATCAACAGCGGTGATCGAGGAACCGTTGCCGAGGTGGCAGGTAACGATCTTTGCGTTGGGGTTTCCGAGATATTCGATAGCCTTGCCCGAAACGTAACGGTGCGAGGTACCGTGGAAGCCGTAACGGCGGATATTGTGCTTTTGTGCAACCTCGTAATTGATGGGATAGGTATATGCTTCGGGAGGCATGGTTTGGTGGAATGCGGTGTCGATAACCAAAACCTGAGGAGTTTCGGGCATTACCTCAAGACAGCCGCGGATACCCAAAAGGTGGGGCACGGTGTGAAGAGGTGCAAGATCGCGGCACTTTTCAAGGTCGGCGATAACGTTATCGTCAACAAGCACGCTCTTGATAAGCCAAGGACCGCCGTGGACGATACGGTGGCCTACCGCAGAGATAGCCGACATATCGGAAATACAGCCGTGTTCTTTATCCGTAAGGGAATCAACCAATGCCGCAACCGCTTGCGCGTGGGTGGGCATAGGGATATCCTTTTGAATTTTTTCTTTACCGGTGGAGGTGTGGGTGAGCTTACCGTCAATACCGATACGCTCGCAAAGGCCTTTAGCGGCAACCTCTTGCTTGTCCATATCGAAAAGCTGATACTTAAGCGAAGAGCTGCCCGCATTTACAACAAGAATATACATAATTGCTCCTTAACTTGACATTTTTTATTTTTTTCATTATACTACCTTTGTAAATGAAATGCAAGGGGGTTTTGACGCGAAAATGAAGCAAAACGGAACAGTTTCGGTAATATGCGAATACAATCCGTTCCACTTTGGACACGAATATCAGCTTCAGGAGCTTAAAACCCGTTTCGAGCGTATAGTTTGCATCCTAAGCGGAGATATCGTCCAGCGCGGAAGCGTTGCGGTTGCCGATAAATATCTTCGTGCCGAGGCGGCACTCAACAACGGCGCAGATTTAGTGCTCGAGCTTCCGATTCCCTATTGCTGCTCATCCGCACGCGATTTTGCTTCGGCAGGCGTTTATATTGCTTCGGCGATAGGAAGCGATCATCTTGCATTTTCCGCCGAGGACGAAAGCGAATTGCTTTTTAAAATCCACGAGCTTTCTAAAAACGAAAAATTCAACGCCGAGGTACAGGAGGCGGTAAGGCTTAACAAATCACTCTCCTTCCCTCAGGCGATAACGTCGGTGATTGAAAAGCATCTCGGTACCGATGCCGCGGAAGCAATAAAAAAGCCGAATAACATACTCTCGCTTGAATATCTTAAGGCTCTTGAAGAAACGGACGTTACACCCTTTACCGTAAAAAGAGATCCCAAATTCGAATCGTCTTCGATGATACGCGCAAGAAAAGACGGCGATACGATGGTCTCGCTCATCCCCGAAAGGAGCGCTTCGGTTTTCGGACGTGAATTGGGAAAACGTTTTCCGAGAGACGAAAAGAAGCTTGATGCATATTTCGTCGCAACGCTTCGAAGGATCGGTTCCTTGGGAATCCCAACCGACGAGCTTTATTCCGTCCCCCAAGACCTTGCAAAGAAGATACTCCAAGCCGCAATAAAGCATTCCGAAACCGAAAAAATAATTTCCGCGGTTGCCGACAAATGTTATACTCACGCCCGTGTACGCCGCGCGGTAAACGCGCTTGTTTTCGGCATTACGGCGGAAAGGGTTGCGGCAAAGCCACCCTATACGACCGTTCTTGCCACCAACGAAAAAGGACGCGAGGTTTTACGAAAGGCAAAGGCTCTTAAAAAGATAGATATCGTAAACAAGCCCGTCCGTGCGCTTGAATTCGGCGAGGCAACAAAAGACTCGTTCCTTTTCGCAAAGGGAATCGAGGACGTTGTTTCGCTTTCCGACCCTCTCCCCTCTCCTGCGGACGTGGGAAGAAATCCTTTTATAGGAGAATCGCTATGACAAGACATTTATTTGTTCTTAACCCCGCTGCCGGCACGAAGGACCGCACCGAAAAGCTTAAAGAGGCAATACAGAAGCTTAAGCTGAAGGACAACTGCGATATTTTCGTTACCGACGGCGTTCGCGCCGCCGAAAACGAGGTTTGCCGTTATCTTGAAGAGCACAAGGGCGAATTTGTACGCGTTTATGCATGCGGAGGAGACGGTACTCTTTCGGAGGTAATAAACGGCGTTTACCGTTCGAAAAGCTCGGAGTGTGCAGTTGCGGTCGTGCCTATCGGCTCGGGCAACGATTTTGTAAAAAGTCTTGACATACCCGTTCAATGCTTTCTTGACCTTAAATCCCTTGTCGACGGCGAAACGATAGATATCGACCTTCTTGTGGCAAAGGACGCCGAAAACAACGAGCGTGCGAGCCTTAATATCATCTCGGCAGGCTTTGACGCGGCGGTTTGCAAAGGTCAGGAAAAGGTAAAAAAATGGCCGATGGTCAGCGGAAAAACGGCATATAATATCTCGCTCGTAAAAAGCGTTTTCACAAAAACCAAGCACTATTTTGTGTTGAAGGTTGACGGTCAACGCTTTGGCGACAGCGCAGGGCCTTACCTTTTTGCCATTGCGGCAAACGGAAAATATTACGGCGGCGGATTCAAGGCATCGCCATATTCCGATATTTCCGACGGGTTTATGGAATTTATCCGTATCGACACCGTATCGCCCGTTAAGCTTTTATCATTGGTGGGCAAATTCCGTGAGGGCAGACATATCGACGAATTCAAGGATATCGTTGCAACAAAGCGTTGCAAAACGATGCAGTTTGTTTCCGACAAGCCGATAGATATCAATCTCGACGGCGAAATAGTTCCTATGAAAAACCCGACGATAAGGATCATCGACCGAGCAATAAAGATCATCCTTCCCAAGGTCTGAAACCGAATTGTGAAATTTTTAACGCGGAATTTTTTCTTCCGCGTTAATTTTTTTATTACTCTATTGATTGTTTTCATTCTATATGTTAATATTAAAATAGCTCAGAACGAAAGGAGCGATAATATAAATGCTTGAAATAAAAAATCTTTGCTTTTCCGCAACCGACGGCGCGGAAAAGATCGATATACTGAAAAACATTGACCTTACTGTAAAAGACGGCACCTTTTTGGTGCTTACAGGTCCTAACGGCGGCGGCAAGACCACGCTTGCAAAGGCAATTTCCGGTATAGTTCAACCGACGGGCGGCGAGATTTTGTGGAACGGACTTGATATTACCAACATGTCGATCACCGAACGCGCACACAACGGCATAAGCTACGGCTTCCAACAGCCCCCTCGCTTTACAGGTATGACGGTAAAGGCACTTTTGCAGATCGCGGCAGGCGGAAGAAAGCTTTCGCGTCTTGACTGCTGCAACTATCTTAACAAGGTCGGACTTTGCGCGGCAGACTACGTTGACCGCGAGGTAGACACCTCGCTTTCTGGCGGTGAGGTTAAAAGAATCGAGATCGCAACAATTCTCGCGCGCGGCAGCGGCTTGATGATATTCGACGAGCCCGAAGCAGGTATCGACCTTTGGTCGTTTGCAAAGCTTACCGAAACCTTCCGCGAGCTTCACAAGGAAAGCGACGCTACGATTATCGTTATCTCCCACCAAGAGCGCATTATTTCTCTTGCAGATGAAATTTGCGTACTCTCGGGCGGCAAGATCGCACAGCACGGCAACCGTGACGATATCTTCCCCAAGCTTATGGCAGGCGATATCAATTACGGCTGTGAATATATGAGAAAGGGCAACTGATATGGACAAGCTTGATTTCACTCTTCTTAAAGAAATTGCCCTTATGGATTCCATCCCCACGGGGGCGTACAATATCCGCAAAAACGGCGAATCGGCAGGAAGATTTTCCACCGAAAGCATCCGCATTGAAAACAAAACCGATAAGCCCGGTATCGATATAAACATCAAAAGCGGTACAAAGGGCGAAACGGTTCACATCCCCGTTATTATCACCGATACCGGATATTCCGAAACGGTTTATAACGATTTTTATATCGGCGACGATTGCGACGTTACCATTATGGCAGGCTGCGGCATTCACAACTGCGGAGACGGCGAATCGCGTCACGATGGCGTTCACACCTTCTATATCGGCAACAATTCGGTAGTCCGTTATGCAGAACGTCATTACGGCGACGGCGACGGCAACGGCGAACGTGTTATGAACCCCGAAACCGTGGTTTACGCGGGCGAGGGCTCGACGATCCAGATGGATACGACACAGATACGCGGAATCGATTCGACCTACCGCAAAACGACGATAGTGCTTGCAAAGGATGCCAACGCAATTATCAACGAAAAGCTCCTTACCCACGGCAAGCAATATGCCGAATCGGATATGGATCTTGTACTTAACGGCGAAAATGCAAACGGCAGAATCATCTCGCGCTCGGTCGGTCAGGACGAATCGAAGCAGGTATTCCGTCCCTGTGTTACCGGCAAGGCAAAGTGCTTCGGTCATATCCGTTGCGATTCGATCCTTATGGGCAAGGCAACGATAAGCTCGATCCCCGCCGTTGCGGCAGAGCACCCCGAAGCAAACCTTATCCACGAAGCCGCTATCGGCAGAATCGCGGGCGACCAATTGATTAAGCTTATGACGCTCGGTCTTACCGAGGAAGAAGCCGAAGAAAAGATCCTCGAAGGCTTCCTTGGCGAATAAATAATATAAAAGACTGCCGAGAGTGCCTTAAAAGGTTCTCTCGGCGTTTATCGTTAAAAGAATTTTTTAAGATCTACCTAACATTTCAAAAGTCTTGCCGACTTATAGGGCGAAAGCATTGATCGATCGCTTGGAGAACAAAATGAAAAAACAAGAATTGCTGAACTATGTCAATGACGAGCTGCTTGATAGGCTGTTCGGTTTCTGTTACTCGAGAACAAATGACAGCTATCAAGCAGAGGAGCTTTGCTCGGATATCGTTTATGCCCTTGTAAAAGCCGCGCACACCGACGGTGAAATCGAAAGCGCTTACCCTTTCATTTGGAGAGTTGCGCGAAACGTATATGCCGACTTTTCCGAGAAGAAAAGAAAGCGCACCGACACCTTTTACAGCGGCGACCCCGAAACGGTTTTGCTTAACGTCGCAGAGGAAGAGCACGTTGACGATACAAACGAGCTTTTAACCTCGGTTTATCGTCGTATCGCTTTTTTGACCAAGGCATACCGCGACGTTATGATAATGTTTTATCTCGACGGTCTTTCCTCGGCAGAAATAGCAAAAAAGCAAGGAACGAGCGAAGGCGCGATACGTCAAAGACTTTTTTCGGCAAGACAAAAGATCAAAAGTGAGGTAGAAGAAATGTCAGATACTTATAATAAGCCGATATCCCTTGATGAAAATATCAATTACGTTATTTGGGGAACCGGCAACCCCTCTTGGGGTGACCCGCGCGATGGCTTCGGACGCACCTTTTCGAAGCATATTCTTTGGCTTTGCCGCAAAAAAGCGATGAGCGCATCCGAAATCGCAGAGGAATTGAACGTCCCTACCGTTTATGTTGAAGAAGAGCTTGAAATATTACGCAAGGGCGAAAACGGAGAATACGGTCTTCTTCGCCGCTTGGATAACGGCAAATATACCATCAATTTCGTATTGCTTGAAAAGGAAGTGCTTGAAAAGGCAACTGCGATCTACAACGACCAATTGCCGATGATCTGCGACAGCATCGCAAAGTTTTTCGAGGAGCATAGGGACGAATATCTTGCCTTCCCTTATCTTAACAAGAGCGTAGATATAAACCTTATTTACTGGCAGCAGATACACAGCATTTCGAACGCATTTTCCCGTTCCGTTCACAAGGTCTTAACCACAGATCACTTTACGGGCACTGCAAAGGTCCGCCCCTTCAGTGTGTTCGGCTACGTTGACAACGGCAAGCTTTACGGCGGAGGCTGGGACGGTATCGGTGCCGAAAATATCTGCGGATATTCAAAGGTGTATTTTGATAATATTTATATCGCACGAATTAAAAAGCATTTTAGCTGCGGACACGATATTTCAAACGACCCGTTACTTCAGCTTGCCATCCGCGCTATTGACGGACTCGATATAAATACCCTTACCGAAACCGAAAAGGAGCATTCTGCAAAGGCAATAGAATGCGGTTATCTCTACCGCGACGGCGATATGCTTTACACCAAAATACTTGCGTGCAAGCTCGATGACCGCGACGATCTGTTCAAAGTCAGCCACGGTCTTGACAAGGGCGTTTTTGATGCTCACGCCAAAACGGTTGCCGATAAGCTTGCGCTTCTTTTCAAAAAATCCATTCCCGAGCACCTTCTCGACGAATGGGAGCATGCAAACAGTCTTGCGAATCTGCCGATACTCGACGCGGTTGTTGAGCACCTTATTGAAAAAGGCATTCTCACGCCGCCCGAAAACGGCGTCGGCGCCGAAGGCTGCTGGATGTCTGTTAATAAATAAAAAATGGGAACGCCGAGGACTCAACTATCCTCGGCGTTAAATTTTCAGCGGCTCAATCAACCACCATTTGATTAATAAACAACCGATTGATTATTGATTCCGTCGTTTTCGTAAGCTATAATAAAAGCACACCGGTGAAATAAATATTTCGGAGGTTTTTATGAAGCTTACACTCGGACAAAAAATAAAAGAGCTTCGCAAGCGTGACAGCAGAAAGCAGGAAGACCTTGCCAATGCGCTCGGAGTTACAAACCAAGCGGTATCCCGTTGGGAAAAGGACGGAAGCTATCCCGATATGGAAATGATACCCGCTATCGCAAATTATTTCGGTATCACGATCGACGAGCTTTTCGGTTATGAAAATGACCGTGATAAGAAAATAAGTACAATTATTGGCAAAGTAGATGCATACGATATCAAACATAGTGACGATGGCTCGTGGGTAGAAGAATGCCTTGCAATACTTCGAGAAGGACTTGCAGAATTTCCAAACAATGAACGCTTGCTGCTCACCCTTGCCGACACACTATGGGAAGCAGGTTGGAGAAGGCATTACGGGTGGCTTTATTACGACGATGAGGGATATATACAATATCATTACGATACGCATAAGAAAAATGAGTATTGGTCGGAATGCGCAAAGGTGTGTGAACAGCTTGTAGATAACACCAAAGATAATATTATTTTTACGCAGGCTGTAGCCATTCTTGTTCCTCTTTACCGTAATTACGGCGAGTTTGAAAAAGCAATCTCTTATGCTAAACGTATGCCGAAATTACAACAGTCAAGAGAATTTTTGCTTACTGAAGCAACTGACGGAAAACTTGAAGCAGAATATATCGGCGAATTTCTGTTGGAATCAGCACGTCAATTTTCAGAGCAATTAGTTTACGGTTTGATTGCCAATATCAAGCATTACGAAAGCGATATGCCTATCGAGAAAGTAAAGGGTGCAATAGCGGTATTCGATTTGATTTGTGACGACGGAAATATGGGTGTTCATCACGATTTCGTAAGCAAGCTTTACCTATATCTTTCAAGGTTACAGTGGGAACGCGGATATCACGATGATGCTTTTGTATCGCTCGATAGGGCGCTTGATCACGCCAAAGCATACGAAACGCTTGTTGACGGAAAAGAACATAGCTTAACAGCCCCTCTCGTATCATTCGTGAAATTCAAAGCTGAATATCCAAAAGAACTTGTTAAGCACTTGCCCGAAGACTGGCCCTTTTGGTGCAATCCTGATTATAAACAAGTTGAAGCAGAAATCAAATCCGACCCTCGTTGGAACGAATGGGTTAAAAAGGTAAGCATATAAAACAAAAAAAGCTGTGCAATTTTAGGATTGCACAGCTCTTTCTTTTATTTTCTCGGTAATACTATCTTGCGGTTTTCGGGCTTGCTCGATTGACGGTAGATGACAACCTTTCTGCCGATGACCTGAACCGCTTCGCAATTAAGCGCCTCGCAGAGCGAAACCATTGCTTCCTTGGGCGATTCGGGGCAGGTTTCGAGAACGGTAAGCTTTATAAGCTCGTGCGCCTCAAGCGCTTTTTCGACCGTTTCGATAAGCGTTTCGCCAATACCGAATTTGCCGATTTGAGTTGTCGGCTCTATTGTGTTTGCAAGCGAGCGAAGATATGCTCTTTGTTTTGTCGTAATCATTCTTTCACCTTAATATATTTTTTCTGTTTATGCGAAAGTGTCTTTTGAAAAAGCCACTCTCGCGCTCTCTTCAAAACTTTTTAATATAAATTTTCAATATAAATACAATTAATTATTCTATAAAAATCGGCGACATGTGCGTCGATTTTTATACCTTCGATGTTCGCAACCTTGGACAAGCCGAAGGCGCGCACAAGGTTGGCGCGAGCGCACGAACATCCAAACGGAGCGAAGCGACTATGGGGTCCCTAAAAAATCTTTAGATTTTTTGGGGAGAGCGTTAGCGACTTCGGGGGTTATCCGTGCTTCCAAACCCGCCGTGGCGTTCCTCGGCACAATCATCGTCCTCGGTAATGCCGTAAGGAAGAAATATGCCTTGTGCAAAAGCGTCGCCCGCTTTTACGGTATAGGTTTTACTTCCGCCGACAAGCTTGATTTTAATATGTCCCTCGTTATCGGCGTTGAAATAATCAGAATCGATAACGCCTGCAGTGTTCGCAAGGCGGACGCCGTATTTAAATCCCGAGCCCGATCGCGGAAGTATTACCAAAACCCAACCGTCGGCAATTTTCGCACGGATGCCGGTATCAATAACGATCTCCTCGCCCACGTCAAGCGAAAAATCATAAGGCGCGATAAAATCATAACCTGCCGAGCCCGCCGTTGCGCGGCGCGGAAGGGTTATATTTTCGTAGCCCTCGCGGTTAAATTGCGCTTCGGACACCTTATAAAACTTTGCAATACGGTTCATAATTTACTCCTTGTCGGAACAAGAAAATCCTTGGATTTTTGTGTCGAGAGCGTAGCGCTATCCCTGCCAACCGCCGTTTATATCAAAAACGCTTCCCGTAATGTATTTCGCCTTGTCGGACGCCAGAAACGCCACACATTCTGCAACCTCGTCGGGTTCGCCCATTCTGCCAAGCGGAATTTCATCGCAAAGCGAATCGATATCCTCAAATGTAAGGTCGCCGTTCATATCGGTATCGATAATGCCGGGGCAAACGCAGTTCACACGAATGCCTGCAGGTCCGACCTCCTTGGCAAGCGCCTTTGTAAAGCCGATGATACCCGACTTTGCGGCGGAATAATCGACCTCGCAGCTTCCGCCGACCTCGCCGAATATCGATGAAATATTGATTATCACACCGCTTTTGCGGCTGATCATATTCGGCAAAAGCCTTCTTGCAAGATTTATCGGGGCAAAAAGATTGATCTCGTACATTTTTCTTGCCGCTTCATCGCTGATCGCGTCAAACGGAAAAACAAGCGCAGTGCCTGCGTTGTTGACCAAAACGTCAACGTCGGCACATTTCTCGGCAAGCATTTTTACCGATTCGGGATCGGTCAAATCTGCAGAAATATATTCGGCGTTGCCAAGCTCCTCGCAAAGCGATTTCGCCGTATCAATACTTTGGTTGCAATGGATATACAGATAAAATCCCTCGCGCGAGAGCGCACGGCATATCGCTTCGCCAATACCTCTTGCGCCGCCCGTAACAAGTGCGGTTTTAATATTATTTTTCATTGTTTTTCTCAACGATTTTAAGCAGATGCTTTAAATCACTTTTCGAATATTTATAAACGGCATCGCAGAAGCTGCAGGTCATTTCGGTAACGTCTTCGCCGTTTTCGATCATATCGGTCAATTCCTTTGTGCCAAGCGAGATAAGCGCGTTATCGGTCTTTTCACGGCTGCAGGCGCATTTATATTCGCATTCGATCTCGTCGAAAAGGTCATATTCAATGCCGTCGAGCACCTCGGCAAGCACGTCCTCGAGAGTGCCCTCCGAAAGAATTTTTGTAACGGGGCGCATTTTTGCCGCGTTTTGCTCTAATTTTTCGGCAACCTCATCGTCATAGAAAGGAAGAAGCTGAATAAGTGCACCGCCTGCGCGAAGAACGGTATAATCTCTGTCGACAAGCACACCCAAAGCGCAAACCGTGGGGATCTGCTCGCTCGTTGCATAATAATATGCAATATCGTCACCGACCTCGCCGGTTTGGATTTTTGAAATACCAACGTAAGGTTCGCTTCCGCCCGCATCGCGGAGGATATAAAGCTCGCCCTGACCGATACAGCCGCCAACGTCCAATTTTCCGTCGGCGCGAAGAGGCAGATCGGCAGAGGGGTTCTGGATAAATCCGCGCACGTTGCCGCACCAGTCACTCGTTGCAACAACACTTCCGCCAACGCCGTCACCCTTAAAACGGATGGTTATAACGTCTTCCTTTTCGCCGAGCATCGAGCCCGCAAGCGATGTCGCAAGCAGAGTTCTGCCCAACGCCGCGGTTGCAACGGGGGTGGTGTTGTGTATCTGACGTGCGCGCTCAACGATATCGCGGCCGTCCAATAAAATGGCTCTTGCCGAGCCGTCCTTTGTCATTGCTCTTAAAATTCTTGCCATATCAACAACTTCTTCTTTTAATTTATTTAGCTATCGCTTTCTTTTTGCCGTCTTTAAGTAAAAGCTCAAATTCCGTTCCCTCGGGTAATTCGTCAACGCTTCTTATCGCCTTGCCGTCTTCGCCGAAGGCAACCGAAAATCCGCGTCCCAACACCGAAAGAGGGTTCAAGCTGTTTAATTTTTCGTTCTGCGCGAATAGCTTCATCCGTTCACGCTCGATACGGTTGCCGACAAGCTGATACAATCTTTCCTCGTCCCTTGCGACCGCCATACGTCTGTCGTCAAAATAGCTTTGCGGACTTTGAAGAACGGGGCGCTGCGACAAGGTAAGCAGGCGCTGGCGCAAATAATCGGTTCTTGCGGAAAGGGTGTTTACAAGGCGGCTTTGTACGTTTTCGAACTGTTTTTTCAGATCGCGCACGTCGGGTACGGCAAGCTCTGCCGCCGCGCTCGGAGTGGGAGCGCGAAGATCTGCCACAAAATCGCATATTGTAAAATCGGTTTCGTGTCCGACCGCCGAAATTATCGGCGTTTTGCATTCATAAACGGCGTGCGCAAGGCCTTCATCGTTAAAGCACCAAAGGTCCTCGGTGCTTCCGCCGCCGCGGCCGATGATAATAACGTCGCAAAGGCCCGATTCATCAAGATTTTTCAACGCATTTATAAGCTGTGCGGGCGCCGACGGTCCTTGTACCAACGAGGGATAAAGATAAAGCTTAACGGCAGGAAAACGGCGGCGCGATACGTTTATCATATCCTGCACTGCCGCACCGCCCGGAGCGGTGATTATGCCGACCGAAAAGGGAATTTTCGGTATCCTTTTCTTATGCTCGGGCGCAAAAAGGCCTTCCTTTTGCAGCTTTGCCTTTAATTGCTCGAAGGCGATATAAAGCGAACCGATTCCGTCGGGCTCCATCTCCTCGGCATAAAGACGGTACTGTCCGTCGCGCACGAAAACCGCAACTCTGCCGGTACAAACGACCTTCATGCCGTTTTCGGGCTTGAACTTCAATTTCGAAGCACCGCCGAACATCGTTGCGGGGATCGCGGAATTTTCATCCTTGAGGGTGAAATAAATATGGCCGCTTCCGCCGTAAACGCGCACGTTCGAAAGCTCGCCCTTAACAACGACCTTGTTAAGCAGCGGAGAGGTGGAAAGGTAATCCTTTATATATGTGTTTAATTGCTCAACGGTAATGGTTTTTACGGTCTGACCGTTCATTCGGCATCTTCTCCCGAAGCGGACATGATAATTTCTTCGCTGTCTTCTTCGGACTCTGCTTCAAGCGGCTTTTTCTTTGCAAGAGGCTTTTCGACGCCCTTTGCATATTTTCCAAGCACGCCGTGGATAAAGCCGACAGATTCCTCCTCGCCGAAATGACGCGCCAATTCAAGCGCCTCGTTAACGGTGATCTCAACAGGAATTTCGGGGAAATAATCTATTTCGCACGCCGCAATGCGAAGAACGGTAAGCGAAACGCGATCGATTCTGTCAAGGCGCCAATTATCTGTGCAGCGCTCGATCTTTTCGTTGATGTCGCCAAGGTTTTCATCCGCACGGATAAAAAGCTGACGGGCAAATTCGCTTATCTTGATATCGCGTTCGGCAACTGCCGATTCCATAATTTCTTCTGCGGTGCGATCGTAATCAAAGCTGCGTTCAAAAAGCAGAGTTATTGCGACCTCGCGCGATTCACGTCTTGTCATATTCATTACCTCGTATATGTGTACATAGTAAATCACGTTATTATATCATCTTTTACCGCTGTTGTCAAATATATAGTTGCAAAATAATTGCAAAAAACACTTGAAAAATCAACATTTTTTCGCTATAATTAATCTGTTAAAATATATTTTTAAAACCAAGAGGTAAATTTTTATGTCTAACGGAATTTTCGGCGCAGAAAAGCGCCCTGTTATCACAATTGTAATGGACGGCATCGGCATTTGCGCACGTGAGGAGGGCAACGCCATCAAAGCGGCTGACACCCCCACGCTCGATATGCTTGCCGCAAAATATCCCTGCTTCAGCCTTAAGGCACACGGCACCGCAGTAGGTCTTCCCTCCGACGACGATATGGGCAACTCCGAGGTTGGCCATAACGCGCTCGGCGCAGGTCAGGTCTTCGCTCAGGGCGCAAAGCTCGTTTCCGAAGCTATCGAAACCGGCAGAATGTTCGCAAGCGATTCCTGGAAGCAGATCGTTGACAACGCTAAAAACAGCACGCTTCACTTCCTTGGTCTTTTCTCGGACGGTAACGTTCACTCTCACATCGACCATTTAAAGGCAATGGTGGTACGCGCTAAGGAAGAAGGACTCAGCAAGGTTCGTATCCACATTCTTCTTGACGGCCGTGACGTCGGCGAAACCAGTGCGCTTGATTATGTTTGCCCCTTCGAAGAATTCTTAAGCGAGCTCCGCGACGATAATTTCGACGTTTGCATCGCATCGGGCGGTGGCAGAATGGTCATCACCATGGACAGATATGAAGCAAACTGGGCAATGGTTGAAGAGGGCTGGGCTACCCACGTGCTCGGCGAAGGCAGACTTTTCGCTTCCGCCGAAGAAGCTATCACCACCTTAAGAAACGAAACCGGCGCTATCGACCAGGATCTCGCACCCTTCGTTATCGCACGCGACGGCAAGCCCGTCGGCACCATCGAGGATGGCGACAGCGTTGTATTCTTCAACTTCCGCGGTGACCGCGCTATTGAAATTAGCAAGACCTTTGAAGCAGGCGCAGACTTTGACAAGTTCGACCGCAAGCGTGTTCCCAGCGTAGTTTACGCAGGTATGCTTGAATATGACGGAGATGCTCACATCCCCTCCAGATATCTCGTTTCTCCTCCCGAGATCAGCAACACTATGGGCGAATTCCTTGTAAACAAGGGCGTTCGTCAGCTCGCAATTTCCGAAACCCAAAAATACGGTCACGTTACCTATTTCTGGAACGGCAACAGAAGCGGCAAGTTCAGCGAGGAATTGGAAGAATATATCGAGGTTCCCTCCGACGTAGTTCCCTTCGAGCAGCGTCCCTGGATGAAGTGTGCCGAGATCACCGATATTCTTATCGAAAAGATCAAGAGCGGCAATTACGATGCGCTCCGTGTTAACTTCCCCAACGGCGATATGGTCGGCCACACCGGCTCGTTCATCGCGGCTAAGATCTCGGTTGAAGCACTTGACGTTTGCCTTGCAAGAATTCTTAAGGCAGTCGACGAGGTAAAGGGTATTGCGATCATCACCGCAGACCACGGCAATGCCGATGAAATGTACGAGATCGACAAGAAATCCGGTCTTGCAAAGACCAACAAGGACGGCAGCAAGAAGGCAAAGACCAGCCACACCCTAAACCCCGTTCCCTGCTATATTTACGATAATTTCTACAGCGATAAATACGAATGCATCGACGGCGATTACGGCCTTGCAAACGTTGCCGCAACCGTCGTTACCATGATGGGCTATGAAGCTCCCGATATGTGGGAAAAATCGATGATCACTCTTAAATAAACCCCTATTGCATTTTAAAAAGGACTGATTTTTAATGTTATTGGACATTATATACGGCGGCGGCTCGTTCAGCGAAATTTTACTTCAGCTGCTTATAATGGTCGTTGCGCTTCTTCCTGCGTTGACCTTTCACGAGTGGGCGCACGGCTTTGCCGCGTATAAGCTCGGAGATCATACAGCGAAAGCCGACGGACGGCTTTCGCTTAACCCTCTCGATCACCTTGACCCTCTCGGCACGATAATGATGCTTTTGGTCGGCTTCGGTTGGGCAAAGCCGGTTCCTATTATGACGCGCAACTTCAAAAAGCCGCGCCGTGATTTCGCCATTACCTCGTTGGCGGGACCGTTCACAAACTTTATCGTCGGATTTTTTGCGACGGTGCTTTACGTGCTCGTTGTTTATATTGCTGTAACCAACGAAATCGAAAATATGACCGTTACAGCCATACTGTCGGTGTTTTATTACTCGGCGATCTTCAATTTCGGCTTGGGCTTGTTTAACCTTATACCGCTTCCCCCGCTTGACGGCTCGAACGTGGTTATGTGCTTGCTTCCCAACCGCTTGGCGGCAAAGTATTCAAAGGTTAGATATTATTCGCGTTATATCTTTTTGGGTCTTATTATTCTGGAAAATATACCGAAATTGGAAATCATTCCCCAAATCATCTTCTGGCCGCTTTCGGTAGGCAGAGAGTTTCTCTTCGGCATTTCATTTGATTTTGCAGACTGGATATTCAGCTTTGTATTTTAATTGGATAATTACGGTGATTTATGGAAATCCTTAATTTAAAGGTTGAGCAATACGAAGGCCCTCTTGACCTTCTGCTCGCGCTAATTTCCAAACACAAAATAGACATTTTCGATATTCCCATTGCCGAAATATGCGATCAGTATATCGCCTATCTCGATGCAATGCGAAAGCTCGATATGGAGGTCACAAGCGAATTTGTCGTTATGGCGGCGGAGTTGATGCTTATTAAAAGCAAGATGCTCCTTCCCCGTACCGAAGAAAGCGAAGACCCCCGTGCACAGCTTGTCGATGCATTGCTTGAGCATCAACGCGCAAAGGCGGCGGCGGAATTTTTGCGTTTGCAAAGCGCAGGACATTTCGACACCTTCACAAAGCCCGCAAGCGAGCTTGAAAAGAGCGATTACACGCGTGACCACGCGGTTGAATTGCTTACCGAGGCGTTTGCCCGTATTGCCGACCGTGTTGCCGCGCGCAAGACAGACGGCGAGCCCGAGCTTTTCAAGCGTATTGAAGAAAGATATTATTCGGTCGAGGAAAAATCTCAGGATATTATGAAATATCTCGAGCGCAAAAGAAACTGCACCTTTATCGACCTTTTCACCGGTGTTCACAGCAGAAGCGAGGCGGTTGCCGTATTTATGGCGTTGCTCGAGCTTGTGCGCGACGGCTTGATAGACGTCGAGGGCAACGGCGAGGATATCGAGCTTTCCTTTGTCGAGGGTAACGGTCAGGTCGTTACCGAAGGCAATCTCATTTAATCGGAGGCGTTTATGAATATTAATAACGAAACTCCCGCGGCGCTCGAGGCAATACTTTTTGCCTGCGGCGGACCGGTCGCGTTCGACCGTCTTTGCGATATACTCGGTGTTAACGCCGAAGGTCTTCGCGAGGCGGCGGCGATGCTTAAAAACAAATATGCGGACGACCGCGAAAGCGGCATTCAGCTCATTACGGTCGAAAGCGCATATCAGCTCTGCACGAAGGCATACGTTGCAGAATACGTAAAAAAGGCGCTTGAGCTTCGCAAGGCACCGCCGCTTTCAAAGGCATCCTTGGAGGTTCTTGCCATTATCGCCTACAACCAGCCCGTAACAAGATCGTTTATCGAAATGGTGCGCGGTGTCGACAGCTCGGCAATCGTCGCTTCGCTTGTCGACAAGGGGCTTGTTGCAGAGCGCGGCACGCTTGACGCACCCGGCAGACCGATCCTTTTCGGCACGACCGATGCATTTTTGCGTTGCTTCGGCTTGGAAAGCATCGACGACCTTCCCAAGACCGAGCTTCAGATGGCAGGCGAGCAGGTAGTGCTTGATTTTACGTCGGAGGAAGCAACCGAACCGACTGCTGAATAATTATTGAGAGGGAACATTATGAACAACACAAACGAAATTCCGCTTAAACAGATAATCGACACCGCGATTTCCAAAATCGGCGAAGTTGTTGACGTTAACACCGTTATCGGCGACCCCATTACCATTCAGGGCGACGTGACCATTATACCCTTTTCCAAGGTTGCGGTAGGATTCGCCTCGGGCGGTACCGAATTTGGCGGCAAGCATCCTTCCCCCAACGGAAAAGCATATTTCGCAGGCGGCAACGGCGCAGGCGTAACAATGTCTCCTCTTGGCTTTATCGTCGTTGAGCAGGGCAAGGCGCGTGTTGTCGAGCTTGGCAATACGGCAACCTACAACGCACCGACCGACCCCGTAAACCGCGTGCTTGACGGCATTAACGGCGTGGTAGACAAGGCACCCGATATTCTTGCGAAGATCATGGCACTCTTTAACGGCAACACAGAAAATACCGATGAAGAGCTTGTTGCAGTCGAAGTCGAAGAAACTGTTGCAGAATAACAAAAGACACGCTTAAAAGCCCGTTGTTCGGGCTTTTTTCTATTGACATTCGGGATATCGAGTGCTATAATCCAAGGTAGAAAAATATTTTCGGAGGAAGATAAATTATGAGAATTATTGTTTGCGAAAACGCAGAAGCAGTTGCAAAAGAAGCGGCTAAAATTTTTGCCGCACAGGTTTATATGAAGCCCAATTCGGTTCTCGGTCTTGCTACCGGCTCCACCCCCGTCGGCATGTATAAGATCCTTGCTGATATGAATCAAAAGGGCGAAATTTCGTTCAAGGATTGCAAATCCTTCAACCTTGACGAATATTATCCTCTCGCTCCCACCCATGATCAGAGCTACCGTTATTTTATGAACGTTAACTTCTTCGATCACATCGACATCGACAAGGCAAACACCCGCGTTCCCGACGGTCTTGCTGAAGATCCTGCAGCTATGGGCGCAGAATACGATGCAGCTATCGACGCAGCAGGCGGTGTTGATATTCAGGTTCTCGGTATCGGTCAGAACGGTCACATCGCGTTCAACGAACCCGATGAAAAGCTCGTTGCAGGTACCCACCTCACCTCTCTTACCGAAAGCACCATCAATGCAAACGCTCGTTTCTTCGAAAAGAAGGAAGACGTTCCTACCCAGGCAGTTACCATGGGTATGGCTTCCATCATGAAGGCAAAGACCATCATCCTTCTCGCTACCGGCAAGGCTAAGCACCAGGCAGTTGCAGAGCTTCTTGATGACAAGATCACCACACAAAACCCTGCAACCCTTCTTAAGCTCCATCCGAATACTATTATTCTTGTTGACAAAGACGCATACGAAGGTTGATCGGGTCGTTCATACGGCACAGAACGGACAAAAAGTCTATAATTCAGTTCTTATAAGGTTGAAACCGCGCAATTTCGCGGTTTCTTCTTTTTTTGTCATTGTATTTTTTGTCCTTTGAACAATCATAACCGCTCGCAGTAGATTTCTACAGCTTCGGATTATGATTGTCCAATCTGTACTCGCCTGAACGCCCCTCCGGTTCGACTTAACCGTACGCTCTCGACACAAAATGCAAGCATTTTGGTCGGTTTTGTGATGTTCGTGCGCTCGCGCCTCGCTCACCGCTCGCGAACATCTTAGGTATATTTTTCAAGGCGCATGTCCTCGAAAAATATAGAATCCAATAGAAAAAGCCGCAGGAAACTGCGGCTTTGTTTTTTAGGGATGTTTTTTGTTGCGCAGGCAACGAAGTCCTTCTTGTTTTTTGGGTATAATATAATAAAGAAAGCAAGGAGGCAGAAAAATATGAAATATGCATTTTTTGACACGAAACCCTATGATAAGCCGTCGTTTGAAAAATACGGAGCCGAGCACGGCATTGAATTTAAGTTTTTCGAAACGAAGCTTAACCGCGACACTGCGTCTTTGGCGAAGGGGTGCGACGGCGTTTGCGTTTTCGTCAACGACGTTATAGATAGCGAAACCATCGACAGACTTTATGATATCGGGGTGCGCGCGGTCGCTTTGCGCTGTGCGGGTTATAACAACGTTGACGTAAAGTATGCGTTTGGCAAGCTTCATATTTTTCACGTGCCCGCATATTCTCCCTATGCGGTTGCCGAGCACGCGATAGCAATGCTTTTGACCTCGGTACGCCGTATCCACAAGGCGTATATCCGCACGAAGGATTTTAATTTCAGCTTGAACGGACTTACCGGCTTTGATATGCACGGAAAGACTGTGGGTGTTGTCGGCACGGGCAGAATAGGACGCGTTTTTGCCGATATCTGCAAGGGCTTTGGAATGAAGGTGCTTGCTTACGATAAATTCCCGTCCGAGGATGAAAATATAAATTACGTTTCGCTTAACGAGCTTTTCGAAAAAAGCGATATTATCTCGCTCCACTGCCCGTTGACCGACGAAACCAAGCATCTTATAAACGGCGCCGCTATCGCCAAGATGAAAAAGGGCGTAATTATCATCAACACCTCGCGCGGGGCGCTTATCGATACTGAAGCGTTGCTTGCAGGGATAAAATCGCGCAAGGTAGGCGCGGCTTGTCTTGACGTTTACGAGGAGGAATCGGACATTTTTTTCAACGATTTTTCGGGCCATATTATGGACGATGACACGCTTGCGCGCCTTATTTCGATGCCAAACGTGCTTGTTACGTCGCACCAGGCGTTTCTGACCGAGGAGGCGCTTAACAACATTGCCGAAACGACGGTGAGCAATATTGTTGAATTCGCGGAAAAGGGTTTTTGCGAAAACGAGCTTTGCTACCGTTGCGGAAAAACCGAAAGCTGCAAAAATTCAAGGCGCAAATGCTTTTAACTATTGCGTTTGGCTAAACGGTATGTATAATTGTATATAAGATCATCCGAAAGAGGCTTTTTATGTACAAATATTTACTGTGGGATATCGACGGCACCGTTTTGAACTTTCTTGCAGCCGAAGCATATGCAATACGCGCTCTGTTTAAAAAATACAACCTCGGCGTTTGCGACGACGAAATGCTTGCGACCTATTCAAGCATAAACACGAAATATTGGAAAATGCTCGAAAGAAACGAGCTTACGAAGCCCGAAATTTTAATAGGCAGATTCCGTGAATTTTTTGAGCTTATAGGTGTCGATGTCTCGATCGCAGAACGCTTTAACCTCGATTACCAGGTCACACTTGGCGACCATATCGAATTTGTTGACAACGCAAAGGAGCTCCTCCTTTCCCAAAAGGGCAAATATGTTCTTGCGGCAGTCACGAACGGAACAAAGCTCGCGCAAGAAAAAAAGCTTCGCCTTTCGGGGCTTGATCAGATTTTTGATGCTATCTTTATTTCGGAAGACATCGGGTACGAAAAACCGAACAAGGAATTTTTCGACCACGTTTTTGCCTCCCTCGGCATAACCGATAAAAGCGAAGCTCTTATTATCGGCGATTCGCTCACGGGCGATATTAAGGGTGGCTTTAATTCGGGCATCGACACCTGTTGGTTCAATCCTTCGCACAAGCCCAACTCTTTGAGCCTTCCCGTTACCTACGAAATAGACGACCTTGGCAAACTTATAAGCATTGTATAAATAAAAAATCGGTACGATTTGATCGTACCGATTTTTTGGCTAAAAGCCGTTTTTCAGAGGTGAAGAATCAGTTTTCGGTTTCGAGATAAGGGAATCTTGCAACACCGCGTCCGGATTCAAAGATCTTGTGGTAATCGCCGTTCCAATTAAACGCGGTAAGGCTTACCTTGTCAGCACCAAAGCCGCAGATATAGGTCACATCGTCCGTAGGTGCGGGGATATTGCCCTGACCTGCTTCAACGAGAGCCATTTCATCGGCGATAAGAGCATCGACGTAAGCGATGAAATCCTGTGCGCCCGAATGAAGCTGACCGTGCTTCCAGACTTCCATAAGCTCGTTGGTGCCATAGGTGTAAGCAAAGAACAAGCTTCCGCATCCGCCGTTGTCGGCATACCAGATAGCGTATACTTCAACACGGTATTTGCCGTTGGGGATACCCACGGGAACAGCGTCCTTGTCGTCGGGCTCGTAAACCAAATTGCCCTGCTGATAAACGTCAAGGTGAAGCTGATTGATGTCTTCCCAAACCTGATCGTCCATATAGATCGTCTGGGAAACGAGCTTGCCTGTTGCGTGCTCATAAACCTGAACAACAACGTCATAGATGAAATAGGGTGCGCTGTGGCCCTCTATCAATTCGACGCCGTCCCATTCTGCAGACGGAGCAAATACAGGGTTGCCGAAATCGACCGCGGGCTCGTCAACAACAGGCTCGTCAACAACAGGCTCGTCAACGGTGGGTTCGTCAACGGTAGGCTCGTCAACGGTGGGTTCGTCAACGGTAGGCTCGTCAACGGTGGGTTCGTCAACAACGGGTTGATCCTCGGGAGTAACGTAGATCTCTTCGTCAACGTCGTTATTGATCTCAACGTCGATTTCATCTTCGGTGTTGACCTCAAACGCTACGTCGTCATCGGCGATTCCATCGTCCAATGCGGGTTCTGCCGCCGAAACAAGAGCATCGCTGATATCGATCGCCGCGCCGTTAAGAAGCGAAAGACTCACGGTGAGAACGAGTGCCGCCGCGGTGATAAGTGCCGCAGTGATAAGTGCGAGTGTCTTACTTTTCATTTTTTACACTCCTCCTTTCTGTACCGTGAGTTTAATATTGTGATATTTTAAATCTTTTCTCGATTTGTTATAGATTTGTAAATTTATCCTTC
The DNA here is from genome assembly GCA_017561145.1 of Clostridia bacterium. Lineage (GTDB taxonomy): Bacteria > Bacillota > Clostridia > Oscillospirales > CAG-382 > Coliplasma. The sequence continues at coordinate 38,109 of JAFZDO010000025.1, read as the reverse complement.
GATTATGCCGCCGCCGAGAAGCGTTTCGCCGTCATAAAAGACTGCCGACTGTCCCGGTGTCGCCGCACGGACGGGGGTCTGTGTTTCGACGAGAAGACGGTTTTCGCCGATAGGTATAATTTTTGCCGAAACAAAGGGCGCGCGGTAGCGTATGCGAACACTGCATTCAAAATCACATATTGGGAAATCAAGTGCCGAGAAGGACGCGTTTCTTACTGTAAACTTCGTTGTGAAAAGGTCGTCATTCCTGCCGAGAATTACTGAATTTTTCTTCATATCTCTGCCGATAACGTAAAGCGGCTCCTTATATGCAATTCCCAAGCCCTTTCTTTGACCGACGGTGTAATGACTCTGTCCGAGATGACAACCGAGCCTTGTGCCGTCGGAAAGCACGAAATCACCCTTTTTGTCCTTGTTTCCGCCGACGCGGTTAAGAAATTCGCGGTAATCTCCGTTGGGGATAAAGCAAATATCCTGACTGTCGCTTTTGTGCGCAACGAGGATACCGTATTTTTCGGCAATTTCGCGCACCTCTTTTTTCGAGAATTCGCCGAGCGGTGCAACGAAATGAGAAATTTGGTCTTGAGTCAAGCTCCAAAGCACGTAGCTTTGATCCTTATCCTCATCGGCGGCACGGGTGATAACACGGCGGTCGCCGCATTGCTTCACGCGGACGTAATGCCCCGTTGCATATTCCTTAGCACCGTGCTCCTTCGCATAATCGTAAAGCGCACCGAATTTTAAATATCGGTTACATACAACGCAAGGGTTTGGGGTTTCGCCCATTTTATAGGCGGAAATGAAATCGCCGACAACGGTTTTTTTGAATTCTTCCTTTAAATCAACGGTGTGATGGGGTACGGATAACGAATCGCAAAGCTTTTTCGCATCGTTCGCCTCGGAGGGCGAGCAATTCGGCACAAGCTCTTCGCCGAAATTGATCATCGTGACGCCTTCTACGTCAAAGCCCTTTTCGCGCAGCAACAAAAGCGCGGTCGCGCTATCGACACCGCCGCTTACCGCGACAAAGCATTTTTTCATACCGACACCTCCGTTAGTTTTTTATATTCTACCACAAGCAAGCAAATGTTGCAACCGATTTTGTCATAATATTCGCTCCTCCCGTGTATTAATTATATAGACACGAATCAAAGGAAGGCTTGATTATGAAAAAAACGATAGCTGTGATCTTATCTATTATGATGGCGTTTTTTCTTGTTTCCTGCTCAAGCGGAAACGAAAACGTTACAGAAAACACGTACGACCGACCGCCTGCTTTTTCGATATTGCAAAAGCAATTAACGCTTGTCAAGCATAGCGAAAAGGGTGAAACGGCATCCTTTAACAAGGAGGATTTCAAAGCGCTCGTCGGCGAGGAGCTTACGTACGTCAAGGTGGCTTCCCTTCCCGAAGCGAGCCTCGGCACGCTTATTTACAAAGGCGCCTCGGTGATTTTAGGGCAGACTATACCCGCGTCAACGCTCGAATATCTGAAATTCGTCCCCAACGGCGAAATCGAGCTTGCGACGTTTGGCTTTTCATGCGATGCCCAAAGCCTTAACGGCAAGGAGATCAAGTGCGAGATCTCATTTACCGACCAAAAAAACCTCTCTCCCCTTGTTTTTGACAGCACTATGAAAACCGTTTCGGGGATAGGTTGCGAATCGAATCTTGAGATAAACGAGCCAAACGGCGACTCCTTCACCGTAAACGTGATAACCTATCCGCGTGACGGAAGGATCAAAATAGAAGAGAGCGGTAGGGTGTCCTACGTCCCGAACCCCGACTTTTCGGGCAAGGATACTCTTGTTTATACGGTGACCGACCGTTTCGGAGCGACCTCCGAGCGTGCAACGCTTACAATAACCGTCGAGGAGAACGAAAGCTCCCTTGTATTCGAGGATATGCAGGACAGCGAGGATCATTTATATGCCTACCGCGTTTGCTCGCAGAACGTTATGGTTTACCGCATCACCGACGGAAAATATTATTTCGATCCCGAAGCCGCCGTTTCGAAAATTGAATTTTTGGTAATGATGATGAATGCCGCAGGGCTTGATACCGAAATCGCCGCGGTTGCCGACAGCGCAGTCAGCGACGATGACGCATTATCGTCGGGGCTGAAGGGATATCTTTCTGCCGCAAACGAGCAAAATCTGATCAAGCTTGACAACGGCGCCTTTGCTCCGTTTGAAAAGATAACCGTTGCCGATGCCGCTTATATGATAAGCTCTGCGCTTAAGCTACCCGAAACGAATTCCGAAAGTGTAAGCACGGGATCGCAGGACCGCACGCTTTCTTCGATACTTGCGGCTAACAAGGCAGGCTTTTTCGAATCGCTTTCCCCCTCGCACACTCTTACAAAGCAGGAGACCGCAAACGCGCTATGCAGGATGATCGATTATATCAAAGAGAACAATATACCTCTGTCGTAACGGCAGAGGTATTAAATTTTTACCTGCGCTATTGCAACAAAAATCGGCAAAACGATTGATTTCTCCGCAAACCTATGATAAACTGTTAACAGAATATATTTTGGAGGTTTTATAAAATGTTTTGCGAGAAATGCGGCTTTAACAATAACGAAGGCGCCTCCTTTTGCAGAAATTGCGGCGCGCCCATAACAAATGCGGCTCAACAAAGCTATTCGCCCTATCAGCCCCCTGTCCAAACGGTCAAACCCAAAATTCCTTCGTTGGGCATGGGCATAACCTCGATGGTGCTCGGTGCAACCACCTGTGCGTTCCTCTGCTATGCGGTTCTCATCTTCCCCTGCGCTATAATCGGTCTTATTCTCGGTTGCATGGCAAATTCCCGTGCGAAGGCAGTCGGACTTAAAAACGGATTTGCGACCGCCGGTATCATCACATCAGTGATCGGTATTGTGATGGCCTTGTTGTCGTTGGTATTTGTCATCTTCCTGTTTGATACTGTCGATTCAAGTTTTTACAATTACTATTACTTTATCAACAGTCTGATGTTATAAGGAAATAATTGTTGTTTTTTGGGAAAAACAATTGATTTTACAATTTTTCTGTGATAAACTGTTAAAAACAAATTTACAAGGAGATAATCATTATGTTCTGTCCTAACTGCGGCTCGAATAACGCTGACGGCGTAGCTTTCTGCGCTAATTGCGGTACTAAGCTCGATAATCAACAACCTCAGCAGGAGGCTCAACCTCAATATCAGCAACCTCAATATCAACAACCCCAGTATCAACAACCTCAACAGCAATATCAGGCTCCTTATCAGCCTCCTTACGTTCCCACTGCTCCCGTTGCAGTTCCCGGCAAGGCACTTGGCATCGTTGGTATGATCCTCGGTATCATTTCCGTTTCTTTCTTCTGCCTTCTCTACTACTTCACCTTTATTTTCAGCATCCCCGGTCTTATCCTCGGTTGCATCGGTAACAGCAAGGCAAAGAGCGTTGGCGCAAAGAACGGCATGGCAGTTGCAGGTATCATTACCTCGGCTATCAGCATCGGCTTAAGCGTTATCTTCATCTTCTTGGTAGTTTTGGGCGTATACGCTGCATATTAATTGCAAAATAAAACCTGCGATTCATTCGCAGGTTTTTCTTTTTATTTATGGTATTTCTTTCCGCTGTTGATCGAAAACGCTCGGTAGACCTGCTCGGCAAGCATAACTCGCGCAAGCATATGCGGAAAGGTCATTTTCGACATCGACAAGCGAAGGTCACATTCGCGTTTCAACGCTTCGTCAAGACCGAACGACGAGCCGATAATAAAGCATATCGGGCGCGATTCGTTCAAGAACACGTTCGCCAATTCAACGCTCGATAATTGCTTTCCCTCGATACACATTGCTATCTTCAATGCGTTTTTGGGAATCGCTTGGCGAATGCCGTTTGCTTCCTTTTCAAGCGCACGGAGAATAAGCTTTTCGGAATCCTCGCCAAAGCAGGATTCTTCTTTTATGCAGACCGTCTTGTAATCGCAAAACGCCTTCAAACGCTTGATATATTCATTTTCGGCATCCTTGAAATACTTTTCCTTAAAATCACCGACGTGAATAATCGTTACAGAGTTCATTTTTTGAAGTTCCTTTTAAGATTTTTCTTCTTTCGTACCGAAAATCCGAAATCTCCGATCTTTTTGCCGAGGGTAAAATAATCGCCGTGAGAATATGCCAAAAGGTCGGCACGCTCGAGCATCAGCCTTCCCTTTTCATCGATTATCGATTCGTCAACCGCAACGCAAACTATATCGGCGATAAACATATCGTGCGAGCCGAGCGGTATGATTCTGTCGACCTTGCATTCGAGAGTAAGGGGACATTCGGCAATGCTCTTACATCCTACCGCAAAAGAATCGGATTTGGTAAGCTTGGTTTCCTTGAATTTGTCGATATCCCTGCCCGACCTTACGCCGCAAAAATCAACCGCGCGCACCATTTGCACGGTAGGCAGATTAACGCAAAATTCGCCGCTTTCCTTAATCAGATTATAGGAAAAGCGTTCGGGTCTGACCGATATATAAAGCTTTGGCGGGTGTGTGGCACAAATCCCCGTCCAACCGATAGTTATTATATTGTCCTTTTCGCCGTTTGAGCTTGAAACAAGCACCGACGGCACGGGAGCCAAAAGTGCCCCACCCTTCCATTGTTGTTTAGACATAAGTTTTACCTATACAATAAAGAATAACATATTTTTCAAGGACATGTGCCTTGAAAAATATACCTTGGAGTTGCGGGAATTCGGACAAGCGGCAAAGCCGTGCGCACGGATTCCGCGCGAGCGAACGCAACTCACAAGTCCCGCCGTGCGGAAAACGGTGAAAAACTTTAGTTTTTCATCGAAAGCGAAGCGTTCGCCCCGCCCTTCCATTGCTGTTTAGACATAAAGCAGCTCCTTAACTATCTCGTAAGCCATACGCAAGCCTGCCGTTGCGGGTACGAAAACGGCGCTTGAGGGGGTAGCTCTGCCTGTAATTTCGTTTCTGCCCTCGCAGCATTTTCCCGGCTCTTCAAGTGAGCAAACTACCTTTAACGATTCAACGTTTCTTGCGCGGAGCTCTTTTCGCATAATACGCGCCAAAGGATCGCCCGAGGTTTTGAATATATCGGTTACAGTTATCTTCGAGGGGTCAAGACGGTTGCCCGTGCCCATCGATGAAATTATCGGAACCTTTAATTCATTCGCCGATGTAATAAGCAAAAGCTTGCTCGTTACGGTATCGATACAATCTGCGATATAATCATACTCCGAAAGGTCGATTTCATCCTTCGTTTCGACAGAATAAAACAAATTCACGCTTGTCACTTCGCAATCGGGGTTGATATCCCTTAATCTTTTTGCGCTTGTTTCTGCCTTTTCATGTCCTTCGGTCGATGAAAGAGCGATTATTTGGCGGTTTTTGTTCGTTTCGGAAATAACGTCGCCGTCGACAACGGTAATTTTTCCGACACCGCATCTTGCCAACGCCTCGGCACACCAAGAGCCGACACCGCCAACACCGAAAACGATAATGCTTGAATTATTCAGTTTTTTAACGCCGTCCTCGCCAATAAGCGGAAGCGACCTTTCAAGCAAGCTCATAATAACACCTTTAAAATTTTACTGCTTTTCAAACGGGTTTATTGCATCGACCACAGCCGACCAATATTTTTCATAGGTTACAAATCCGGGGGCACTGCCCGAAGGCTTTTTTAAAGAACGGACACGGGTATAATCGACCTCGACGTTTGAGCTTCCGCGTTTTTCGCTGAAATATGCCGCAACCATCGCCGCTTCGGTATAATCGCGGTCGGTCGGTTCCTCGTTTCCGTTGGGAGTAAGGATAACGTGCGAGCCGTGGAAGCCCTTGATGTGAAACCAAAGCTCGTTTCTGTCCGCCGAGCCGGTAAGAGCATCGTTTTGGCGGTTATTTCTGCCGACACGAAGCAGTAAACCATCGGTCGTGGTGAAGGAAAGCGGCTTTGATGCAGGTGTTTTTTTCTTTTTATCGCCAACCGATTTGTCGGAAATAAATCCGCCCTCTGCAAGCTCAAGCCTGATTTCCGCAAGTTCCTTAGGGCTTGCCGCGCGGTCGATAAAGCCGATAACACCGATCAAGTAATCACAAACCGCCTCGGTCTTTTTTATCTGCTCGGCAAGCATGACCGACGCACGTTTCATTTTTGAATATTTTTTATAATAGCGCTGTGCGTTTTTCGCAGGTGCAAGTGCTACGTCGAGCGAAACGGTAATTTCGTTGCCCGATTCGTAATCCATACCCGTAACCTCGCTGTCGCCCTGACGGATACGGTAGATATTTGCGGTCACCACGTCGCCGCGGATACGCATATCCTCCATCGCGTCGCATTCCTTAAGCTCGGTTTTAAGAAGCGCAAGCTTTTTTTGCGAGCGCGAAAGATGGGAATTTACGGTTTTTAATATCTCGCGCGAGTATCTGCCGATATTGACCGATTCCTCTTTTTTTCCGAAATAATCGGTAAGAAGCGCCGAAAAGCTTTCGTATTCGCGGATCGAAACCGATTCGCCGTATTGCGTAAGACGGATAAAGGAATATTCGACCCCGTTGTTTTCGTTATCATATACCGCATTCGGTACAAATTCGCAATTTTTTATTGCCGATACCAGCTTTTTAAACTCTTCGAGCAACAAACGTGCATTTTCTGCGCATATTTCTCTTTCGGGGTCGCCTAAAGCGCGGAACGCAACCTCCCTTGCCACAACGGGAGAAAAGCCGAGAAAGCTTTTTAGCAAAAAGTCGCAAGCACGCATTCCACTCTTTTCCTCGCAAAGCGAAAGAAAGGATGCATCGTCGACCGCAAAAACAGAAATTTTATCCTGCTTTGGCGGTTGCTCGTAAGTAAGCCCTGCCATAATACTGCGCACGCCCGAGGTAATGTCCGACGTCGAGCTTGCCGCAAGTATTCTGTCCTTATCGTCGGTAAGGATAATATTTGAATATTTGCCCATCATCTCGGCATAAATGAATTTACGCTTTATATATCCCATTTCGTCGGCAGAATCGAAAACGAAGCGGATAATACGCTCGTTTTCAACCCATTCTGCTGCTATAAAGCGGCCGTTTTGCAGATGCTTTCTGTAAAGCATACATATCGGCGTAGGCGTATCGGGACGGGCAACCGATTCCTCGGTTATGGCAAGTATCGGACGCGCGGCTGACGCGGATATGACGAAATTACCGCGTTTTCCGTCGCGGTATATTTGGAAATAAAAGCAGGTTTGCGAGCTTTGGTGAATTTTTTCAACCCTCGCGCCTGCCCATTTATTCAATTCCTGCGCTACTGCGGCGCAAAAAAGTCCGTCAAATGCCATATTCTTCTTCTCTTGTAAATTCTAAAACTTCAACTCTTGCAAATTCCTTGACCTTTTCTGCAAGGAAGGATAAAACTATTCTTTCGGTTGCGTAATGCGTTGCGCAGATAAGGTTAATGCCCATTTCTCTGCAATCGAGCATATGGTTATGCATTACCTCACCCGTGATAAAGGTATCGGCGCCTGCTTTTATCGCGTCACCGATCTCGTCCTTGCCGCAGCCCGAAACAAGCGCAACTCTTTTTACGTTCTCGCTTGACTTAACAAGTCCCAATTCATATATATTCAATCCCAAAGCGTTTGCGACCGATTCGGCAAAAACTTCAAATTTCGTTTCTTCGATATCGCCGATCCTGCCGTAAGGGATGAAGCTTTCAACGTTTGTAAGTCCTACCGTTTCCGCCAGAATATCGTTAACGCCGCCTTCGATTATATCAAGACGCGTATGGAACGATACGACGGCGATTCCGCGCCTTATGCATTCGATAACGCGCTTTCCAACGCTGTCATCGCACGAAACTGCGCCGAGCGGCTTGAAAACGAGAGGATGATGAGTGATAATGACGTTGCAACCAAGCTCTGTTGCCCTGTTAATGGCAATACTCGTGCAATCGAGCGCACAAAGAACGCCCGTTATTTCGGAATTTTTATCGGGAACAACGTCGATACCGTCGTTATCCCAAGGCTCCGAAAGGGTTTTGGGGATCATTTCATCAAGTGCATTTATTAACTGCTCTACTGTCATTTTCTTTCTCCGAATTTCAAATTAAGGGGTATCAAACGATACCCCTTAAATCTTATTTTTTAAGCAATTTTCTTACCTTTTCGACAATGCCGTTCGCATTAAGACCGTAGTGCTCCAAAAGAACTCCTGCGGGTGCGGAGGTGCCGAAAACGTCTTCGATACCGTGTTTAACGACCTTTGCGCAAGCGCTTTCGGAAAGTGCGGAAATTACCGCATCGCCGAGGCCGCCGATTACCGAATGCTCTTCGCTGGTAACCACGTTGCCGGTCTTTTCGGCATATTCGGTGATCAACTCAACGTCAAGAGGCTTAACGGTGTGGATGTCGATAACAGCCGCATCGATGCCTTCTTCGGCAAGGATAGCGCGTGCTTCCATAGCCGCGGCAACCATAATACCGGTTGCAACGATGGTCACGTCCTTACCGTCGGCAAGAACGATACCCTTACCGAGCTTGAATTCCTGTTCGCCCTTGGTGTAGAACTGGGGAACCGCATATCTGCCCAGACGCATATATACGGGGCCGTCAAATTTAACGATCTCTTCAAGAAGCGCTTCGGTAGAAGCCGAGTCTGCAGGGCAAACAACGGTCATATTGGGAAGCGCACGCATAATTGCCATATCCTCGCAGAACTGGTGGGTAGCACCGTCTTCGCCAACGGTAACACCTGCGTGAGATGCGCAGATCTTAACGGGAAGCTGCGGATATGCAACCGAGTTGCGGATCTGTTCAAACGCTCTGCCGCAGGCAAACATCGCGAAAGAGGACGCAAATGCGGGAATACCTGTTGCCGCAATACCTGCCGCTACCGAGATCATATTGCCCTCTGCGATACCGCAGTTGAAGAAGCGTTCGGGATATTTTTTTGCAAAAACAGCGGTTTGTGTCGAGCCAGAAAGGTCGGCATCGAGCACGTAAAAATCATATTTTTCACCGAGCTCGGTAAGCTTTCTGCCGTACGCGACTCTGGTTGCTTCTTTTTCAGCCATTTTTAACGTCCTCCTCTGCCTTTACCCATGCATCGTAAAGCTCTTTCTTTGCGAGTTCATATTCATCATCCTTGGGAGCCTTGCCGTGCCAAGTATAATTGTTTTCCATAAAGGAAACGCCCTTACCCTTAACGGTGTTGCAAATGATCGCCGCAGGCTTGCCGCAAGCAAGTGCTTCGTTTACCGCATTGTCGATAGCTTCGAAATCGTGGCCGTCGATAACTTTAACGAACCAACCGAATGCCTTGAACTTTTCGTCAACGGGGTGGGGGTTCATAACGTCGCTTACCGCACCGTCGATCTGATAACCGTTGCAGTCGATAAATGCGATAAGATTGTCAAGTCCGTACATATTTGCGAACATTGCCGCTTCCCAAACCTGACCTTCTTCGATCTCACCGTCGCCGAGCGCGGTGTAAACCTTCCAGTCATAGCCCTTGCGCTTTGCAACGGCAGCCATACCGCAAGCGGTGGAGAAGCCCTGTCCGAGGGAGCCGGTGGACATATCGATACCGGGGATGCCCTTCATATCGGGGTGGCCCTGAAGCATTGCGCCCAATTTGCGAAGCTTCTTAAGCTCTTCAACATCGAAATAGCCCTTTTCTGCCAATGCGGCATAAAGCGCAGGACAGCAGTGACCCTTGGAAAGAACGAATCTGTCGCGGTCTTCCTTTTGGGGATCCTTGGGATCGATGTTCATCTTGTGGAAATAGAGATAGGCAACTACGTCTGCAATAGACAGCGATCCGCCCGGATGGCCGCTTTTTGCACCGTATACCGCGTCGACAGAATGAATTCTGATCTTAGCGGCTCTTTCTTTCAGCGTGAGGAGAGTTCTTTTTTCCATAATCATTTCCTTTCTGACTAAAGCCCGGCGCGGCGTAGCGCATCGCTGAAATACGCAGGCCTTGCCGCTTCAAACGTCATGGTCTCACCCGTTATCGGATGGACAAAAGATATGTATTTCGCGAACAGACATTGACCTTCCATGCCAAGCCTGTAACGTGCGTTTCCATATACCGTATCGCCTGCGACAGGATGTCCGATATATGCCATGTGCACCCTGATCTGATGGGTGCGGCCCGTTTCGAGCGTAAGCTCAAGATGGGTATATTCCCTGCTTTCGGCAATTACGCGGTAATGCGTTACCGCCTCTTTGGAATTTAATGCGGTGACCGCCATTTTTTTGCGGTCGGTCTTATGACGTCCGATAGGTGCGCTGACCGTTCCGCTTTCTTCCTTCAAATGACCGCCGATTATCGCTTCATACTTTCGCGTAAAGGAATGAACGGCGATCTGCTCGGCAAGGCCCTGATGCGCTTCATCGGTCTTTGCGACTATAAGCAAGCCCGAAGTGTCCTTGTCGATACGGTGCACGATCCCGGGGCGAATAACTCCGTTTATCGACGAAAGTCTGCCCTTACAATGGTAAAGCAGGGCGTTTACCAAGGTGTTGTCGGGATTGCCTGCGGCGGGGTGCACCACCATGCCGCGAGGCTTATCTACCACAAGGAGATATTCATCCTCGTAGATTATATCGATCGGGATGTTTTGAGGAACAGCTTCGAGCTCACGCTCGGGCGGAAGCTCGATCTCCAAAATATCACCGACCGAAAGCAAAAGCTTTTTTTCGCATTTTTTGCCGTTGACGGTTATTTTTCCGTCCGAAATAAGCTCCTGCGCTCTTGCGCGGCTTATTTCGAAAACACGTGACGCCAAAACGTCCAATCGGCATTTTTCTTCGGTATCCTGCAAAGTAACGGTGTAATTATCCATTTTCACTGTTTTCCTCGGAGGACGTTATTTCTGCTTTTACGGCTTCTTCGGTCTTTTCCTCGGTTATAGGCTCTGCCTTTTCATCGGTTACGGGAGCAACCGTTTCTGCCGTGGCACATTCGGTTGCGGCTGCAAGAGCGGCCTTTTCTGCCTTAAGACGTTTTTCGACTCTCGGCTCGAAAAAGATGACGTATACGCCAAGCAACACCGCACCGACCGTAATAAAGCAATCGGCAACGTTGAACACGGCAAAATCCATAAACTCGGTTTTGAAGAAATCCACAACGTAGCCAAGGCGAATGCGGTCGATCATATTGCCGATACCGCCGCCGAGCACCATTGCAAGCGCTATGTTAAGAAGCTTGTGGCGCTTGTATTCTCTGATGAGCATATAGATGATCAAGGCCATCGAGATGAAGGAAAACACCATATATACCCAACGCTGATCCGAAAACATCGAAAAGGCGGCACCCGTATTTCTGGTATGGAAAAAGCTCATAAATCCGGGAATAAAGGGCACCGAACCCTTATATTCGATATTTGCAACAACGATATATTTCGTTATCTGGTCGGCAATGATCGCCAAGACCGCGATAACAGCTGCTAACATATTGCTTTACGGCAGCGTTCGCAAAGGTGCTGACCGTCCTCATCGACAGTGCAATCGTCCTTGTGCATCCAGCAACGAACGCACTTTTCGCCCTCTGCAACAGCTACAACAACAGAAATACCGGTTTCTTCGTCGTAATACGCACCCTCGGGAGCGTTTTCATCCGAAAGGCTTACCTTGCTAACGATGAAAATGTCGGGAAGGATCGATTCAAATTCACGGAAGAGGTTCATCGCTTCGCTGCCTGCCTTTGCATAGATAGCAACGCTGGCTTCGAGCGATTTACCGATCGCCTTATCTGCTCTTGCAAGCTCAAGCGCCTTCATAACGCCATCGCGCAAGTTAAAGAGCGATTCATATTTCTCTTCGATCTCCGAGAAATCATACTTTTCTTCAAAAGCGGGCATATCGTTAAAGAATACGCTTTCGACGTCATCGGAATCGGTATGGCTTATGAAGCTCCAGGTTTCTTCACTCGTGAAGGAAAGGATAGGCGCGAGCAATCTTGTAAGAGCGCTTGCGATTACGTACATAGCGGTCTGAGTGCTGCGGCGCGCAGGATCGTTCTTCGCTTCACAGTAAAGTCTGTCCTTGGTGATGTCGATATAAAGCTTCGACATATCGATAGAGCAGAAATTATGAATTTCGTGATATACGATATGGAACTGATAATTATCGTAAGCCTCGCGAACGCGCTTAACGAGCTTGTTAAGACGCGAAAGAGCCCACTTATCGATATCGGTAAGGCTTTCGGGGCAAACCATATCCTTGTTGGGGTCGAAATCGTTTTCGGCAGAGCCGAGGTTCGCCAAAAGGATACGGAGAGTGTTTCTGAGCTTACGGTAGGATTCGGAAAGCTGCTTGAAGATTTCCTTCGAGCAACGAACGTCTGCGTGATAGTCGGAGGATGCCGCCCAAAGACGAACGATATCTGCGCCGAAATCCTTGATAAGGTCTGCAGGGTCAACACCGTTTCCAAGGCTCTTATGCATTGCACGGCCCTGACCGTCAACAACCCAACCGTGAGTAAGAACCTGCTTGAAGGGAGCGCCCTTGTCAAGCGCACCGACAGAGGTAAGAAGACTCGATTGGAACCAGCCGCGGTATTGATCTGCGCCTTCGAGATATACGTCTGCAGGCCAGAGGTCGGGAGTATCCTTCATAAGAGAAGCGAAGTGAGTCGAGCCCGAGTCGAACCAGCAGTCGAGAGTATCGGTTTCCTTTTCGAAGGTCTTGCCGCCGCAATGGGGGCAGGTAAATCCTTCGGGGATAAGCTCTGCTACGTCGCGTTCGAACCAAGCGTTCGAGCCGAATTCGTCGAAGAGAGCCGAAATTTTATTGATAGATTCGGGAGTGGAAACAGGCTTGCCGCAATCCTTGCAGTAGAACACGGGAATGGGAAGACCCCAACGGCGCTGACGCGAAATACACCAATCGGCTCTTTCGCGGATCATGCTGACCATTCTGTCCTCGCCCCATGCAGGGAACCACTGAACGTTTTCGATCGCCTTGATAGCCTGATCCTTGAAGGATTCAACCGAGCAGAACCATTGAGGAGTTGCACGGAAGATGACCGGCTTTTTGCAACGGTCGTGATGAGGATAGGAGTGCATGATGTTTTCGGATGCGAACAACGCGCCCGATTCTCTCATATCCTCGAGAATTATGGGATTGGATTCCTCGGTCTTGAGGCCTGCGTATTTGCCCGCATAATCGGTATGCTTGCCGTAATCGTCAACGGGAACGACAAGGTCCATACCGTATCTCATACAGGTCTGATAGTCGTCTGCACCGAAGCCGGGAGCGGTATGAACGCAGCCGGTACCGCTGTCCATAGTAACGTATTCGGCATAAACAAGGCGCGAGGTCTTGTCAAGGAAGGGGTGCGAGGCGAGCATATTTTCGAAAAATTCGCCGGGGAAGGTCGCAAGAATTTCGTAATTTTCGAATCCGCCTACCTTCATGGTCTTTTCGGCGAGAGCTTCCGCCATAATATAGGTTTCGCCGTTTTCTGCCTTTACGAGCGCATAGCTTTCACGCGGGTGCAAGCAGATTGCCATGTTACCGGGAAGAGTCCAGATGGTGGTGGTCCAGATAACGAAATATGTGTTTTCAAGGTCAAATCCGGCAAGCTTGCCGTTATCGTCCTTGATCTTGAATTTAACGTACACAGAGGTACAGGGATCGTCGTGATATTCGATATCCGCTTCGGCAACCGCAGTTGCACAGAAGGGACACCAGGTTACGGGCTTCAAGCCCTTGTAGATATAGCCCTTGTCGAACATTGCGCCGAAGATCTTAACCTCTTGCGCTTCAAAGTGCTTATCCATCGTGCGATAGGGAGCATCCCAATCGCCGACAACGCCCAAGCGTCTGAAGCCTGCCATCTGCTTTTGGATGAAGTCCTCTGCAAAATCCTCGCAAGCCTTTCTGAATTCGGGAACGGTCATATCCTTGTTAAGGTCTTTTTTGGTCTTTTCGATAGCTCTTTCGATAGGGAGACCGTGGTTGTCCCAACCGGGAACGTAGGGGGTGTAATGTCCGCTCATTGCCTTGGACTTGACGATAAAGTCCTTGAGAACCTTGTTAAGAGCGTGTCCCATATGGATAAAGCCGTTGGAGAAGGGAGGGCCGTCGTGAAGAACGAAGGGAGTTTTGCCCTCGTTCTTTTTGAGAAGCTTTTTATAAAGCTCCTCTTCGTTCCAGCGGTTAAGTGTTTCGGGCTCCTTTGTGGGGAGGTTGCCTCTCATCGGGAAATCGGTGACAGGCAAATTAAGTGTATCCTTGTAGTCCTTCATTGTCGTATTAAAAAAGCGTTTTGCCGATATTATTCGGGCTTGCTTTCTCCCATCATGTATTTAAGATATTCATCCTCTGCGGTTTTTGCTTCGGCAGAGAGCTCGGGTTGATCGTCAAGTTTAACGTCGATAACTTCCTCTTTTTCTTCGGAAGCCTCGGGCGCCTCGATCACATCGGCAAAATGCGGTTCCTCATTCTTTAATTCGCGAACGTTCTTTCTGCGTTCGGTTTCCTCTTCGATCCTCGTCTTAACGTCGTTAAAGATTCCCGCAACCAAAACGTCGTCGTTGGGAAGAACGATATCCTCGATCTCGTTAACCGAAAGATCCTTGAGGTCGGCAATGTGCGCTCCGTAAAGCTCGTAAAGCTGCTTTTTAAAGTCGATTATGCGGGTACGCATGATCCAAGCCTTTTCTTTTTCGGCCTGAAGCTGTTGACGGAATTCCGCTATAACGCCGTCGCAACGGTCCTTGATAGCGCCGGTGATTATATCGGCGCGGTCGTTTGCATCGGCAATGATCTTTTCCGCCATTTTCTGTGCGGAAATAAGCGTACTGCGGATAGATTCCTCCTCGTCCTTGATCTCGTCGAGGTTGGTAACAACGATGCGAAGCTTACGCTCAAGCTCGTTGTTTTCGCGGTATGCTTCCGTGTATTTTTCGAGTACGAATTCGAGATATTCGTCTACTTCCTGAGGATTGTAGCCCTTAAAGCTTTTTTGAAACTGTTTATTTTTCAATTCGTGCGGTGCTAACATTGCAGAGCACTCCTTTCGGTTATATATAGCGCTTTACGCTCAAAAGGTCCTTGCATACAAACCTGCATAATAAAGCCCAAAAGCACTACGCTTTTTGGCATTAAAAACCGTTAAAGCGGTAGTGCGTCTTGAACTAATATAATTATAAGACAGGTCGCCATAAACGAAAAGTCGATAGGCGAATCCGCCAATACGGGGACGTGCGAAAGCAATCCGCGCACGGGCGAAACAACGGGTTCGGTAATCGCATAGCAAAAGCTGAACGCTCTTGATTCCTCATCCGCAAAGAAGCCCAAAACGACTCTTGCAAGAAGAAGGAACATAAATATGCTTAAGAATAGATATACCGACCGTGATACGATATAAAAAAGTGTTTCCAAATATTATCTACCTTAGCGGAAAAGTTCTCTGGGCTGCTTTGCTTCCTCGGGAGCTGCGGTGTTTTCAGCCTGCTCGCCGGAAACGTCAACGTTCTTGGGGGTAACAACGTAGGTAGCGTTTGCAACCTTCTTTACCTGACCGTCAATTGCAAAAACAACGCCGCAAAGGAAGTCGATGATTCTCTTGGTGGTTTCCTTGTTGGTTTCTTCGAGGTTGAGAACAACGGTGCGTCTTGCAAGAAGATGCTCGCCGATAGCCTTAACTTCGTCAAATCTTTCGGGCTTGACGACCTTCATTTCCAATGCCGCGCCGGAGGAGATGCCGCCGGTAGGTCTGGATGCGGGAGCTGCCTTGGGTGCCTGTGCGGGCGCTGCTGCAACTACCTGTTCTTCCTCTTCATATTCTTCAAATTCTTCGTTTTCGTATTCCTCTTCGCTCTTGAAGAGATCGCCCAAGCGATTCATAAGTCCCATAGTGTGCCTCCTGAAAATATGTTTAATTTTAATTATTATTATAAATTCTTTTGCCGAAAATACCGCTTCCGACACGTACCATTGTCGAGCCGCATTCAACGGCATCAAGATAATCGTCACTCATACCAAGCGACAGTACATCCATATTACTATTATCTACATTTTGGTACGATATGTCAACAAATATTTTCCTCATTTTGCAAAAATATTCGTTATTTCCGCCCTTTTCCTCGCATTTCGGAGGAATAGCCATCAAACCCCGAAGCTTTAGGTGCGGCAAGCTGTTTAAATACCTGCAAAATTCGTAGATCTCGGTCGGCGAAACGCCCGATTTCGTGATCTCGTTTCCGATATTCACCTCGGCAAGCACCGGCATGATTATTCCGTGCTTGGCGGCTTGGCGTTCGATCTCGTCGGCAAGCGATACTCTGTCCACAGAATGTATCATATCCACCTTGTCGATGATGTATTTCACCTTGTTGGTCTGCAAGGCGCCGATAAAGTGAATTTCGGTTTTGTCGCGGTTTATTTGATCGTATTTTTCCAAAAGCTCGTTTACACGATTTTCACCAATAAGGTCGATCCCCTGCTCCAACGCAAAATTTATCATTTCCGGCGGAACCGTTTTTGTTGCGGCAAGAAGTCGTGCTCTGCCGTCTATCTCGCGTTTTATCCGTGCGATGCTTTCGGCAACCTGTTTTTTATCGTTCATTATCTTTTCCCCAATTATTTCAATCGTTTTCCGTCGAACAGATCCTCGCCGTTAATTATCACCGAATCGTGCAGCGAAAGCTCGGTCTGTGACGAATACGCGATATCGTGACGGTTGGGGTAAGCGGGATTTTTGGGTATTGCGCAAACGGCATAGCTGCCGTAATTGTAAATAACGGTGGTTTTTTTGAAAACGACCTTCGAGCCTACTACAACGTAAACTCCGATCTCTCCGTCCTGCATACGTATCGCATTGTTATTGACGCGTATGCCCTCGTGCACTGTCGTGGGAAGCTCGATCGTCTGGCAACGCGAATAATCGAAGCCTTCGGGCATGAGCTTCGTGCTGAACACGAGAACGGTGCTGTCCTTATCGGTTCGGTTTATTTTACGCTCGAGCGTCATGTCCAAAACCGTGTTGTTGGAATATTGGAAGGTTATAGGATAATTCTTCCCGTTTTTGAAGGTCTCGGCGGTGCGTTTGTTTACCGCAACGGCAATATACCAGGTCGACGACATTACTATCTTGCCCGAGGATTGCGAAATAAGGCCCTTGTCGGGTGTCGATTCCGAAAGCTTTTCGAAGCTTTCGCCGGTAAGCTGATCGAGCACGTCGAGAGTAAAGGCATTTTCGTAACCGTCGACTGTCGAATAAAAATATCCGCTCTTCGGCGATTGCACGGTGTAGTTTGCCCCGCTCAGCTGATTATTAAGCGATTCCTTTTCGGCTTCAAGCTCCTTGAGCTCTTTTTTGTAATCGTCCGAATGAGTCAACGCCTGTCGGCGGTTCATTAAAATCAGCAGCTCTTCCTTTTCGCGGAGGACCTTGTCGAAATCCTTTTCATCGACCTGACGTGCGATAGAAAGAATAAGCTCGTTTATCCTGCCGTCGATAAGGGTTATATCGGTCGTCGAAGCGCCGGTAGTAAGGCTTGACCTTTTGAGAATGTCAATTCTGTTGTCGATCTCGCTTATACGTTTTTGGATCTTAACGTCGTTTTCGTCGGAATAGGTCACAACGATGTCCTGACCGAGTCTGACCTTTTCGCCATCCTCTGCAAGGAAGCAATCCGTGCCCTCGGCGCCTTGGGGAATGAGATATTCGTCACGGAACAAAAAAGCGGAAAGCTCTTCGCGGTCGGTTATATTTACGTAGGTCGCGGTTTCGCGGTCGAGACTCACGCTTACGTTAAGCATGAGCTGAAGAAAAACGTAAGCGACTACGGCAACCGCCATTATTGCGGTGCCGAACTGTGCGAAAAAGCGCTTTGCAAACTTAATAAATTTGTCGCTTTTGTTTTCCTGCGGCTTTATGCGGCGTGTGGCAACCGAAGTTTCGGTTTTATTTTCGGGCAGGTTTTTGTTTTGCTCGCTCATCGTTTTCCCTCCTTTTCTTTGTTTTTCGTGTGAAATTTAAATATAAATCATCTCGTCGGCAGGCTTGCGGTTGAACCAGGTAAGCTGCCGCTTTGCGTAATGTCTGGTGTTAAGGCAGATCGCCTCTTTAACCGAATCGATGCCGTACAAGCCGTCGAAATAGGGATAAAATTCCTTGTATCCTATCGCTTGTGACGCTGTCGGCGTTTCACGAAGTCCCTTGGCAACAAGTGCTTCCACCTCTTTTTCCAAGCCCATTTCGAACATAATGTCAACGCGCGCGTCGATGCGGTTATATATCGTTTCACGCTCACGCGGGATGATATAAACGGTGTGCGCATCATATTCGCTTTCACGCAATCTGCTTCTTCGGTCGAGCTCGGTTTTCGTGATGCCCGTATTGTAATACATTTCCAATGCGCGAACGACACGCTTTATATTATTCGGGTGGATGGCGTTTGCGGATTCGGGATCGATCTGCGCAAGCTTTGCGTGCAGAGCCTCCGCTCCGAATTCAGTTGCTTCGGCAAAAAGCCTTTCGCGCAGTATCGGATCGTCCTCGGTAGCAATAAGCTCGGTGCCCGAAATGAGCGTGTCGATATAAAGTCCCGTACCGCCTGCGATTATCGGATATTTCCCGCGGGAAACGACGTCGTTTATCGCCTCTTTTGCCAGCTTTACGAACCGCGCCGCCGAAAAGGGCTCGCTTATATCGCAAATATCGATAAGATGGTGAGGTATACCCTCCATCTCTGCCTTTGAAGGCTTGGCGGTGCCGATATCCATTTCGCGGTATATCTGCATGGAATCGCCGCTTATTATTTCGCCGCCGAGCTCGGTGGCTTTTTGTATCGCGTATGCACTTTTGCCGCCGGCTGTCGGGCCGACAACAACGATAAGCGGTATTTTTTCCATGATTTTTTCCTACTTTAAAGGTGCACCAAGGCGCAGGGGGTTCCTGCGCCTTGATATTAACTTTATTCCTAATATTATCTTAACACATTATCGCTTAAAGTCAATGAATTTTTTATTAATTCTTTGCTTTATCGTTATCGCGCAGAACCTTTCTTCTGATCTTACCCGAAATGGTTTTGGGAAGGCTTTCTACAAATTCGACCTTACGGGGATATTTGTAAGGCGCGGTATGCGTTTTGACGTAATTCTGTATCTCTTTTACCAATTCCTCGCTCGGCTGCTTGTCCTTTGTAAGAACGACCGTCGCCTTAACGATCTGGCCTCTCGTTTCGTCGGGCACGCCTGTGATAGCGCACTCGAGAACGTACGGAAGCTCCATAATAACGCTTTCGATCTCGAACGGGCCGATACGGTAGCCGCTCGATTTGATAACGTCGTCAACACGTCCGACGTACCAGAAGTTGCCGTCTTCATCACGCCAAGCGGTATCGCCTGTGTGGTAGACGCCGTCGTAAAGCACGTTATCGGTCGCTTCCTGATTTTTGTAATAACCGAGGAACAAGCCGAAGGGTCTGCCCTTGTCAAGGCGGATAACGATCTCGCCCTCTTCGCCTACTGCGGCAGGCGTTCCGTCCTCACGGACGATGTCGATATCGTACGCAGGGCTGGGCTTACCCATAGAACCGGGCTTCGGATCGTGGCCGATAAGGTTGCCGACGGTAAGAGTCGTTTCGGTCTGACCGAACGCCTCCATAAGCTTAATTCCGGTTGCGTTATAGAAGAGCTTGAATACCTCGGGATTTAACGCCTCTCCTGCGATCGTCGCATATTTAAGCGAAGAAAGATCGTATTTATTAAGATCCTCGCGGATGAAGAAGCGATACATTGTGGGAGGTGCGCAGAAGGTGGTGATGTTGTATTTTGCGAACATCGGAAGCAGCTTGGACGCATCAAAGCGTTCGAAGTCGTAAACGAAAACCGCCGCTTCGCAAAGCCATTGACCGTAAAGCTTGCCCCAAAGCGCCTTGCCCCAGCCGGTGTCGGATATGGTAAAGTGCAAGCCGTCGGGATCGACGTGATGCCAGTGTCTTGCGGTAACGATATGTCCGAGCGGATAGGTGAAGCTGTGCATCGCAAGCTTGGGATATCCGGTCGTGCCCGACGAGAAGAACATAACCGAAGGGTCATCCTTGCTGTTTTCAACACGCGGGAAGTTGGACGAGCAACGCATAAAATTAGAATCGAAATCCAACCATCCGTCACGCGTGCCGTTGACCATGATCTTAGTCTTCATAGTGGGACATTTGAGGAAAGCGCGCTCTGCTTCGATCGCGGTATTGCCGTCA
Source organism: Clostridia bacterium (assembly GCA_017561145.1). Lineage (GTDB taxonomy): Bacteria > Bacillota > Clostridia > Oscillospirales > CAG-382 > Coliplasma. The sequence goes on along the minus strand of JAFZDO010000025.1, from coordinate 17,922 downwards.
GCGGTACAAACGATCGCGCTGATCTCGCCCGCGTTGAAGCGGTATTCGAAATCGTGCTCAACGAGCTGATTTGTTGCGGGAACCGCAACCGCGCCGAGCTTGTGCAAGGCGATCATGCATACCCAGAACTGCCAATGGCGTTTAAGCACGAGCATTACTCTGTCGCCCTTCTTAATTCCCTGCATCGCAAAATAGTTTGCCGCCTTGGAGGAAAGACGCGAGATGTCGGAGAAGGTGAATTCCTTTTCGCTTCCGTCGTTTCCGACCCATTGAATACATTTTTTATCGGGAACCTTTGCCGCAAGAGCATCGACAACGTCATAGGCAAAGTTGAAATTATCGTTGCAGTGAAGCTTGATGTCTACAAGCTTGCCGTCCTCGTCGAAGGTTTCGTCGACAAATTGCTTATAGATGCAGCTGTCGTAATTATATGCGGTTGCTTTTCTTTCGGGTGTTTCGGGAGCCTTTTCTTCATTTTCGCCGTTTTCCTTGAATACTACCGCAAGGAAGGTACAATCCTGTCCGCCGACTGCGATCATACCGTGGGGATGCGCGGAGTCGTAATAAACGGTATCGCCGGGATTCATAACGTAGATATGCTCGCCCATCTGGATCTTCAGGTTACCGGTAAGGATAAGGTTGAATTCCTGTCCCTCGTGTGTTGCAAGAGTGATAGGCTTGTCCTGAAGCTCTTCATCGTATTTTGCGGTTACGATAAAGGGCTCGCTCATACGGTTTTTGAGAAGCGGCGCGACGTGCCGATAATCAAATCCCTTTTCGCGTTTAATGGGCATACCGCCGCCTGCACGGGTGAGATTGTAAAAATCAAGCTTGGGGTCTGAACCCGAAACGAGCTCGGAAATGTCCATGCCCAAAAGCTTTGCGCACTTGTAAAGGAAGGAGAAGGAAAAATCCTCTTCGCCGTTTTCCATACGCAGATATTCGTTTTCACCGATACCGCAAGCTTCCGCCAAAACCTTAACGGGAAGGTCAAGATTTTCTCTTGCCCATTTAAGACGCGCGGCGATTGCCTTTGATTGCTGTTCCATTTTTGAATTACCTCTTCTTTTTTGATTTTTTTACGTCGCCAAGAAGTGTGTAAAAAACAAAAAGCTCCATCTCTGCAACGAGATGAAGCTGTTAAAAAACAACTGCATTATACCACTCATTTGCGGCGCACTTGACGCTATTCCCTTTATTACGGCGGAAACTCCGTCACACCCTACTGTTATTTCAGGTATGCAGCTCGGAGGTGATAAGATAAAATGTCGGTTGTTGCCTCGCACCAAACGGCAACTCTCTGAAAGCCGATACGGTTTTACCCCGTGTCCTCGTCTAAGCATTTATTGCTTGAATATTAGCACATTCTTTTTGATTTGTCAAGTTTTTTTGCAAAATCCGTTTTAACGTGTTATTTTGCTATTTACTTTTGATAAAGTTGCGTATATAATATATTTTGTAAAAGAATACGCAGAAAGGATCAATTGCCATGAAGGAAATGACAGTAAAAAGAATTGAAGTCGGCATGCTTCATACGAATTGCTATATTCTTAAAAACCCCGATACGCGCGATGCAATAGTGATCGACCCGGGCGGAGATCTTACCGTTATTCAGGACGCTCTTCACCGTGCCGATGCGGTTTGCCGTCTTATACTTCTTACCCACGGACATTTCGATCATATCCTTGCCGTCGGCGATCTTCGAGGAATCAACATTCCGGTTGCCATCCACGAAGCCGATGCGCATATGCTCACCGAGCGCGATATGTTTTCGGCAATAATCCCTTACGATCCGCGTCCCTTTGAGCCTGCCGAATTCACCTTCTCGAAGGAGGGCGAATATTCGATCGCCGGATTTGATTTTTACGTTATCCCCACCCCGGGGCACACAAAAGGCAGTGTTTGCTTCGTTTTCGACGGCATGATGTTTACGGGCGACACGCTTTTCAAGCAAAGCATCGGCAGGACCGACCTCGGCGGAGACGAAAAGCTTATGATGCGTTCGCTTCGCGCATTACGCGATTTGCCCGGCGATTACGATATCTATCCCGGTCACGATTCACCCACAACGCTCGATAACGAGCGCAGATACAATACGTATCTTAAAAACGCTTAAAAACACACGTATAAAAAAGGAGATCATCATGAAAATTCTTTACGGAGCCGCACCCGAAAATTACAAGGTCGTTTGGGGACAGACCACACCCGCATCGGTTGCCGAATTACCCAAGGAAATAAAGCTTGTCGCAGGCAAAAACGATACCGCAGCATTCAACACCGTCTTCACCGCAGACGAACGCTTTGCGCTTAACGTTTCGAACCAGCCCTGGTTCTCTCAGCTTGCAAAGCGCAGAAACATCCGTCTTGAGGCAGACCTCCCCTTCGAGGCTTCGCTTTCGCACGTTGGCACTGTTCTTTGCGACGACGCTTACCGTCGCGGCGACGTTTTGCTTCACGATAGCGTTATCGAGGCTGATGACGACGAAATTCTTGCGGTTTACTGCGAAATAAAGATCCCCGCAGCTGCAGAAAAAGGCAGGTATAACGGCAAGATCAAGATTTTCGAAAGCTTCGGCTTCTCGAAGGAAGAATTCGTCGGCGAGCTCAACGTAGAGCTTACCGTATACAACTTTGTTTTCCCCGAAAACAAGGATAACGGCTTCCATCTTGACCTTTGGCAGCACCCCTCGAACCTTGCACGCCAGCACAACGTTGCACTTTGGAGCGACGCGCATTTTGAGGTTTTGGAAAAATACACCAAGTCGCTTGGCGATCTCGGCGTAAAGTGCGTTACCGTTATGGCTTCGGAAATTCCTTGGAACGGACAGGGCTGTCAGGCAGAGCTCCGCTACAAGGCAAATCTCTTTGAATATTCGATGATACCCGTAGTTCGCAAGGCTGACGGCAGCATTTCCGCAGATTTTTCCATTATGCAAAGATATATCGATATGTGCGCTAAATACGGTATCGACGAATGCATTTCGGTTTACGGTCTTGTTAACGTCTGGGATTGCAAGAATTACGGTGAGCGCACCGCGCCCGATTATCCCGACGGAATCCACGTTCGTGCATTTGACGAAGCAAGCGGCGTTTACGATTATCTCCGCACCGCAAAGGAATTGGACGAATACATTAAATTGCTCGAGGCATATTTCAACGAAACCAATCAGAACGATATCGTAAGAATCGCCGCAGACGAGCCTGCGGACGTTGTTGCATACCGTGCAAGCCTTGAGCATATCAAGGCGGTTGCTCCCTCCTTTAAATACAAAACCGCTATCAACCACGCGGAATTCGTTAACGAGTTCGGCAACGATATTTATGATTTCGCGCCCTATATTTCGGCTATGTTCAGCGAATATGACGCGCTTATGAACTTCCGCAAGGAAATGCCCGACAAGCGCTTCCTTTACTACGTTTGCTGCTGTCCCGAGGTTCCCAACAGCTTTATCAGAAGCGAGCTTACCGACGGATATTACATCGGTATTCTTGCGGCACTTGCAAAGATGGACGGCTTCTTGCGCTGGAGCTACACCTGCTGGACGGACGAGCCCAACGTCGATCTCCGCTACGGTCCCTTCCCCGTCGGCGACCTCGGTTACGTTTACCCCGCAAAGAACGGCGAGCCCCTTCTTTCGCTCCGTTGGAAGACGATGTACCGCGGTATAAAATACTTCGTGCTTATCAAAGAAGCCGAAAAACGCAATCTCGCCGAAGCGCTTGAAAAGGCCTATAACTTCGTGCTTATCGAAAAGGATCTCAAGAAGCTTTACGCCGTTTGGGACAGAGAAAAGATTATGAGCATCAACGCAGACGATTACCGTAATTTTGCCGTTACACTTTTGGAAGCGTTGGAGGCATAAATTAATGAACGAAACGATCAAAACTCTTACCGAGCGAAGAAGCATTCGCAAATACAGCGACAGACCTGTAAGCAAGGAAGATTTGGATCTTATTCTGAAGGCGGGGGTTTACGCCCCCACCGGCAGAAATACACGTGATACGCTTTTTCTTGTCGTAACGCAGAAGGAGCTTATAAGCCGTATGTCTAAAATGAACGCCGCAGTTATGGGCAGTGAAAACGACCCCTTTTACGGCGCGCCCGCAGTTATCGTTGTTTTTGCCGACAGAACGCGCACAACTACCGTCGAGGACGGCTCCTGCGCGATGGCAAACCTTATGAACGCGGCGTTTTCGTTGGGCATCGATTCCTGTTGGATACACCGTGCGAGAGAGGTTTTTGAATCTGCAGAGGGCAGAGCGATCGCTCGCTCCTTCGGCATCCCCGACGAATATATCGGCATCGGTAACTGCATTCTCGGATACCGTGATTGCGAGCTTCCGACACCCGTAGAAAGAACACAACCTGTTATTTTTGTTGATTAAGTGAGGTTTTGAGAAAATGAAGACTTTTCGTTTTCTTCGCACAGTTGCGTTTATCTGCTCACTTTCCCTTTTGATCCCCTTTGCGGTTTCCTGCTCGAACAGCACGACCGAAGAATCGGTAGAATCTAACGACTCGCTCCCCGAAGCCGACGCTTCAACTGAAGAAGCGGAAAAGGAAACCGTTACCGTTGCGGAATCGGAATTCTCGCTTGACGGCATAAACGTTACCCCCGAAGGCAAAGGCGTTTATATCTTCACGCCCGATTTCGGAAGCGTTGCAACACCCAAGAGCGAAAGCGAATTTTTCGACGTTGCGGTTATCGACGGATCGGCGGTTTGCGTCTATCCCGACGGTGCAACCGCAATAATCCCGAGCGACGGATTCATCCTTCGCTTTTGCGAGACCGATCAAGCGGTTTCGGTTGGCGATGCGATAAAATCCAACGCCGTAAGTATTTCCGCAACCCCCTTGAAATACGTGCGTTTTGGCGACAAGGTTATTGAGATAGGCCACGAAAACGAGATTCGCACCGACGAGGACACGGGCTGGCTTTATGATTCGCGCTGGTATTCGGCAACGACGACAAGCAACGTCTGGTGCACCGAAATTGCGGTCAAGGACGGAAAGATCGTTGAAATAAACCGTTCGGGCGATAATATCGGAGATACCCGTATTCCCGAGGGCGGTTACGTTGTGGCGGTCGGTCAGGGTTCTTCCTCGGAACGCAAGACCAACATGCTTAAGGTCGGTGACGAAGCCGAGATCTTTTTGGGCGACAAGCTATATAATCTGAAAAGCTTTGGATATGCAGGAAAAAACCGCGCCCGTCCCGATGACGGAATCGTAATTTACACTCTCGAAGAATACAAAACTACGCCTATCGGCACGAACGTTGCCGAGATCGTCGTTAGCAAAAACAACAAAATAATCGGCATATATCCCGATTGCTCGGGCATGAAAAAAATTCCCGACGGCGGTTATATTATTTCCGCAACCGGCAACAGCGTTTCGGGTCTTGTCAAGCACGCGCGCATCGGCGCAAGCATTTTCGAGCCGAGAGCAAGAGTTTTTTGTATTTCAAGCACCCCCGAGGACAGGTTTTACGAGCTGAAGACCACAACCGAAGCTCTTAGAACGCAATACAATAAGTGTCGCGCCGAGGTCGCTTATATCGATTTCGTAACGGCGGCAAACAAGCTTTCGGAGGCAGAAGCGCTCGTTAAATCCGTTGAGGATATCAAGAACGACGGCGAAGCCTTTGCGGTCGCAATAGAAGATCTGCGATCGCTTACTCGGGAAATCGAGCTTCTGCTTATTCCCCAAATCGAAATTCAGGACAGAACGGCTTGGGTAACCTTAGGCGAATACGATTACAACAAGAGCATAATTCTGCACTATAAAACCCAAGAGGATGTAGACCACACGGTAGCTTATGCAAAATCGGTCGGTCTTAACACTCTTATTATCGATAACCTCGCGGCGAACTTTGCGGTTTACGACAGCGAGATCGAAGGAATAGTCAAGCTTCCCCAGCTTGGCGACGTTGACCTTCTTAAGGCGTTCGAGATTGCTTGCAAGGAGCAAGGGATCCGATTGATCATAATGGTCAATGCCTTCTCGAGCGGTGTCGACGGAGTGGTTTATCCCAAAAATCACTATATGTCGATATACAAGGACAAATACCTTATCACAAACAAAGGCAGACACGTCGGCCCCGACGGTGTGATAACGTTAGACCCTGCCGACCCCGACGTGCAGGCGTTTAACCTTGCCGTGCTGACCGAAATTTGCGAAAAGTACGACGTTTACGGCGTGCAGGCAGACTATATGCGCTATCCGCTTCCCTGGTATTACCAAGCGCACAATTACGAGGATTTCGGTTTTAACGAGACCTCGAAGTCCGGATTTATCAAGAAATACGGAAAGGATCCCGCGACCTTAAGCATTAACGATCCCCTTTGGGAAAAATGGTGCGCGTGGAAGCGCGACATCATTTCGGAATATCAAAAGCGCTTTTATCAGACCGCAAAATCCGTTAACCCCGATCTTAACGTAAGCTTTACCTGCTTTGCGGATTACCGCGACAGACAGATATATACCTGTCAGGACGTTGAAAAATGGGCTGAAAACGGATATGCCGATGCCATCTATCCTATGATATACGGCGACACCACCGAATATCAGCTCGGCTACGTGGAAAAGAATCTTCCGATTTCCGAGCACACCGATATGATCATCGGTGTCGGTGCATACGTAAAAGCATCCCACGAATCGATGGAAGAGCAGTTGATTATGAATTACGGCGTTGCCGTTGAGGGCGTTTCGGTATTCACACTGCGCTATATTTCGATTTGCGGCTACGATTCGCTTTATCGCAAGGCATTTTCAAAGGAAGCTATCCCGACCGACACGCGCAACGAGGACTTCTCAAATGCTTGCCGGATAATGATAAGAGACCGCTTGAAAAACATTATTTACGTTACCGAGGACATATATGTCAAATCCGACCTCGAGCACCTTTATTACTACGTCGTTGGCATTAGATCTAATAACGTTCCATTTGAGGAATACAAGAAATCCATAGAAAAATATCTCAAAGACTCCAACTTTGCAGACGACTTCGGTGAAACGGCAAGCGAAAAAGCGGCAGTCGAATTGTTCGACTACGTACTTGGTCTTTAAGACAAAAAAATACTCGGCATCCGAATTGAGATGCCGAGTTTTTTATTTGCTTTAACGCTCCTCGCGGAAATAGTTAAGACCCAAGGCCGCGGGAAGACCGCTTCTTCCTCGCTTGTTCTTGATCGACGTAACGACAAGAACGATTGCGGTAATAATAAAGGGAAGCGCCTGATAAAGCTGAGTGGGAACGTCCGCAAGCCAACCGAGAAAATCGGGGAATGCCAAAGCAAGGCTGCCGCCCGCAACTCGGAGGGTGTTGAAGAAGCCGAACACAAACGTACCGATGATCGCTACCGAAGGGCTCCAGTTTGCAAAAATTACCAACGCAACTGCGATCCAACCGTAGCCGTTTATCCAACAGCTTGCATTGAACGAGCCCGACATGTTAAGACCCATATAATATCCGCCGATGCCCATAATTCCGCATCCGAGACAGATATGAAGATATTTGCTTCTCTTTACGTTGATACCGACAGAGTCAGCCGCCGCAGGATTTTCGCCGATAGCGCGAAGGCGAAGACCGAACTTGGTATGCTTTAAGTACCACCACATAAATATCGCGATCGCAATACCGAGATATACCAAAACGTTATGGCTGAACAAGCCGTTACCTATTATCGGAATATCCGAAAGCAAAGGAATGCTGATATCCGAAAAGCCGTCCTTAAGGCTTTCGGAAATAGTCGGCCAGTTGCCGCTTGCTCTTAAGCCGTTACCTACGAAGAAGTAAATACCCAAGCCGAAGGTGGTAAGCGTAAGACCGGTGATGTTCTGGTTTGCCTGAAGCGAAACGGTAAGCGCCGCAAAAAGCAATCCAAACAAAGCACCTGCGATAAACGCGGTGAGGATACCGACTACCATACTGTCTGCAAAACAGCCGCAGATATAACCGAAAATCGCGCCGACCGCCATCGTACCCTCGACACCGAGGTTAAGGCTGCCCGACTTTTCAACTACTATCTCGCCGACCGTGCCGTAAAGCAAGGGAATGTTCAAAAGAACGATATTGTGGATAAACGATGTAATAACGCCAACCTTATCCATTAATCATTTCCCCCTTTCTTTACGCGTACGATGCGGAAACGAACGAAAAAGTCCGCAACGAGAACCAAAAACAGAATTACGCCCTGAAGCATATTTGCAAAGCTCGAGTCGACCTGCGAGAAGGATACCGCCGCAACGGTCGAGCCGTGTTGGAGGACGCAGATAAGCATCGACACAACGAAGATCATCGGTGTGCTTAGCTTTGCAAGCCAAGCAACGATAATGCCGGTCCAACCCACGTCGTTAGTGACAGAGGTCGAAAGCACGCCGGAGGTGCCCACCTTGAACGCCGACGCAAGGCCGATAAGCGCGGCAGAAAGGAACACGGTGCGAAGCACGATCTTGTTGACCTTCATACCCGCATACTTTGCGGTGTTTGCGCTGTCGCCGACAACGCCTATCTCATATCCCTGCTTGGTGTATTTAAGATAGAAGAACACCAAAACGCCGATAATTACCGTGAGGATAACGGTTATGTTAAGCTCGAATTTTCCGCCCAAGGAAAACGACGGAAACTGCGCGATCTCTGCAAAGCTTTCAAAAACGGGACGCGCCGAATCCGCTTGAAGGAAAAAGTTCCAATCGGCTTTTGTTTCACCGATAAAATACAAAACGTACAGCGCAACGTAGTTCAGCATAAGCGTCATAAGGGTTTCGTTAGTGCCGAATTTGACCTTAAGAGCGCCGACAACAAGGCCGTAGATGCCTGCGGCAAGCATAGCCGCAAGACACATAAATATAAGGGTGACAGCCATAGGAAGATATGCGCCGAATTGGAATGCGACCCAAGCCGAAGCGATCGCACCCATTATAAACTGACCCTCGCCGCCGATGTTCCAAAAACGCATCTTAAACGCCAACGAAAGCGCGACCGAGGTAAGAACAAGCGGCACGAATTCCTTAAGGTAGTTCATAAAGGTCTTATAGGCAATCTTGTTGCCCACGGTGCCCATTGTGAACATCTTGTAATAATACTCGAAGGGGTTAACTCCGATAGATGCAAGGATGATAGCGCCAACAGCCAAGGCCGCAACAACAGCTACAACGTAATAACAGCAGCGCTGCCAAAACGGTCCGTTATCGCGTTTTACGATATGAAATCTCATAGTTACGCCTCCTCCCTGTTGTTGGACTCAAACAAGGAGTCCTTTGCGATGCCGGCAGGCTTGTCCTCATGCTTTTCGCTAAGGTCCAAAACGCCCGTCATCATAAGTCCAAGCTCTTCCTTGGTGGTCTTATGTGCGTGAACGACGCCCATTACCTTACCGTGGCAAAGAACCATGATCTTATCGCAAAGTGCCATCATAACGTCGAGGTCTTCACCTACGAACAGTATACCGACACCGTCAAGCTTTTGCTTGTTAAGAATGTTATATATGGCGTAAGAGGAGTTGATATCCAAGCCGCGAACGGGATATGCCGTAACGATTACGTTGGGGCCGGCTTTGATCTCACGTCCGAGCAAGACCTTTTGCACGTTACCGCCGGAAAGACGGCGTACAGGCGTTTCGGACGACGGGGTAACTACCTCAAGCTCCTTTATCACCTGCTCCGCATCGGCTCTGCCGCGCTTACGGTCGACAAGCGGACCTCTGCCGTCGCGGTAATTTTTAAGCAGCATATTTTCGGTTATGGACATCGAGGGTGCAAGACCCATACCCAAGCGGTCCTCGGGGATAAACGACATCGAAATGCCCTTTTCCAAAATCGCCTTGGGAGAAAGTCCTACAATGTTATCTCCCTTATGGATCATCTGACCCTTTTCAATGGGGCGCAAGCCTGCGATAGCCTCGCAAAGCTCCTTCTGACCGCATCCTGCGATGCCTGCAACGCCAAGGATCTCGCCGCCGCGAATATAAAAGTTAACGTTGTCGATAGCAACGCTTCCCTCGTCGTTACGGATAACAAGATCGCGCACCTCGAGCAAGGGGCGTGTTTTTTCAACAATCGGTCTGTCGATATTAAGATCGATCTTTCTGCCCACCATCCACTCGGTCAATTCCTGCTCGTTTGTTTCGGCAGTATTTACGGTGGTGATATATTCACCCTTGCGCAAGATCGCAACGCGGTCGGAAATTTCCATAACCTCGTTCAGCTTGTGGGTGATGATGATAATGGCGTGGCCCTCTTCCTTCATGCGGCGAAGTACACCGAAAAGCTTTTCGATCTCCTGCACGGTAAGAACGGCGGTCGGCTCATCAAGAATGATGGTCTTTGCGCCGTAAGAAAGCACCTTGATTATTTCAAGAGTCTGCTTTTCGGAAACCGCCATGTTATAGACCTTTTTCTTCGGGTCTATATCGAACCCGAATTTATGCGCAATATCCTCAACGTACTTAAAGCGGTTCTTTTTAAGGATAGGACCTGTTTTGTCCTGTCCCATCCAGATATTATCGGCAGCAGAAAAAACCTCCACCAGCTTGAAGTGCTGGTGAACCATACCGATGCCGTATTTTTTACTGTCTTCGGGAGAATCAATGGAAACCTCTTTGCCGTCGATAAAAATACTGCCGCTGTCGGGCTTGTAAATACCCGAAAGCATATTCATCAACGTGGTCTTGCCCGAGCCGTTTTCACCAAGCAGGGCGAGAATTTCACCCTGTTTGACAGCGAGATTGATTCCGCTGTTTGCAACGACACTGCCAAACGTCTTTGTGATGTTTCTCATTTCAATTGCATATTGTTCTGCCACAAAGTCCCCTCCTTATAGGGTAATAGGTGCTTTTAAACACAAAAGAGCAAACAAATAATTTGCTTGTTCTTTTACGTTTAAAAAAACCGAGCCGGTCGGATGACCGGCCGGCCCGGATACTTTTTAAATTAATTATGCTTCCTGAACGCCTGCTACGTAGTAGTTCATGGTGCCGGTGATAACGCCGTCTTCAACAGAAGCGCCGCCTGCAGCAACGATAACGTTGCCTGCGTTGTCCTTGAGGTCAGCATCTGCCTTGGTAACGGTTGCAACGCCGTCAGCAACGGTAACGGAAAGCTTAACGCCGGAGAATACGTCCCATTCGCCCTTAACGATGAGTTCTCTTACCTTCTTGATAGCGTCTTCAGTGCCTGCGACACAGTTTTCGCTGAGGGGAGAAACGTCAACGAAGTTTTCCTTAAGGCCGCCGTAGTATGCGGGAGTACCCATCTTGGTAACGAATTCGCTTGCTTCGCAACCCATAGCGGTTTCCATAGCGGTCTTGTAGTAAACGTCCCAATTCCAGATAGCAGCGGTAAGGTGTGCCTTGGGAGCATCGGGAGTCATATCGGAGTTGTAGCCGCAACCGAATACGTTAGCACCCTGTGCAGCGATCTGAGGCTGAGCGGAGTCACAGTGCTGTGCGATGATGCCGCAGCCGAAGGAGTTGATAAGTTCTTTTGCAAATGCAGATTCATTTACTTCATCTGCCCATGCGCCGAGCTTCTTAACGTAAACCTTTGCATCGGGGTTAACAGCCTGTACGCCGAGAGCGAAGCCGTTGATACCGGAAGCGGTTTCAGCATATTCGGTGCCGTATGCAGCAACGTAACCTACGTTGTTGTTGCCGGTTTCAAGGCTCTTGAGACCAGCAGCGATACCGGAGAGGTAACGAGCCTGATATGCACGGCCGAAGTAGTTGTTGAAGTTAGTTTCGTTGCTCTTATAGCCGGTGCCGTGAGAGAAGATAACGTCGGGATATTTGGTTGCAGCTTCTTCCATAGCATCGATATAACCGAAGGAAATACCGAAGATGATATCTACGCCCTGACCAACGAGGGTGTCAATTGCTGCGAGAACGCGTTCTTTATCTTCGGGAACCTCGTCCACGATAAAGAGCTGCTTTTCAACGTCAAGGCCGAGCTGTTCCATAGCTTCGGTAATGCCGCTGTGGTGAGCAAAGGTGTAACCTGCGGTGTCGTTCTTGCTGTTGATGTAGATCGCGCCAACCTTAAAGTCTGCCTTAGCGTCGTCAGACGAATCACAAGCAGCAAAGGATACGAGCATCAAAGCAGCAAGAAACAATGCGATAAACTTTTTCATTTTGTTTCCTCCAAATAATTTTAAGGGTTGTTCCCTATTTTACGATAGATAAAACTATCGCATATTATGTCATTATTCTACTACTAAAGCAATAAAATTACAATAGTTTTTGGAAAATTCTCTGAAATAAATTAACAAAAAATGAATTATTTGTTTCTTTTACACACCGCGGTATACCTCGCCGCCTTCAAGAAACGTAGCATTTATTCCCTTTTGATTAAGCTTTTCGGCAAGTAATCTCATTCCGGCAAACTCCGAGCTGTAGTGTCCGAGCAGCATTATCGCACGCTTTTCGCCGTAATAGCAGGCGTCGCGCACACACTCCTCAACGCAAACCTCGTTCGACTCGCCGGTGATAAAAATATCGCCGCCGGGGTTGAAAAGCTTATCGATTTGCGGCATTCCGACACCGCCGAGGCCAAGATAGACCGTTTTTAGCTCGATATCGCAATCGCCGACGATCCTTATGCAATCGATATTTAGCTTTTCGCGGATAAGCTTTGCAAGCGTACGGGGAGTCAGCTTTTCCTCGAACTCGTATCTTCTTACGCCAAGCCCCTCCATCGGATATTTCTTGACGATATTAAGCCCGAGCGAGGAAATAAAGCCCGCATGGATTATATCATCCTCACGGTGATGCGCGTGGTCGTGATAGCGGTAAAGGGTTATGCCCGAAGCGACCAGCTTGTCGTGCTTGATTTTGTCAATGCCTTGAAATTCCTCGACCCAATCGCCGTGTGCATAGGTCGGCTCGTGGGTGATAATAACGTTTATCCCCTCGGCAACCGCCTTGTCGATAAGCGGAGCAGTAAGCTTGAAGCAGGTGCCTACCTTTTTGATTTCGGCATTTTCATCGCCTTCAATAAGTCCGTCACAGGTCGGATTCATAATCGAAACAACGCCCTCAAGCAGACTTTCGTATAATTCTTTAGCTTTCATTTTCATCACCTCGGTTTTATTATATCACTTTTTCTCAATACCTTCAAGTGGCAAAATAAAAAGCCACGAGCGTGGCTTTTTTATAATTACATTGAGGATTGAAAATCAAAATGATTCTCTACAAGACGCACGAAAAAATTGCGGGAATAAAAGCAACCGCAAAATGAATCGACCGATCCGTCCGCATTATACATTCCGATATACCCATGGAAGCTGTCGTCGTCACTGTTGATGATGGCGAATTTTCCGTCATCGTAAGTAATCTTGATGCACATGCCGTTCGGCGAATCATAGGTGAAATATTTGTGCAAAATCCCGTATTGAGAAAGCTCGTCAATAAAAGCATCGTGGGATCTCACGTCCATGGTCGCCAAAACAGTCTCTTTCGCGGAATCATAATCCTCGAGATCGTCTGTCTGATCGGGTACCCAGGTTATAAAATCTTCCTGATCGGGATTGTCGTATTTTACCAGCTCGATTTTCGTAATACCCTCAACAGAGTACTCGTCTGTAAAACACGTCTCTCCTGGATCGCAGGACGTTAGGGAAAAGCACATCAATACAACCGTAAGCAAAATCACAATAGGTTTTTTCATTGCAAAAGCTCCTTTGATTAATTTCGCCGCAGTTGGTTGCGCCAACCACCTCAGCGCATTATTACGATAGCACATTTAATCTTCCTTGTCAAGTTGGGCTGCTCACCGCCGCCTCACGGCGAGCGGCAGCGCATAAGATTCTGAATTTATTTAGTTTTCGTTAATGCAACCATTCTTGCTATCGATTATATTTCTATCACATATGCAATATCACATTTGATTTCTTTAAATCTTTGTGTGCTTGTAATAGTAATATTGGTGTCGGTATCTCCTGTTTTACGTTTCTCACAGTCATCCTTTAACATTTCCAAATGCAACAGAAACCTTTCCACATCCGTCTCCTTTGCAGCCAACTTGTTAAAAACTTTCCACATTAGAAGTCGATCTAGGTTGTTCACAAATAAAGCATCTTTTAGCTGAGAAAATATTTTTTCTATTCGCGCTTTTACAGTATCGGTTGCCGATATATCGCGCATTGAATCTAAAAATCCTATAAATCTTTCGCGTTCGTTTTTATTTAAAAGAAGATGTTTATCTGGTGAAATTTCGTATATCATTTTTCCGTTTTTGCAATATTCAACGATCATCCCAATCTTCTCTTTTTTTAAAAACAACTTACAGTTGTAACATATATTTTTAAACGCTACCATATCGCGAGGAGCCAACGAAAGTGTTAGGAAAGAAACAATTACCTTATAGGCATTGCTTTTAAAAATTTTCCTTCTATACCATAGATTTCACATTCTTTACCTTGTAGATGCAACAAATCAATTAACAGAACCTCAACATAGGGACTACTACAAAACAACCCTATTGTCTTATCTTTATTGTTGTTGCAGTTTTTTGTAAAAATGTCAATTTCGTTTTCAACAAGAAGGTTTACGGTTTTGATATTATCAAGGGATTCCAATATAAAGCCTCCGTTATTTTATCTCACGAACTATGCGGCACAAGCCCAACCTCCGTATGCATAAAACCCATACGGTTTTCCTGTTTGTCCAAAAATATTAGTAGCGCTTTAGCTTTGTTCCTACACAGAAATCGAAACGTCCTTTCAAGCTGTTAAATATAATCACTGTGCCCGCTCAAAAGTTTCGCTTTCAATTCTTCGAGCGCAGATTGTTGATCTTTGCTTACTTGCAGAGCTTTAAGCGTTCCGTTTTCCATAACGACTCCGGACTGTGCTGCTGTTTTCATCAGATTAATCTGATCTAGCAAGTACATACATATTCCGTTTTCGACCATCGAAGTGAAAGTAGGTGCTATACCATAAATCGACTTAATCAACGAGGCGTATCGTTCAATAGTTTCATTCAAATCTTTATCTATTTTTACACTTTTCATTACCTTGTCCATATTGCATCTCCATATATTTCTTTCTGTTTTCGTATATACTATACAGCTATTGTATATATTTGTCAATAGAAAATACTATTTCACATTATTTCGTTCGGGATTGGATTTTGCGGTGCCCGTATTTTTGTTAGCCTACGCTAGTCGCTTCGGCTCAAAAATCCGACCGCTGCAACTCCAACGGCTCGCTGTATCCGCCCCCGGCGGCGCGACCCGTTGTCCCCCTCGCGGGCACTCGGTTTCAAATCCCTTCGACAACAAACAGAAAAGACAGGCAAAAGCCTGTCTTTTCTGTTTGGCGGAGAAGGAGGGATTTGAACCCTCGCGCCAGTTGCCCGACCTACACCCTTAGCAGGGGCGCCTCTTCACCACTTGAGTACTTCTCCATTTGGTGACGATATAACTTGTTATTTTCTCTTTTTGGGGCGGTTGGTCTCCCTTCCGCCCCACAAGAGTTTGGCGGAGAGAGTGGGATTCGAACCCACGTGGGCTTGCACCCAAACGGTTTTCAAGACCGCCTCGTTATGACCGCTTCGATATCTCTCCAGATATAGCGAGCTGCTAAACACATCTCTATTTTGCCGATTTGCGAGGCTCCGCCTCGTTATGTCCGGCTTGCGGTGCCCGAAAGCTTACTGCGTTTCCGTTGGAAACTTGCAACCTTTCGACCGCTGCGCGAACTCATCCTCGCTTTTTCACCCACCGGGTGCGCTCGGCTTCGTTCCCGCTTCGATATCTCTCCAGATATAGCGAGCCGAATTAGTCAGCCAAATTAGAATATCACATTTGTGATTGAATGTCAATAGAAAATAGAAAAAATAAAAATTTGCAACCTTTTTCGCATTTTACGCAAATTTTTACTTGACAAACAGCGTTGCTATAAATATAATGTAAGGTTAAAAATCAAAAATTTGCAGGAGGTATTTATATGCAATACGAGCTTTTAACAAATAACGACGCATCTGAAATCAGAGCGAATTTCATTAACGCGTTTTTAAAAGAGAAACTTAACACATCATGTTTTGTTTCTTACTCAGCACGATTTGATGGCAATGTTACGCGTCTTGATTTCTATCAAGCCCTTGGCGAGTTGTCTAAAAAAGACAGTAGAATTTACTTCCTAAGCGATCTTTCCCACGGATGGCGATGCGAATTGCAAAACGATTTTGTTGCAAAAACAATCGACGCAAAGGGCTTTGCCAAGCAGATATTTGACGAATGGTGCCGCGAGTTTTACGTTGGCAATTATATCTATTCCGATACTTTTCACCAAACCACCAACAATCTTTTCAAGGACAAGCTTTTCTTAAATCTGCTTCCGCTTGATATTTATATCTTCGACGGAACCTTTAATTGGATGCTTGCTTTCACGCACGAAAATTGCGAAGACGAGAGCGAACAAGACGATGATATCGGCTGTGTGGAACCAAGACGTTGTTGCTACCTAATAAAGCCTATCAATTATGATATTCTTCCGGACACCAAAGCCACAGAGATCCGTTCACGATTCGAGCGCACTTTCATTCAAACACCCGAAGAATACGAAATCGATTGGTCAAAGTGGGCGGAAGAGTTTGCGAATTTGAATCCCGATTCCGCAAAACAAACTATGCCTGATTATGCAACGGCGATATATTGGGGCAAGCTGAAAGCTCACACCGATATCACTTTCGATGATGCAATATCGTTTTTACAGAGCATTAAAAACCCTGTTTACTTTTTAAGCGATCCCTATTCCGAGGGAAACGGGATGAACATATTTTCTAATGCCCCGATTGGATTTGTTGCAACAACTGATGATCCAAAACGCTTTGCCGACTATATTTACGACGAGTGGAAGATGTGTTACACTTTGCCCGATGATGTATGGATCGAACCCGAATTACCCGGCGACCTTTTCGTGTTTGATAACACTTTTAACTGGATGTTATATTTTACGCATCACAACGTAGACGATTTT
Source organism: Clostridia bacterium (assembly GCA_017561145.1). Classification (GTDB taxonomy): domain Bacteria; phylum Bacillota; class Clostridia; order Oscillospirales; family CAG-382; genus Coliplasma. The sequence goes on along the minus strand of JAFZDO010000025.1, from coordinate 946 downwards.
GCCGAAGAAGAAACCGAAGGCGGTTGGAATAGGCTGTGCATTAAAATTTAAAAAAGAAAGACGACACATTAAGTGTCGTCTTTCTTATATCTTAGCTTAAATTAGCCTTCGATGTCGATAACAACGCCCGAACCAACGGTTCTGCCGCCTTCACGGATAGCGAAGCGGAGACCCTTTTCGATAGCGATCGGGGAGATGAGTTCAACCTTCATGTCAACGTTGTCGCCGGGACGGCACATTTCAACGCCTTCGGGAAGATTGATGATACCGGTAACGTCGGTAGTTCTGAAGTAGAACTGAGGTCTGTAACCGGGGAAGAAGGGCTTATGACGGCCGCCTTCCTTTTCGGTAAGAACGTAAACCTGACCAACGAACTTGGTGTGGGGGTTGATGGAGCCGGGCTTAGCAAGAACCTGACCTCTTTCGATGTCGGTCTTCTTAACGCCACGGAGAAGTGCGCCGATGTTGTCGCCAGCTTCTGCGGAGTCGAGGAGCTTACGGAACATTTCGATACCGGTAACGGTGGTCTTGGAAGTTTCGCTGATACCAACGATTTCAACTTCGTCGCCCATTCTTACAACGCCACGTTCAACACGGCCGGTAGCAACAGTACCACGACCGGAGATCGAGAATACGTCTTCAACAGGCATAAGGAAGGGAAGGTCGTCGTTACGAGCGGGAGTGGGGATATATTCGTCAACTGCGTTCATGAGCTCAACGATAGGAGCGTATTCAGCAGAGGACTGATCCTTGTTTTCGGAAAGGAGAGCTTCTCTTGCAGAACCCTTGATGATGGGAATTTCATCACCGGGGAAGTCATACTCGGAAAGGAGTTCACGAACTTCCATTTCAACGATTTCGAGAAGTTCTTCGTCGTCAACGAGGTCGCACTTGTTAAGGAATACTACGAGTGCAGGAACGCCAACCTGACGAGCGAGAAGGATGT
>JAFZDO010000024.1 GCA_017561145.1 Clostridia bacterium | reverse complement strand
TATAATCGTGTGTTGAAAAACTGCATAGTCCACCATTCTTAAGGACTCGTTTGCATTCCGATAAATACCTTTTCTTAAATTCGTTTCCATACAACAATCCAAATGTTTGTGCCCAAATCAGCACAACATCAAATGAACCTGCTGAAAAATTCAGATGTTCCCCATCATATTCATAAAATGAAATATTACATCCTTTATCGGTAGATAACTGTTTTACTTGTGTTATTACTTCTTTTGAAATGTCAATTCCGACTACATCATATCCCAAATCGGATAATGCAAATGCTTCTCGCCCTAAACCACAACCAACATCTAATATTCTAGCACCCGAAGGAAAAAACTTAATAACAGATTGTTCCCATTCTTTTAATGCTAAATTCCAATTATGCATTTCATCAACATTCTTTTTATCTTCATACCACTTTACAACGATGTTGTTCATATCACACTCACCCTCGTCAAATTCAAGTTTGTCTAAATGAATAATACCACATTTTCGGAAACAAATCAACTACTTGCCGTTGCATACCATTCTTACCGTTCTTATAGCCACGTGATTTTTCCGTTAAAAGCATTGACAAACCATTTCGCTTTTGCTATAATAATCGGGCATCTTATCTGGGTGTGGCTCAGTTTGGGGAGTTTTTGCGAACGCCGCCGGGGGCGGATGCAGTGAGCGAAAACGAGTGGCAGTGACTTGGCGATTGGCGAGCGAGCCACGTGAACGAAGACAGAGCCTTAGTCACAACAGGAAGAGCGCTTGGCAGTTTGTGACAAAAATAATCAACAATTCAATATCTGGGTGTGGCTCAGTTTGGTAGAGCGCTTGGTTCGGGACCAAGAGGCCGGAGGTTCAAATCCTCTCACTCAGACCATAAAAAGTCTTGTAAATGCTTGCATTACAAGGCTTTTTTGTTTTGCCATATTCGGAACTTTAAGTTATAGGTCAACAAATAGGTCAACAACCTTCTTAATTTGCAGGAAAGAAGGAAAAAATGGCAAGCATTTATCAAAATCGTAAAGACGGAAAAATCATCTCATTTAAGTTCAAGTTGTTTTTGGGACGCGATGAAAACGGCAAGCAACTTTTCAAATGCAAAACTTGGTTTCCCGAACAAGCAATGTCCGAAAACAAGTTGATACGTCAAGCGGAAAAGGCGGCAATTTTATGGGAAAAAGAAGCGCTCGAAGAAAACAGGTTGGCGAAAGAATCACAAACTGTATCTAAAATCTCGTTCGATGCATTCGCAAACTGTATATGGCTTACAACACTAACGAACGATTCTTCACACAAAGCGTCTACAATTGCATTTCATTCGTATTTATTAAAAACAATCAACGAATACTTAGGTGGCGTTGAGTTATCTTCGATTACTCATAAACACATACAAGGATACCTAGACTTTCTGCATAACACCTACAAAACTAAGCAAGGGAAAACACTTGCGCCCAAAACCATTCGACATCATTATTGTACCCTTAATTTAATATTCGAACATGCTCGAAAATCAAACTACATATCAACAAATCCATTAGACATGGTCGAAATCCCAAAACTCTCAAAACATAAAGTAGATGCGCTTACGAAAGTGGAAGTTGAAAAATTTTTCAAGGAAATCAAAGATCTTCCCCAAATGCAGCAGTTGATTTATGCGTTGCTTTTAACAACTGGCATACGGCGTGGAGAATGCTTCGGTTTGCAATGGAAAGATATTGATTTTGAAAATAAGGTTATACACATTTCGCGCAACGTAACCTATACATCAATTAAAGGAATAACTGTGGGATCTCCCAAAACTAATAACGGAATTAGAGAAATCCCCATAACAGACGGTGTCATATCTCTATTAACCGACTATCAAAAAGCTGAAGGCCGAAGCTATACCCTCTCGGATACAACGTTTCTATTTCATGCTACAGACTCGCCACTAAAACCCCGTGACCCGACATATATAACTAAACATATGAAAAAATTCATGAAACGGATCGGTTTACCGAATATGTCTCCGCACGATTTGCGTCACACTTGCGCAACGATGCTTTTGCAAGGTGGAGCTGACATTAAAAGCGTTCAAGATATTCTTGGTCATGCAGACGCTTCAACAACATTGAATTTTTACGCGAGTTCGAATATAGAAGCTATGAGAAGCGCGGCTGTTAAAGCGTTTGATTTTGATTAGATGTTATATGTTATTAAATTCCCTAGAAAACAAGTGCGCAGAGAAACTCCTGCTAAATCTCGTTGTGCCCGTTGCCCCAACGCGTCGAAACAACGAGAAAACATCGACACGTACTCGATTGACAGATTCTGTGGAATGTGATAAAATACACACGAAAGACAAAAGCCGTCATCGGCTGGCACCAATGACGGCTTCGAACAATACCAACGGATTGTTCAGTGCGCACGAACGCGAAGTTATTCTATCATACTTTGTGGCTTTTGTCAATTGCCGTTGGAGAAAGGATGTGCTAAATGGCATTTTCTGATTTGACGATACAAAAAGCTTGGCAAAGATCCGGCGGCAGATGCGAGTGCGAGCGTTCCTCCCACGGACACGGATACACGGGCAGATGCACCCAAAGGCTTATGTTCAACCTTCGCGGAAACGACTACAGCCCTTACGGATGGGAAGCGCATCATAAAACTGCGGTTTCCTCCGGTGGTGGCGATACGCTTTCCAACTGCGAGATCCTGTGTATGTCTTGCCACAAAAAGACCGGTTCTTACGGTCGACACTGACTTTTAGTCGAAAATCTTTGAAAGGAGTTTGGCAATGTTTGATCCACGTGAACCTTATAACGATCTTCCGCCTGTTTCGAGCATTTATTTGGAACTGACTCCGGAGCTCGACCATCTTCGCGAAGAAGCTCGCGTTTCAATAGAGCTTTTGAATTATGCGCTCAAGTCGTTGCCAAACTCCGAAATCCTTCTCGATACACTCGCTCTTCAGGAAGCAAAGGTGAGCAGTAACATCGAGAACATCCGAACAACAAACGATGACCTTCTCCGCGCGGTAGCGTTTAAGGACTTCGATGCGGAAACAAAAGCAATATCCGATTACAAGGACGCATTGCTTGCGGGCTTTGAGTTGCTTCGAGAAAAGGGGCAATTCGGTATTGAAGACCTTGAGGCAATCAATGCTCCCGTCAACACACAAGGGCGAGGCGTCAGATCAAACCTCTCAAACTTCAATACGCTTACACGAATTAAGCGCTCAAACGGCAGCGAAGACGAGATCATATACACGCCCCCTCACGGCAAGGAGCTACTAATGTTTCAGCTCGCGGATATGCTGGAATACATTTACGACGATGAGCAATACAACGAGCATCCCTTGATTAAAATCGCCCTTGCCCACTGCCAGTTCGAAAACATCCATCCGTTCAACGATGGAAACGGCAGAACCGGACGCATACTGAACATCTTGTTTCTCTGCCAAAAGGGTTATATTTCTCAGCCGATTTTGTACGCAAGCTCCTACATTATTAGAAATAAAAATGAGTATTACGAGATTTTGCGGACAAGCAAAGAAAAGGAAGACTATACCGAGGCAGTTGCCTACATCCTGCGTTCCTTCAAGGAAACAGCAGACAGGACACGGTATATTATCGAACAGATCGTAAAGCTTACGACCGAATATACGATGACCGAGCAAAACGATCCCGCTCCTCCCAAAACAGGACGAAAGAAATACTTTACAGACGATATGAGCGGAAACAGAAAAGCTCTGTGCGACTGCATTCGTCTGATTATGAAAAAGCCCTTTGTCCGCAACTGCGATCTTGTGGATGCAGGATATACCAACCGTCAGACCGCGGCGGTATATCTCGATCAGCTCGCCGACAAAGGCGTGCTACACAAAGAAAAGGTCGGAAAAGAAAACATTTATAAAAACGTCAAGCTTCTCGAGATGTTTGACGAAGACTAAAGAGGTTATATATGAATAACGCAGCTCTTACAGCAAACACCAACGAAAAAGTTAATCTTGTAAAAAGCATTGCAAATAAAACCAGAGGCCCCTACACCCCCGAAAAATACGGCAACGTAATCATCCCCATGGCGATCATCCGCCGTTTTGACTGCATCCTTGCAAAGAAGAACAAGGAGATCGCGCAGATCGTTGAGGCAACCTCCAAGATCAAGGGCATGACATCCGAAAAGGTCGAGGAGATGGTCAAGCTCAAGTGCGGCGTGCCTTTCTACAATGCAAAGTGCGTTACTCTCGAGGATCTTGTGGGTGATAGCGACAACCTGGATGCCAACTTCCTTGAGTTCATCGCATCCTATTCCCCCAGCGTGCAGAAGATCCTCAAGGATCTCAAGTTCCGCGAGGAAGTGGAATTCATGATCAAGAAGCACATTCTTTTTGAGGTTGTAAAGGCATTCTCCGAGGTGGATTTCCACCCCGATACCACCAGCCCCATCGCAATGGGTTACATCTTCGAAGAAATTATCAGAACTTACAAGGCGAATGCCGAAGCAGGTGACCATTACACCCCTCGTGAGGTTATTAAGCTCTGCGTTGAGCTGATGATGAGCAACAACACCGAGAGCCTGCGCCGTGACGGTAGAATCCTGCGCGTGTATGACGGATGCTGTGGTACGGGCGGCATGCTCACCACTCTCAAGAGCGTTCTTGTGAACGATATGGGTGTGAAATCCGATGACGTTAAGCTCTACGGTCAGGAGATCAACCCCGAGGCATATGCCATCTGCTGTGCGGAAATGCTGATGCTGGGCGAGAACCCCACCAACATCCGCGAAGGCAACACCTTGACCGAGGATAAGTTCTCGGGCGAGAAGTTTGACCTTCTTATTACCAACCCTCCCTTCGGTGTGGAGTGGAAGACCGACAAGCCCTTTGTGGAAAAGGAATTGACTCAGCCCAACAACCGCTTTGTTGCAGGTACGCCCCGTGTCAGTGACGGTCAGCTTTTGTTCCTTCAGAACCTTATCTCTAAGGCTGAGGACGATGCAAGAATTGCTATTATCCTCAATGGTTCTCCCTTGTTCTCCGGAGATGCCGGAAGTGGCGAGAGCGAGATCCGCCGTTACGTTCTCGAAAACCATCTGCTGGAAGCCATCGTGGCTCTGCCCGATCAGATGTTTTATAACACCGGTATTTTCACTTATATTTGGATCATTTCCAAGAAGCCCAATGCAAAGAGAAACCACAAGGTGCAGTTGATCGATGCAACCTCCTTCTACGTTCCTCAGACTCCCAAGTCGCTTGGCAATAAGAGAAAGTTCATCGATGACGCGAGCATTGAGAAGATCGTTGGCGCTTACACCGCGTTTGAGGAGAGCGAGATCAGCAAGCTATTTGATGCGGCAGACTTCGGATACACCAAGGTTACCATCGAGTGCCCCTTGTATAACGAGAAGGGCGAAAAGATCGTGAAGCGCGGTGTTGTTCAGGTGGATACCGCTCGCCGTGATACCGAAACCATCCCTCTCAAGACCGATATTGATGAGTATATCAAGAACGAGGTGCTTCCCTACGTGCCCGATGCTTTTGCTGACAGAAGCAAGGACAAGATCGGATATGAGATCCCCTTCACAAGATATTTCTACAAGTATACGCCTCCTCGCAAGAGTGCCGACATTCTTGCCGAGATTGCCGAGAACGAAGCATCTGTTCAGGAAACCTTGAAGGCGGTGCTGAATGCTTAAGTTTTTGTTTGGAGTTTTGACCGACCCTTTGGGATTGTCCATTGATGCCATCTGGGAATATCTCATTTTGGCGGTGATCGGCGCAATCGCTTTCGGCATTGCATGGAATATCTCTCCCGGCGGAGAGTTTGGTTCTTTGATCCATTGGGTGGTTAGATTGATTGCCTTCGTCATTTTGTGGGCAATCGTTTACGGAATTATTGCTTTGGTGCAATGGATTTTTGCAAACTGGATATTGATTCTGTGTATTCTCGGCGGTGTAGTCGTGATTGGCGGAATCATTGCAATTATCGCATTGCGTGAATAAAGGCAGGTGATTATTATGAGAAAAATGAAAGATAGTGGAATTGAGTGGATTGGAGAGATTCCGGATAAATGGGGTATTCACCGAGTGAAAAATAATTTTTCGGTGATTTCAGGTAGTGGCTTTAAAACAGATTATCAAGGTGAAGAAATGGGAGATTACCCCGTTTGCAAAGCAAGTGACATTAGTAATGCGGGGCACAGACTGTTCAAATCGGCGAATTACATTTCTCAAGAAATACAACTCAAAGAGGGGTTTTCTGTCATTCCTTCAGGTAGCATACTGTTTGCTAAAATTGGCGAGGCAATGAAGAAAAATAACCGTACTCTAACGATGGTTGATGCTTGTGCAGACAACAATTGTCAGGCGATGCTTCCCAAAGAAATAGATTCCGAATATGCATATTATCTGTTTGAATGTATTGATATGCAATGGTTTGATAATGCAGGCACGATACCTTGTATCAATAATACTAAACTGCTGAATTTTAAAATTGCATATCCCAGTTTGGTGGAACAATCTCGCATCGCCGACTACCTTGACCAAAAATGCGCCGAGATCGATGCCATCATAGCCGCCAAAGAAAAGACCAACGAGCTTCTCAAGGAACGCCGTCAGAGCATCATCTACGAAGCGGTTACCAAGGGACTTGATCCTACCGTGCCGATGAAGGATAGCGGCATTGAGTGGATTGGGGAGATTCCGGAGAGTTGGAGTTTCTCAAAGCTTAAATATGATGCTTATATGAAAGGACGAATTGGTTGGCAAGGTCTTAAAGCCGATGAATTTATCGAGGAAGGTCCATATCTTGTAACCGGCACCGACTTTGAAGATGGAAAAGTTCGTTGGGAAAGATCTTATCACATATCCGAGGAGCGTTTTAACGAGGCTCCCGAAATCCAGTTAAAAGAACAGGATCTGCTTATAACCAAGGATGGTACTATTGGTAAATTGGCATACATTGACTATTTACCAGGTCTTGCCTCTTTGAATAGCCATCTGCTTGTAATAAGACCAAAGCGAGAAAGATTTTTGAACAAATATCTTTATTGGGTATTAAGTAGTGATGTTTTCTTTCAGTACACTGAATATGCACAAGATGGAACAATTATGGCTTCATTATCTCAAGAGAAAATCTCTCAGTTTGTGTTTGGATTACCCACAATCGAAGAACAACAAGCAATCGCAAACTATCTTGATGAACAATGTGCTGAAATCGATTCGTTAATTTCCGCAAATGAATCAACAATTGAAAAACTCAAAGAATACCGCCAAAGCGTAATCTACGAGGCGGTGACAGGAAAAATGGAGGTATGAATGAAATATACTGAATCAACTTTAGTGTCATGGACAAAACCAGTAAGCGATACCGAAGAACAAAAGATTCAAAATACAATCAATATGATAAAATCCGCTATAGATTCAAGCCACGAATTAAAAGATTTAACGATTGAAATTTTTGTTCAAGGATCTTATGCAAACAATACTAATGTTAAGGCAAACAGTGATGTTGATGTCTGTGTTATGTTAAAAAGTACCTTTTATACAGAATATCCCGACGGAAAAAACCGCAGTGATTATGGATTTATCGAAGGAGATATATCTTACGCTGAATACAGACGACGCGTTAGAACGGCGATTGTAAACAAATTTGGTTCGGGCAACGTAACAGACGGCAACAAATCCATTAAGATACAGTCGAATAGTTATCATGTTAATGCGGATGTTGTAGTTGCATTTATGTTGAAGAATTTTAAGATAATAAATAGCGTAAACCCAAATAGGTACGTTGAAGGCACTCGTTTTTATTCAATGAGCTGCACCGAAGTTACCAATTATCCAAAAAAACACATTTCTAACGGAAAAAACAAAAACATTCAAACCGATCACAGATATAAGTACTTAACAAGAATATTTAAACATATTCGCAATGCGATGGTTGATGACGGCAAAGTAAACGGAGAAAAAATCAGCTCGTTCCTTGTTGAATGTCTTATTTGGAATGTTCCCAACAATATCATAACAGGGTATTCTAATTGGACAGAAACTGTAAAACAGGCTATTATCCATTTATACAATGCCATTAAAGACGGAAATCAAAAAGAATGGGGCGAAGTCAGCGAGTGCTTTTGTTTATTCCACCCAGGACGCAAGTGGACAGCAGAAGATGCAAAAACTTTTTTGTATGATATGTGGAATTATTTGGAGTACTAAAAATGAATGTTATCAAATGGAAAAATGCGCTTTATTTAATTCTTGGAATAGCAACTATTGTGTCACTAATCAACTGGGCCTTGAGCGATAAACTTTTCACTTTACAATTTGTAATTGATTGTATTGGGAAATCAGCATCTGTGATAACTATAAGCACTTGGCTGTTTTGTTATACGCTGTGGAAATTGCCAATATTCAAGAATTGGTTGGTATTGATTCCTGATTTGCAAGGCTTATGGGAAGGAGAAATTAAATCCGACTGGATTGATCCTATCGAAAATATTCAAAAATCTCCTATTGCATGTAATTTGCTTATTCATCAATCGTTATTCAAGACATGTTGCCGAATAGAAACCAAAGAGTCTGTGAGTATGAGCGCCATGGCAAATTTTTCGATAAATTCCGATAGCCGCACTTGTAAAATTATTTTTACTTATCAAAACGATCCCAAACAAACAATTCAAAATCGCAGCCCCATTCACTTCGGAACTACAGTGCTTGATTATGCTGTAAAAGAAAACGAAAGAACATTAAGCGGATATTATTGGACTAACAGAAAAACAACCGGAGAGTTGAATTTCAAATTCGTTGAAAAATATTAATCACACCATCCTGACGGTGCCAGACGTTGGGAGAAAGGAGTGTAAATATGGCAGAAAAAGATTTAAGAGAAAACCCGTTTAGAGATGAGATATACAACTATTTCCTCTCTCACGGTTATGTACAAAGCAAGAGGAGCGATTACGATTTTGCAAACGCGCTTGACCGCGCAAAATTGTTCGAATTCCTTGAGGCGACGCAAGCCGAAGAACTGAATAAGCTCAAAGCGACCTACGGCAATCAGTATCAGGATCGCTTTGTCAAGCTACTCTGCGATAAGATCAACAGTCGCGGTCTTCTCGCCGCACTCAATGAGAAGGTGGAGGATTATCCCTCCAATACCTCCATCAGCCTTGCATTCTACAAGAGCAATCTTGAGGAAATGACCGAGGGTAATGCGCTCTATGAAAAGAACGTGTTCTCGATTTGCCGTGAGTTCGTCTATGAGGACAAGCCCGAGCCCTTCCGTGTGGATCTCGCCCTGTTCCTCAACGGAATTCCGATCGTTATGATCGAGCTGAAAAAGCAGACGGCAGGTCAAAAGGCGGCGTTTGACGGAACAAAGCAGTTCCGCGAGACGCGCGATCCCTCTCAACTTGTATTTTCCTTCAACAAGCGCACGCTTGCCTACTTTGCCGTGGACGAGATGGTGGCTTTTGTCACTACGCAGCTTGATAAGAAGGACACCCGTTTTCTGCCATACAATATGGGCTCCGAGGATGAGGGTGCAGGAAACCCCGTAACTCCCGGAAAGCATTGTACTTACTACATCTGGGAGCAGATTCTCCAAAAGGATATGCTTCTCCGTATCATTCGCGAATTCATGTTTATTGATGACGAGGGTAAGATGATCTTCCCGCGTTTTCATCAGTTGCGAGCGGTTCTGAAGTGCGAACGTGATATAAAAGAAAATGGCGTAGGTCATCGTTACCTCATCTGGCATAGCGCAGGTAGCGGAAAGACCAAAACCATTGCTTGGCTTGCAAAAAGGCTTATCAACTTCAAGAACATCAACACGGTTATCGTGATCAGCGACCGTACTGTTATTGACGGTCAGCTTGGCGCGGAGCTTATGAACGTTGACGGTCAAAAGGGCGTTGCCCAGCACATCGAAGACGGCTCCAAGGGTCTTGCACAGAGACTGAAGGACGGTGGATATATCATCGTTACCACCCTGCAGAAGTTCCGTCCTATCCTCAATGAGATCAAGCAGTTTCCTGGCAGAAACTATGCGATCATCATTGACGAGGCGCACTCCTCCACGGCAGGTAAGTCGATGTCCAAGGCATCCGAGACCTTGACGGGTAGATCCCTCAAGGAAGCCGTTGAGCTTGATGATGTTTACGACGATATGGAAGACGGTCAGAACCAGCTGATCAAGCAGGGCGTTGCCATCAAGTCCACCAAGAACGTGAGTTATTTCGCGTTCACCGCTACTCCTAAAAAGGAGACCATGGAGTTGTTCGGCACTCGCAAGGAGATCGGCAAGACCTATTTTGATAAATATTCCATGAAGCAGGCTATCGAGGAGAGGTTTATTCTCAATCCTTTGCTTTGCTATACCCGATATCAGGACACATTCCGCATCGAAAAGAAAAAAGATGATGACCATCAGTATGATTCAGCGCAGGCTCAGGCAGCGATTCTCAATTACGTAACAACGCAGGATGAGGTTATTGACACCAAGACTCAGATCATGCTGGATGACTTCATTGAGAGACGTTCTTCTTGGCTCGGCGGTCTTGCAAAGGCAATGCTGATTTGTCCTTCGAGAAAGCACGCGGTTTGCTACAAGCTGGCAGTTGACGAATATCTGAAAAAGCGCGGTTGTGCATTCAGAGCGTGTGTGGCTTTCACCGGTACGATTGTTCACGAGGGTGAAAAATATACCGAGGAAACTATGAACGCAGAGTTCAGAGAAAACGGCGTTCCTTACGATATCAAGTCGATCATCCGCAATAACGATGACCTCCGATTCGTTATCGTTGCAGACAAGCTCCAGACCGGATTTGACGAAAATAAGCTTTGCGTGATGTATATTGACAAAAAACTCAAGAGCGGCGTTAAGGCTGTTCAGACCATTTCCCGTTTGAACCGCCCTGCAAAGAACAAGCGCACGTTCGTAATGGATTTTGTTAACGATACCGAGGACATCAAGGCATATTTCACGCAGTATTACGGCGGCGAGTTGTTCCTTCCCACCGACAAGGAAACAGACCCCAATATCCTGTTCTCCAAGAGAGATCATATTCTCGATTATTGTGTGGTTACGCTTCTTGATGCAAAGCGCTTGTATGAGCTGATATCCGCAAATGACGAGGAAAACAGCGGTGCAATAACCTCTCTGATTGCAAGTATTTCTCGAAACTACAAATCGCTTGAAGAGGACAAGAGAAAGCTGTTTACCGCAGAGCTCAAGAAGTTTGTTAAGCTGTTCTATTATATCTCGGCAGTTTATAATAACTGGAACGAGGATATGGAGCACTTGGCAATCGTTTTCAGTGTGCTTTATAACGTTCTTTATGAGTGTGAAGAAACCGTGAAGATCCACGCTAGAGAGCTTGTTGAGCTGGTAGAGTTCTCTACCAAGATCGCCCAAGAGGATCTAACCATTGAATTAGTGGCCGAAGATCAGGCGTTTGATGGCATCTCTACCGATGTGGCAATGGCTGATAAGACGTACTCTTTGATTGATGAAATCATCGAAAAGTTCAATGCTCACTACGCAAATGCTGGTGCTGAGATGGAAGAGATGATTGACGCACTCTTTAATGACGAGGATCTACGCATGAACGTTAAGAACAGCGCTCCCAGCGCTTATGAGTATGCAGCCAGCGAGAAACTTTCGGAGCGAATCAATACACATATGCTTGACGGTTTGATGACAGGAAATCAGGAAAAGGTTGAATATTATAACGAGTTGAGTGGCGACACAAATACGCAAAAACAGATTTGTAACAGAATTATCAGAAAGATAAAGGATTGGCTTAATTTAGCCGGTTGACGAAAGGAGATTCGTATGAAATACGTGGCACTTAGATATGGAGTAACGTTCGGTAAGGGTGATTCTTCCGACTGGATCGATTGGGAACTTCGGCTTACCGACGAGGAAGAAAAAATTTATGATCACGCTATTGCAAATAAACTTCCGTTAAATGAAGTTCCGGAGCTCAAGAGTGCGCTCAGCCGCGCCTACGAGGAGATTGAGGACGAAGAGATTAGCATAGGAATTGACAACGGCGATGAGTACACGATGCAATGCCAAGGCATAGCCGAGGTAGATCCGGACGAAATCAATGATTTGATCGCTGATAGAGATCCTCACACACTGGCATTCTTTGGACTTGAGGATGCTGATGACGAGGAGCTTGATGAGTGGGACGCCAATGATCTCGATGAGCTTCCTTTGATCAAGGACTTTGTTGAGGGATTCGAACCATATAGCCCGTATGATGAAGGCTGGATCTTGAATGTTAAATTCGTGGATCCTAATAACGAATGGTGATTATATGGAAAACAGAATTAATGAGCTATTGCAAGCTATCTCTAACAACGATCGATATAACGGCTGTGTCTTTTGGGGGCGCGGAATTTATTTCGTTATTGGAAACGGAAAGTTGTGGGAGATTTCCGATGACGCAAGTTGTTCTCCCAAAGGCGGTTGGTTCCCGGATATAGTAACAGGCCCCACTGACGAGGAAGATAAATGCTTAACCGCCTTGATGGAATCGTTGAATTTTGGCAAAGACTTCTTTAGAGAGTTAGTTGACGATTATGGTGAGTTTGATGCGGAATATGTCGAGGAATATTTTGAGGATAATGAAGACGAAGATTCGCTGAAAATTTATCGAAAAATCAAAAAGAAGATTGACGGCGGCAAAATACCGTTCGCTACTGTAAATGACTTTGCCAGCGCACTTATGCGCTATGGCTTGGATAATAATTGCCTCTACTACGAATGGGAGGGCGAATTTATCGACCTGCATGATAACATTGCCGAAACCGGAAACGAACGAGGCAGTTACGATAGTTTAAGCGATGCAGAATGGATAGAACTGCTCGAAAATATAGATAAATATATTTTGCCATAAAAGTTTCACGTTCATCATGGCAGACAAGTAATTGTGAAAATGAAGCAAAACCGCTCCGCTATCCTCTTGTGACAACGGGGTGTCTCCTTCTTGTATGACCTTGAGATATGTTAAACTTATGGTTTTGTATCCGTAAAGATGATTTTGATATCCATAAAAGAGAATTCGACTCATAGGAAAAAGCCTCGGTTTTCTTGTGTGTATTCTCTATCTCTATGAAGGATTGAGGTGTAATAAATGAGTAGCGAAAGACGGCATATTGACTATGTAGATGAAGAAACGGGAGAGTATATATACTTCCTTGAAATAAGAGAAGGTGATACTTTACGAACAAAAGAGCAAAATGACTATTTTTTCGACAAGTTAGAGCGATACGCAGACAAGACAGATTTTGTTTGGCTTAAATTTGCCTATAACAATGATTTTTATGCTTCTATCAGTCCTGAAAATTTGACACGCTTGATGTACTTTGCAACCTTTTGCAATAACGAAGGTTATGTAATGACGGATACAGATATAAAAACAATGTTAGGAATTAACTCCAATCAAGTTAAATCTTTTCGTGATGCGTTCTTCGGACGAGCAATCATAAAGGAAGGAGAAAGACTTTATCTAAAAGATGATTTATTTGGCAAAGGAAAAATCGGAGTGCCCAATAGGGACTATGTACGCCTATTTACAGGAGTAACACGGCAGTTATACAAGAGATGTGAAACGACAAGTGAGCATGCCTATCTGTCCTATTTCTTTCGTATGATTCCATTTGTCAATAGACAAACCAATATTCTTTGCTGTAGTCAACATGAACAAGACAGAGAGCACATTGCATATATGACTACAACCGAGTTTTTCAATCTTATAGGAAGAACACATCATGGAAGAATAAAAACGCAATTACAAACTTATCGTGTCTGTGGAGAACTTTTAATTGGCTTTTTTGATACCCTTGACACCCTTTCCCCACGAGGAAACCACGCCATTATCAACCCAATTTTGTATTATGGCGGTGACAGAACAAAGCAGAACTATGCCGATATACGAAAACTATTTACAGACGAGAAAGAAGCTTATCTATCCTCGCAAACATAATCTATCATCCCCCATGGATATTGCTTGTTTCGCTTTCGCTTCACAAGTACCGCCCCCACTCTTGGGGGCTATATCCTTAAAATCCATTTCTCCCTACGTTCGAAATGAATTTTGGTTATGGAATTTGCTTTCAGTATCTAAAAGCACCGCCTGCCGGTGTATTTGTGAAAAATCGTACGCATTGCAGTTTTATTGTCCCCCACTCGGATATTTCAAATCGTGCCTTCCGATTGTTCAACAAGGAAAAAGCTATTGTTTTGCGATTCGAATGGTGCAAAAAATCGAAGAGTTTACAAATTGACAATAGTATGGTATAATGCATAAGGTCAACAAGCAGGTCAACAACTTAACATTTTAAGCAAACAGAACTGCTGAAAAACAACAATATTATTGCAAATCAAGAATTAATGACCATTTTCAATGACTTTATGACTACTAATGTGGCTCAGTTTGGTAGAGCGCTTGGTTCGGGACCAAGAGGCCGGAGGTTCAAATCCTCTCACTCAGACCATAAAAAAACAAAGAGTCCTTGTGACTCTTTGTTTTTTTATTATTTGCGTTGTGTTGAACCGACAGCATTGCAGAACACGAATATGTTGATTTTAACAGTAATCGTCAAAAACTTCTCCGCCTGTCCATTCCAAGCCTTGTTCCAAAAGGAATTGTTTTTCCGCACCATCTTCAAAGAAAAAAGTTCCCAAGCTTTCATGTATATAATATCCGTTTTCAAATGTGATCTTTGCGAGGGCATAATTTTTCACATTTGATGCTTCGGAGATATCACACATAACGATGATTGCATTGTTGGATGTCATTGAGTATTTGATAATTGTTTGTTTTCCGTATTGATTAGAACAAAAAACTGCATCCAATGATAAATTTTTAAAATAGCTTTCAATTGGACTATCGGTGGTGTCCTTGGGACAGCAAACAAAATCGCAGGGTGTTTTCCAATTGACTTGTTTTGCGGTTGGTGTTAACGAATCGGTTTCATTTGATTTACCGGTGCAATCATTTTGAGTCCCATAAACCCATTCTCCTATTTTCGAAGAAACGCATTCTTGCGGTTTTTCTTTTGCAAAAAGGAGCGTTAATGTTTCTAAACATTTTTTTGCTTCTTCGGCCGAAACGGTACGCATCCAACTATAGTTAGGCTCTGTGAAACAATCTTTGTATTGGACAGGGTTTTTTAAGAACTCGTATATCGATACACCCGTAATATGTTCTATTTTTTTACGAGTAAACTCATTTAACACAACATTTTCCAAGCGTGTTATCCACCGCAAATTATCTGGCCTATTGTTTTGTTTATTAGTGTCTTTATGGTCAACAACATGTTCCTCTGTTGGCGGGTCTCCATGAAAAGCTGTGGCAACTATGCGATGAATTGGAACGGATGCAATAACCAAATATCCGTTAGCATTTGGTTTGCCAAACGTCCACTCGTTATCATAGCTTCTCTTGCGCTTTTGCGGTATCGATTTTCGTAATACCGCACCATTATCGCGAACCAAATATTCTTCACCGCGATAAACACAAGATTTTTCTGCATTAAAGTCATTGACATCAACCATAGTATCACCTCTTATCGTATAGTTTACTGTGCGTATTCTGTTTTGTCAAGCAAAACAAATGCCCGATTTGGCACATAACAAAAAACGGCAGGATCTTACCTGCCGTTTTTCTTTCTTATTTCTTATTGCCAAGGAATAACGCCTTCGAGGGCGATTTTGTCGGCTGCCTTTTGAAGCTCAAGTGCTTCGTCTGCGGGGAGATCGAACAAAACGTCAAGCTCGGTTGCGCTCTTTCCGAACAACGTTGCATAGAAGGTGCAGACTGCGAGATAGCCGCCGCGTGTGTTGGTATGCGCGTTATCCGAGCCCCAAAGGTTGCCGCCGCAATTCTTGATCGCGTAAGCAAAAGCTCTGTTTACGTAAACGCAGGAGGCTTCGTATTCTTCAGCCGCGGGGGTAAAGTGCTCGTCGAAAACCTTGCACTGATCGAAGTTAACGAATCCGTCGAGGTTCTTGCCGTAAGGCGGTCTTACGTAGAAATAAAACTTTGCGCCGCTTTCGTGAACCGCTTTGCCGATCTTTTCGATTGCCGCCAAGCTCTTTTTACGGCCTGCATCGTTGGTAAGCATCGTGCCGTTTTCCTGAATAAATACCGCATCATAGCCCTTTGCGATTTCGGTGAACAGTGCGGGATCGTTGGAATGCTGTTCAAGAGTACGTCCGCCGGGAACGATCTGCTTTTGAGTAATGGTGATGCCTTTTTCCTTGCAGACCTTTGCAAGATTTGCGGGGATATCGTTAACGTAGGTTGCGCTGTTACCGATAAAGAGGAGCTTATAAGATGTTTTTTCGGGGAGCAACGCACTGTCATAAGAGGGCTTTGCGATTTCGGTTTTAGCCACGATCAAGCTTCCGTCCCTTCCGCTGTCAAGAATTTTATAGTAATGCCTTTCGCCCTTTTCATCGGTAAAACCGACCGCGTTCCTCGCTACGGCATCAGGAATTTCAATATCCGCAAGGAAGGGCTTTTGAGCGGTTGCTCTCACTTCTTCAAAGAGCGTTTTGCCCAAAACGACCTCGCCGTTGAGCTCGTCGGTAATTTCGTAAAGCGCAACGTCGTAAAGTATCGATTTAGGTGTGAAGAGCACGGTGAAAATATTATATTCCTTGTCGGATTCGTATTTGATGCAGTTTTTGATATTCGAAATATCTTCTTCCGTTACGAATTCTGCGGTGAAAAGACCTTCAATAACGACCTTATCCTTTTCCGGTTGTTCGGGCTCGCTTGATTCCTCGGGCTCACTCGATTCCTCAGGCTCGCTCGATTCCTCAGGCTCGCTTGATTCCTCAGGCTCGCTTGATTCTTCGGCTTCGCTCGATTCTTCGGCTTCGCTTGATTCAGCCGACTCGGGAGAGCTTTCGGAGCTTTCTTCGGTCGATTCAATATCCTTGGATTCGGTCGTGCCTACGTTCGATTCTTCGGGGATCGAGGAAGCGGTACCGTCTTCGTCATTGCACGCCATAAACAACGGCAAGCACAAAGCTATACACAACACAAAACAAAGAAAAGCTTTAATACGTGTGGATTTTACGGTTTTCATATTTTGCCTCGCATTTTTTATTTTGGTAATACAGTATTATACTACACCAAAAATGTTTTGTCAATCGATATTGAAATATAAAATATATTTCAAAAAATGCAAAAAAATATCGACAAAGCAGATTTTATGTTCTATAATAGGGGCAAGAAAATGCAAAAAGAACGAAGGTGTTAATTTGAAACACTACAAATACAAGGAATATATCGTAAACGTTTTGCCATGCATATATTACGGAATAATCTGCGGCTCGGTAACGGGCGCATTTATATTCCTTTTCAAGTTGGCGGCAAACAAGGTGACTGAATGGTCGCAATCGATTTACGCCGCGGCAAACGGAAATTGGATCTACGTTGCGCTGTTGTTTTTGGCATTGATCGCATTTGCGCTTTTGATGTACGCCATCCACCGCATCGCTCCCGAGATCAAGGGCGGCGGTATCCCGCGAAGCGAGGGCGTTTTGCGCGGTGTGCTTTCCTTCAGATGGTTCAGAACGCTTTTCGGAACCTTCTTCTGCAGTATGGTAAGCTTCCTGTGCGGTCTTCCGTTGGGCAGCGAAGGTCCCGCCGTGCTTATGGGCACGTCGATAGGCAAAATGTGCGGAAATATCTCGCGCAATAAAACGACCTGGAACCGCTATATTATGACGGGCGGCGCCGGCGCAGGCTTTGCCGTTGCAACGGGCGCACCGCTTGCAGGCATACTTTTTGCGCTTGAGGAGATACACAAGCGCTTTACCCCGATGCTTGTGCTTACGGTTTCGGTTTCTGTTGTTTCTGCCACCTACGTAAATCAACTGCTTTGCCAAATTTTCGGCATAAGCGCAAGTCTGTTCCATATCGAGGAATTTGCGAATTTCGAGCTTTCGCACATCGGATATCTTTTGTTGCTCGGCTTGCTTGTGGCGATCGCCGTTGGGCTTTTCGATTCATCGATATCGCTTTTCGCGCGCTTTGCCGCAAAATTCTCGCGTTTCTTCACCGCACCCGTAAAGCTTGTTTTTGTTTTTCTTGTTACCGGTATATTGGCGTTTGTTTTTGGCGATGCTTTATATAGCGGCCATCACACCATCGAGCACGTTATGGAAAACGATAAGACCGTTTGGTTTTTGGTCGCACTTTTTGCTATCCGACTTTTGATGATGCTTTTCGTTACCGACAGCGGTGTGACCGGCGGTATATTTATCCCTACGCTTGCAATCGGCGCGGCGTTTTCGGCACTTTGTGCGAAATTGCTTGTCTATATGGGTATGGATTCCGAGCTGTTCCCCGCGGTAGTATTTTTGGGAATGTGCGCCTTTATCGGCGGCACTCTGCGCGCTCCGCTTACTGCGGCGGTGCTGTTTATCGAGCTTACGGGACAGTACACAAATCTTCTTTTCGTTGCGCTTGTTATTTTCACGGTAACCTTTATTACCGAAATGCTTAACCGTACACCCTTTTATGATTACGCGCTCGAAAAAATGGAGCACGCGCAAAACCAAGGACGTCAGCCTATTATCGCTTGCTTTGAAATGAAGGTATCGCACAACTCCTTTGTTGTTGGCAAGGCGGTAAGAGATATTATGTGGCCGTCCGCGTCGGTCGTCGTTTCGGTTACACGTGCCGACGAGACCAACAAGGATATGGACAACGACGGCGAAAAGAAGCTTTACGTCGGAGATACGCTTGTACTCCGCGCAAGGTTTTTCGATGAAGAGGAAATAAGAAAAATGCTTGTCGGCTTGGTTGGTACCGAGCACGAAATAAAACGAACAGAACTTTAGGAGATCTGATGAAGAAAATAATCTTTTCTTTAGTTGCATTTTTATTACTTTCAACCCTTTTGACGGGATGCTTGCTTCCTTTGGGAGGATTTGCGGTATTAAAGGATGAGCTTGACGAATGGCGCGACGATTTATCGCGCGGGGAAGAAAGCAAAAGATCCGAGCCTTATTATGATTATTCCTATCCCGATTACAGCTATCATTTCGAATACAGTCAGTTCTTCGAGAACAGCGAATATATCGAATACAGCGAATATATTGAAAGCAGCGAGCCTTCGTTTGAAATTTCCGACGATTACAGTGAGCCGATATACAGCGTCCCCGAGATAAGCGAGGAGGAAAGCGAGTCTGCAGAGCCTATGGTCGAGCTTTATACGCTTGCCGAGGTAAGGGATTATATCAACGGCAAAAAGGAAGACGATATTTTCGATTTCGAGTTTTTATATTACGGCGACAAGAGCAAGCTTGACGGCGCGACGATCGCAAGAATTTCTGCCTCCTGCGTCATCTTCCATAACGTTATCGGAAACAGGTACGAGGTAACGCTTGTCGAATATCCCGGCGACAGGATCGTAGATGCATATAAAAGCGGCGATCAGTCGCAGCTGAGCGCAAGTGAGAAGCGCGCGTTGGGAGTTGCGGTCGCGATGGTAAATCGCGCAAGAGCAAAGGCCGACAGCGATATCGAGCTTGAAATACTTCTTCACGATATGCTTGCTCAAAGCGTTGAATATTACGACGGAACGACCGACGTGCCCAATGCGTACGATCCGCCCAGACATCTTACGGCGATCGGCGCCCTGCTCGACGGAAAGGCGAATTGCCAAGGCTATACCGACGGATTTTATACCTTGGCGTCGATAGCGGGCTTTGAGGTCGGCAGAATGACAGTTTATAATTCCGAAGGATGGCATATTCTTAATACCATAAAGCTCGACGGCAAATGGTACGGAGTTGACGTGACCTTTAACGACTGTATGGCAGACGGAAGCGAATATATCCCGTCGTACCGCCTTTTTAACGTCGGCAAGGACAGGATGCTCGAATACAATTGGGGCGAAGAAATGGAATATTATCCGTTGGAAAGTCAATGCGATAAAAACTATTTCTACTATATGCCGCTTAACGGCAGCGAATACGGATATCAAAGGGCTTATACCGATATCGACGAAATGGCGCAGGATATGGTTGACCGTTGGCTGGACGAAGGAATTTCGATACAGTGCGCGATGTATATTAACAGCGTTGCCGATTGGAGCAAGCTAAGTCGTGCGATAGAACAATCCGATTACAGAAATGCGCAGATCGCGTGGACTATTTGGACCTATACAAACGGAAGAGATACCTTTTTTACAATTAAATTTTCATAAAAAATATCCGTTCGCTTGAAATGCGGACGGATTTTTTGTTGCGCATCTGTATTAACCGATTATCAGGGTGTTGACAGAAGCGGGGAAATGCGGTAAAATATCAAACAAGGATATCGAAGGAACTGGCTGACCGCAGAGGACGTTGGTTCCTTTGCGCTTTCAGAGGAAAAAAGAAATGGTTAGAAAAAAGAAGCACAAATTCTCGACCACACAAATAATATTGTTAAGCTTCCTCGCGACGGTTTTTATCGGAAGTGCGCTTCTGTCGCTGCCGATCAGCTCGGCAACGGGTGAATCCGTGCCCTATCTCGATGCGCTTTTCACGGCAACGACCTCCACGTGTGTGACGGGGCTTGTTACGCTTCCCACCGTATCCTCATGGAGTGTATTCGGTCAGGTCGTTATATTGCTTTTGATACAGATCGGCGGTCTCGGTATAATTACGATAATGTCGGGGCTGATGATACTTTTGAACAGAAAGATGGGCATAAGCGACCGACTGCTCATTCAGGATGCCTTTAATCTCAACACAATGTCGGGGCTTGCCAAATTTGTAAAGAACGTATTGTTCGGCACGCTTGTTATCGAAGGAATCGGAGCTGTGCTGTATATGCTCGTTTTCGTTCCGGAATTCGGCGCGCGTGGCGTTTGGATATCGGTGTTCAATTCGGTATCGGCATTCTGCAATGCGGGTATCGATATTATCGGCGAAAACAGTCTTTGCGATTATGCGACGGATCCCTTGATAAACGCCGTGACCTCTGCGCTTATTATTCTCGGCGGTCTCGGTTATATCGTTTGGTGGGACGTGCTCCGCGTGATCAAAAGCCGAACGTCCAAAAACCGAAAGATTTTCAGACATCTTACCCTGCAAAGCAAGATCGCAATTACCGCTACCGCGGGATTGATACTCGTCGGTGCGGTGCTTATATTTATATTTGAATACGAAAACCCCAATACTATCGGAAATATGTCGCTGTTCGATAAGATACAGGCATCCTTCTTCCAATCGGTCACCACGAGAACCGCAGGCTTTGCCGCTATCGCGCAGGAAAATCTTACAAACGCATCTGCGGCGGTGTCAATCATATTAATGCTCATCGGCGGCTCGCCCGTCGGTACGGCAGGCGGTATGAAAACCGTAACCGTTGCCGTCCTCTTTTGCTCGGCGATTGCTACGGTTCGCAACAAGAATAGCGCGACCCTGTTCGGCCGCCGTATTTCCGAGGAGTCGGTGAAAAAGGCGGTCGCCGTAACGGTAACCTTCTTTACGATCTGTGCCGTTTCGACAGTAATGTTGATGGCAACTACCGATGCGGATGCGCTCGACGTTGTTTATGAAACGGTCAGTGCGACTGCAACAGTCGGTCTTACAAGGAATTTAACGTCAACGCTCAATGCTTTCGGCAAGCTGATCATAATCGTGACGATGTATTTCGGCAGAGTTGGTCCGATATCGCTTGCGGTGGCGCTCGGCAGTAAAAACGAAAGCCAGAACGTTATTTCCGAGCCGACGGAAGATATCAGTATAGGATAAGGAGAAATATTATGAAAGCAAAGAAAACGTATGCGGTATTCGGACTCGGAAGATACGGAACTGCCGTTGCAAAAGAGCTTGCGGAAAACGGTATGGAGATCATCGCGGTCGATATCGAGCAGAGAATAGTTAACGATGCGGCGGCGTATCTGCCGGTTTGCAAATGTGCCGACGTAACCGATTCGGAGGTGATTTCGCGCCTTGGTATCGGCAATATCGATACGGTTATCGTTTGTATGGCAGGAAATCTCGAAGCAAGCGTAATGGCTGTTACCTTGTGCAAGGAAGCAGGCGTTAAAAACGTTATTGCAAAATGCGCAAACGAAATGCAACAAAAAATATTGCTCCGCGTGGGTGCGGACAAGGTGGTATTCCCCGAAAAGGAATCGGGCGTGCGACTTGCAAAGAATCTTTTAAGCTCGGGCTTTATCGATATGATCTCTTTGTCGAAGGACGTTTCTATGGTAGAGATCGACGTAAAAGAAGAGTGGTGCGGTAAAAATCTTATCGAATTGAATTTCCGTAAAAAATACGGATTTAACGTAGTGGCGCTCAAAAAGGGCGAGGCTGTTACCGTAAACATTAATCCCGAACAGCCGCTCGATGCCGAAACCACGATGATAGTTATTGCCAATACGGCAAAGCTCGGCAAGCTTAACGGTTAAGGCTGTTCCGACCATTTTAAAAAGGCGGTAAGATCAATTGAACAACGAATTTAAATCCCGCAAGGACAAAACAAGCATTGTATTTACGGGCGATATTGGTTTTGACAAGTATATGGCAGGGAAATGGGAGGATGAAAATCTGATTTCCAAGCCTTTGCTTGACTTTTTGAAAAGCGGTGATCACCTTTGTATAAACGTCGAGGGTTCGCTTATCGACGCGGAGGATAACGGAACGCGCGGCGTGTTTTTTCACTGTATGAATCCGAACGCAGTCCGCGTTTTTAATAAGATCGGCGCGGATATTTGGAGCATCGGCAACAACCACACGATGGATGCAGGCAGAGAGGGCATTATAAGCACAAAAGCGCTCGCGCAGAGAAGCGGTGCGGTGACCTTCGGCGCAGGTCTTAACGATAAAGAGGCGTCCCAGCCGATTTATCTCGACGAGGCAGGCGGTATCGGTATTTTCGGCGTAAGCTATATGGCGGAATGCATTCCTGCGACAAAGACCGAGGCAGGCGTTTTCCGTTGGGACGATATGGAGTATATCCAAGCGCGTATCGACGAAATAAAATCCAAATGCCGTTGGTGCGTTATCGTTGCACACGGCGGTGAGGAGTTTGCGCCTATGCCTAACCCCTACACACGCGACAGATATTTAAAATATCTCGAAATGGGCGCGGATGCCGTTGTGGCTCACCATACCCACGTGCCCGAAAATTATGAAATAACAAAATACGGCAAGCCGATATTTTATTCGCTCGGTAATTTTATATTCGACACCGATTATCAAAGGGTACACAAATATACCGACACGGGAATTGTGTTAAAGCTTAATTTCACCCGTGATTCGTTGGATTTCGAAGCCGTCGGCACAAAAATCAACCGACAAAACGAAACGATAGATATTAACGATTTGCCCGATATTTTCACCAATATCGACGATAAGGAATTTGAGCTTCTATCACCGCTTTCCGCAAAGGCGTTTATCCTTTCGGATATGAGAAAAATGCAGTTTTTAGAGCCGAACCGTTTTACCGACGCCGACGACCGCGTTTGGGATGCTTACTTCTTCAGCACCGAGCCCGACGGATATTTCGAGGGTGCTCACATGGACCTGAGCCTGATCGTTCCTCACGCGAAAAAGGCGGATAATAACGAATGGCAAAAAAGTAAGCTCGAAAAGGTAAAAAACTACATATTGAAGCAAATTGAAGGATAAAATGCACGCAAAAAAGCCACTCGTTCGAGTGGCTTTTTGTTTTATTCTTTATCTCCGACAAGGCGTTTTGTCCAGGTGCCCTTTTTAAGCATATAAAAGCTTATCGTCGATTTCATCGCCTCGGCGCCTTGGCATATTGCAAAAAGTCCGTGGATGTCGATATCGGTGAATCTCGAAACGATCAGCGACGTGGGGAGCATAACCATCCACATAAAGCCGCTATCCATAACGAAGGTGATTCCGACACTGCCGCCGGAGCGGATGGTGAAATACGAGCTGTTGTTAAAGGCGTACAGAGGCATATAAATACCCGAAACTATCATCATATAGGTCGCAAGCTCTTTTACGCCGTCCTCGGTGTTGTATAATTCGGGGAAGATTCCCGAGCTGACGGTAAGCAACGCGCCGAGCGTAACGCCGCAGAACACCGAGCAAACGAGCACCTTGCGGTTTGTGTCCTTTGCTTCCTTGAATTTGCCTTGTCCCAAAAGACTGCCGACCATGATCGAAATAACCGTTCCGAACGACATATAAACGACCGAGAAAACGTTGAAGATAGTCGAGCAGATGTTTTGCGCCGCAACAACGTCGATACCTCTCGTTGCATAGCATTGGTTTCTTAACGTAAGCGAGATCGACCATAAAAATTCGTTCGCCATAAGCGGAAGCGCCTTAAGGAACATCCTTTTTACAAGGTCGAGCGGAATGGTGAAGGATTTGAAAACTCCCTTGAAATAACGGCATTTATCGGTGTTGAGGTGACTCCACACAACGAGTATAAGAAGCTCGGTAAAGCGCGAGATAACCGTTGCTATCGCCGCACCCTTAACGCCCATCGGATCAAATCCGAAATTACCGAAGATGAGGACGTAGTTAAGACCAAAATTCGTAAATACCGCAATAATGCTTGCGACCATGGGAACAACGGCGTGCTCGGTTTCGCGCAGGGTCGATGCATATACCTGTGAGATCGCATACGGAATAAGACCGATAAGCATTATTTTAAGGTATATCAAGCCCTCCGAAAGCGTCAGAGCCAGATCGCCGCTTGTGTCGCTTTCAAAAAGGAAGGTCGAAATAAGCGCTTCGTCGAATATTATCAGCGCGCCCATCGACAATACGGTCAAAAATATATTAAGGTATAGCTTGAAGCGGAAGGTATGCCTAATGCCGTTTTGGTCACCGTTGCCGTGATACTGCACGCAGAATATTCCCGCGCCGGAGATCGCACCGTAAATAAGGAGGTTGAATATGAATATAAATTGGTTGACGATCGAAACGCCCGACATTTGCTCGGTTCCGAGAGAGCCGACCATAATGTTGTCGAGAAGGCTGACGAAATTTGTAATGCCGTTTTGAAGAATAATAGGTATTGCCAGCGTTGCAACGCGCTTGTAAAAGCGTTTGTCACCCAAGAACTTTTCGCGTATGCTCATTCATATCCTCCTTTCCTAACGTACTCACCACATTATAAAGCAACAATGCGATTAACGCAAGAAAAATTTTCAAAAAGTCTTGACTTTGTCATTTTAAAGTGCTAAAATTCAAAAAAATTAATACGTTGTAACACTAAATGCGTTTATCAGAAACCAGTAAGCTGGAAAGAATCTGCAGAGAGTTGCCGGTCGGTGCGAGGCAATGAGGACGTCCTTCTGAATTCATTCTGACAGCAGTGCACTGAATCGGATGTTTTCCGTAGTAGGAGGCAACGGGAGTTCCCGTTACAGAACTAAGGTATGTAAGTACTTAAAAAGGTCGCTGTCGCGAGATAGCGGCGAATTGAGGTGGTACCACGGGAACAATAGCCTTCTCGTCCTCTGTATCCTTTTCGGAATGCAGAGGGCATTTTTATTTGCCGTTCTTGCTCCGAAGCTTTCAAATCACGAAAAAAATCAAAGAGAAAAACGAGGTAAAGAACAATGCAAATGAATTTCCACAGAAAACTGCCCATCCCGCAGGACGTTAAAAAGGCTTATCCTTTAACCGAGCGTATGATAAACGCCAAGGCCGCGCGCGACGAAGCGATACGCGCCGTATTCGACGGAAGCTCGGATAAATTTATTCTCATCATCGGCCCCTGCTCGGCAGACCACAGCGAGCCCGTGCTTGAATATATTTCGAGACTTAAAAGGATCGAAGAGCAGGTAAAGGATAAAATAATTATCGTTCCCCGTATATATACAAACAAGCCGAGAACAACCGGTCGGGGTTATAAGGGGATGCTGCATCAGCCCGATCCCGATGCAAAGCCCGATATGTATAAAGGCATTGTGGCAATTCGGGATTTGCATCTTGCCGCATTGAGAGATTACGATTTCTCCTGCGCGGACGAAATGCTTTATCCCGAAAACTACCGTTATCTTTCGGACCTGCTTTCCTACGTTGCTGTCGGCGCAAGATCTGTCGAAAATCAGCAGCACAGATTGGTAGCAAGCGGAATCGGCGCTCCCGTCGGTATGAAGAATCCTACCGGCGGCGATCTCGGCGTTATGATGAATTCTATCGTAGCGGCGCAGTCGAGCCATACGTTTATCTATCGCGGATGGGAGGTTACGAGCGAGGGCAACCCTTATGCTCACGCAATTCTCCGCGGATATATCGATTATACGGGCAGAAGCGTTTCGAATTATCATTACGAGGATCTTTTGCGCGTCGAGGAGCTTTATGAAAAGTCCAACCTCACCAACCCTTCGGTTATAGTTGATACAAACCACAACAACTCCGGCAAAAAATATCTCGAGCAGGTTCGTATCGCAAAGGATATCGTTCACTCGCGCAACCAGAATTCAGATATCAAGCGTCTTGTAAAGGGGCTTATGATAGAAAGCTATCTCGAAGACGGTGCTTGCAAGTCGGAGGAGCATATTTTCGGAAAATCTATCACCGACCCTTGCCTTGGCTGGGAAAAGACCGAGCGCTTGATTCTGGATATTGCGGAAAAGCTTTAATAGGGGGTACGTACAATGTCTGATAAGCTTGAAGACGCGAGAAAAATAATCAACGAGGTCGACGCCCAAATGGCAGAGCTTTTTATAAGGCGGATGAGGGCGGTCGAATCGGTTTTTGAATACAAAAAGGAATTCGGACTTCCGATACTCGACCAAAAGCGTGAGGATGCGGTTATCGAAAAGGCATCGGCGCTTGTTGAGGACGAGGTTTTAAAGGAATATTATATCGATTACATGAAGCATATGATGTCGGTATCGCGTGCTTATCAGTACCGAATGCAAAGCGGTCTGAAGGTCGCATACAGCGGTATCGAGGGCGCGTTTGCTCATATAGCCGCAGGCAGGATATTTCCCGAGGGCAGATATATTTCCTGCTGCGATTTCAAGGCGACTTACGATTCGGTGGTCAACGGCGAAAGCGACGTGGCTGTTCTTCCAATCGAAAACAGCTATGCAGGTGAGGTTGGGCAAACGATGGACCTTATCTTTTCGGGAAGCCTTTACGTTAACGGAATCTATGAGCTTGAAATACATCAGAATCTTTTGGGACTGCCCGATGCAACCGTTGATGATATAAAAAAGGTTACGAGTCATCCGCAGGCGCTCGGTCAGTGCCACGAATATATAAAAATGCGAGGCTTTGAGACCGATGAAGCCAATAACACCGCACTTGCCGCGAAAGCCGTGGCAGAGGCGAATGATAAATCGCTCGGTGCGATAGCAAGCGTCGAAACCGCAAGAATTTACGGGCTAAAGATCATTGAGGCGAATATAAACAAGAGTGGAGAGAACACAACGCGCTTTGCGGTGCTTTCCAAGGTAAGGGCAAAAACACCTTCTTTTTCAAGTACGGTGCTTATGTTTTCGGTTAAGCACGAGGCAGGCTCTCTTGCAAATGCGATCGGCATTATCGGTCGGTACGGTTACAGCATGACCGCTCTTCGTTCGAGACCGATGAAGAAGCATTCCTGGCAGTATTATTTCTACGTGGAAATAGACGGCTCTCTCGATAACGAAAACGGTGAGGGAATGATAAAGGAATTAAGCAAGGTTTGCGATAAACTCAAGGTAGCGGGCGCTTTTGCACCGCATACCGAAATATAATCAAAGAAATTAAGTATAAATATTTATTTTAATGCTTGATTTCAGCCGTTTCGGAGTTATAATAATTAATGATACGATTTTTTGAAAGATGCTTTCTTTAGGAGTTTGTGATGGGGAAATACGGATGTATCGGTAAAAAACTGACACACAGCTTTTCGAAAGAAATACATAACGAGCTTGCCGATTACGATTACGAGCTTATAGAGCTTTCCGAGGAAGAAATACAGCCTTTTTTCGAAAGCAGGGACTTTAATGCCGTAAACGTTACCATTCCGTATAAGCAGACCGTTATTCCTTTTCTCGATTCGGTAAGCGACGTTGCAAAGCGTATCGGTGCGGTAAACACCGTCGTCAACAAAAACGGCGTTCTTTTCGGATATAATACCGATTATTACGGTATGAAGGCTTTGATCGAGCGTTTGGGAATAGATCTGCGCGGCAAAAAGGTTTTGGTTCTCGGTACGGGCGGAACAAGCAAAACAGCCTGTGCGGTTGCCGCAGATATGGGTGCTTGCGAGGTGTTGGTCGTCAGCAGAAGCAAAAACGGTGATTACGTCACGTATGATGAGGCGGTAACGCTTCATAACGATGCGAGCGTTATTATAAACACGACTCCAGTCGGAATGTATCCCGAATGTGAAGCAAAGCCTATCGACATCGAAAGCTTTGACAGCCTTTGCGGTGTTGTCGATGCAATATACAACCCTCTGTGCACCAACCTTGTGCTCGATGCCAAGGCAAAGGGCATCAAGGCCGCAGGCGGACTTTATATGCTCGTAATGCAGGCGGTGGTTGCAGTCGAAAGGTTTCTTGATACCGCTATTGCAAAGGAAGTTGCCGACAAGGTGTATGAGGATATACTTAACGCAAAGGAAAATATCGTGCTTACCGGAATGCCGGGAAGCGGAAAGAGCACGGTCGGCAGGCTTATCGGGATTAACGGATATACTTTTATCGATACCGATGAAGAGATCGAAAAGCGTTGCCGCTGCACTATCGGGGAATTGATAGCTAACAAGGGCGAAAAATATTTCCGCGATATCGAAACCGAGGTCATCCGTGATATATCCGCGTTGAACGGATGCGTTATTTCAACAGGTGGCGGTGCGGTCTTAAGAGAGGAAAATATACGAAATCTTAAGCGCAACGGAAAAATTTATTTTATCGATGCAGAGCCTTCGAGACTTATTGCAACCTGTGACAGACCGCTTTCCGACACGAAGGAAAAGCTTGAAAAGCTTTATGCTGAAAGAATCGGTATTTATCGCTCAAGCGCAGACGTGACCGTGCCCGATATGGAAGCTGCGCAGGCGGAGGCTGAATATATATTGGCTAAGAGAAGGGAATTGACGGTATGAAAATTTTCGTTATAAACGGACCTAATCTGAATATGCTCGGCATACGTGAGCCCGATCATTACGGCCGCGAGACCTATTCGGAGCTTGTGGAGAAAATACAGCGCCATTGCCGCGAAAAGGGTATCTGCGTTGAGATCTTTCAATCAAATCACGAGGGCGATCTCGTGGATAAAATTCAAAGCGCATATAAAAATGCGGACGGCATAGTAATCAACCCCGGTGCATATACGCATACGAGCATTGCCATTCTCGACGCGGTCAAGGCAGTCGCGATCCCGACCGTTGAGGTGCATATTTCAAAGGTAGAGGAGCGAGAGGACTTCCGACAGATAAGCTACGTCCGTCTTGCTTGCGTAAAAACCATTACGGGTCACGGAACCGACGGATATATCGAGGCTATCGATTTTCTGACCGATAAAAAATAAAGTGGCGATACAGCGAACCGATTGCAAGCCGCTTTCAAGATCACAAATAAAAAAAGAGAGAAGACGATGTCTTCTCTCTATTATTTTTCCCATAAAGCTACGGCTTATTTCTTTTTCAGATTAAGAAGTCTTACTACCGCAGGGCTGAGTACGATGTTGGTCGCGATCTCAATAAAGAAGTTTACGCCGATCATTCCGACAAAGAGATAGGTGAAAGCATCTCCGCCGCCTGCCCAGGAAGCGATGGTTTCCATAAAGAAAGCAAAGCATCCGAGCACAAACACACCTGTGTTTACAACGGGACAAGCTATCGCGGCGACGATAACTGCGATATATTTATTATGCTTTTCGAGCAGCTTGTATATCAAGCCCGCACAAAGTCCGCTTAACGCGCCCTTTAAAAGCACGGTAAGAATGGTTCCGGCAACGTTGACCGCCAAAAACGGCGCGGCATCGCCGGTAAGCAAAACAACCAGACCGAACACGAATCCAAGCCAAGCGCCGATTTTTGCACCGCATTTCGATGCACCGATAACGATCGGAATAAGCGCAAGAGTGATCGAAAATATACCGGTCTTTATAAAGGAGCAAAGCAGCTGCAATACAACCACAAGTGCTGTCAAAACTGCGGCGATCACCAACGTCTCGGTTGACGTTCTTCTTTTTTCATTTAAGCTCATAAATTTCTCCTGCCGTTGATTTCAACGGGTATAATGAAATATCTTCGAACCGATTATATCATTAGTTGCCGTTAAAATCAAGTGTCAAACAAGCACAAAAAAGAGCGCGTATTTACGCGCTCTCTATTGAAAATGCGGACGTTTACATCGGACTGCCGTCTTTTGCGCGGCGGATCTTGTTAGTCGTGGTCTTTACGAAAGGTGTTTCGCGGATGATAACGTTGTTGACCTGCTTATAGGTGGGAAGCTTTTCCAAAGCGACAAACACGTCGTGCTTTAATTTTGCCTGAAGCTCGTTAATATCGCCCGATTTTAAATATTCGGGGTCGAGCACGCATTGAACCGCAAGATTTTCCTCTCTGCCGTCTTCGTTTCTGTCGGCATAAACGATGTTTTCCAAAACGTAGGGAATGTTGCCGATATATTCTTCCAATTCCTCGGGGTAAATGTTTTTGCCGTTGCCGAGGATGATGATATTCTTCTTTCTGCCGGTGATCATTATCTGACCCTTTTTGGTGAGCTTACCGTAGTCACCCGTGCAGAAATAACCGTCATCGGTAAATACGTCCTTGGTTGCCTGCTCGTTTTTGTAATAGCCGAGCATTACGATATCGCCCTTAACGCAGATCTCACCCTCGCCGTCCTCGTTGGGCTCGGCAATGCGAACGTCGATACATCCCATAGGATAGCCGACGGTTTTGGGATCGTTATCAAATTCGGAGTTGACCGCAACAAGCGGCGAGCATTCGGTAATGCCGTAGCCGTTTGTAACGATAATGCCGATATCGTCAAAGAATTTAACTATCTCTGCACGCAGGGGTGCGCCGCCGCAAATGATCTTTACCAATCTGCCGCCGAAAGCCGCGTGCAGCTCTGCAAAAATTTCACGTCTTTTATCAATGCCGATCGCACGGAGGAAGCGCGAAAGCTTAATGCCGGTCTGAACCTTTTTGGTTTTGCCCTTTTCCTCAATGCTTGCGATCATTCTGCGGTAAACTACCTCTAAAAGTGCGGGCACTACGTACATATACGACGGCTTGTAAAGCGCCATATTCTTAACGACGCGTTTAAGACTGTCGTTTATGCAAAGCGTTATCTTTAAGTGTATCGCAACCAAAAGGCCCGTGATCGATTCATAGCAATGGTGATACGGAAGCACCGAAAGAGCAACGTCGCGGAGTGTGGTAAGCTGAATTCCCCAATGAACGAGCGAGAGGATATTGTGCTCGGAAAGCATAACGCCCTTTGCAAGACCGGTCGTACCCGAGGTGTAGATAAGCATTTTAAGCTTTTGCTTGTCCTCGTTTTCGATTTCCGCAAAACGCGTATCGCCGCCTTCGTAAAGCTCTTTGCCCTTCGCGATCAATTTGCCGAATGAAAGAAATTCGTTTTCATCCTCTTCGCGGTCGAAGCAGATGAAATATTTAACACGGCTGATTCTGTCGCGGATGCGCTTGAACGCCTCTTCACGCTTTTTATCGCAGAAGATTATATCATCGTCGCCGTGGTTAATAATATTTACAAGGTCGTCGTCGGGAAGATCCTTGTCGATAGGGCAGAAAACGCCCTTGCTTTGCAATGCGGTAACGAAAACGGTGATCCAATTATAGCTGTTTTCACCTGCACATGCGATGTGACCCGATTCGAGTCCCATATCAACAAGCGCGGTACCGAGATGATATATATCCTTTTGAAATTCTCTAAAGGTTACTTCGACAACGCCGTCCTTACCGCGGTATTTGTGACTTATCTGATCGCCTACCTCGTCGACTGCCATCTGAACAAGATGCTTTATGCTTTTAGGTTCGGGGCGTACAACGGGATGACGTGCCAAAACGTTTCTTGCCATAAAAATCTCCTTGATGTAATCGGATATTAAACCCATATTAACAAGGATTTTAAGCATCAAACATTAACTGAAGGTTAATCTTTTCGTATTTTTTGCCGATAAATGAAAAAATATCGAAAAAAGTGCAAAAAACCAATATGCCGCTATTGATTTTAGGGGCTTTGTGTTGTAAAATGCATCGGTGGGGTGAATGAATTATGATTTACAATAGCTTGCAAGCATTGATTGATTATGCGATCGACAAAAATATAATCGAAAAGGTTGACGTTTTCGTCGTGCGCAACCGTCTTATGAACGCCTTGCGACTTACCGATTGGCAGGACGTTGAATCGGCGGAATACAGCGATATAGAAAGCATTCTTGCGCCTATTATTCAATATGCGTGCGATAACGGCATAATCGAGGACACTACTGCGTGCAGAGATATTTTCGATACCGAGATAATGGGTATTCTCACACCTATGCCGCGCGAGATCAATGCAGAATTCGCAAGAAGATATGCAATAAGCCCGCTCGAAGCCACGAATTGGTATTACGATATAAGCAAGGACCTTAATTACGTACGTGCATTACGTATCGCAAAGGACCTTAAATGGCCGTTTGAGTGCGAATACGGCGCACTTGATATTACGATAAACCGCTCGAAGCCCGAAAAGGATCCGCGCGATATTGCAAAGGCAGGCAGCACCGCCTCCGCAAAATATCCGAAATGTCAGCTTTGCGCCGAAAACGCAGGCTTTTGGGGTACCGCGAATCATCCCGCAAGACAAAATCTCCGTCCGATAGAAATCACCGTCAATAATGAAGAATGGCAGCTTCAATATTCCCCCTACGGATATTACGACGAACATTGTATTGCGTTCAACACCGCGCACGTTCCGATGAAGATAGATGATACCGTTTTCGATAAGATGTTTGACATTATCGATTATCTCCCTCATTACTTTGTCGGCTCGAATGCCGATCTGCCCATAGTCGGCGGCTCGATACTCTCGCACGAGCATTTTCAAGGCGGTAATTACGAATTTGCGATGGCAAAATCGGGAATCGAATATGAATTTTCGGTCAACGGCTTTGAAAAAGTTAAGGCAGGCATTGTAAAATGGCCTATGTCGGTCATCCGCGTAAGCTCTGCCGACAGAAAAGAGCTTGCAAAATGCTGTGCGCACATTCTTGCCTCGTGGAGAAGCTATTCCGATGCAGACGCAGGCATTTTCGCCTTTACCGAAAGCACACCGCACAACACGATAACCCCCATTTCGCGCAAGAGAGGCGACGTTTACGAATGCGACCTCGTTTTGCGTAACAACCGCACGAGTGACGAGCGACCTCTGGGCATCTTCCACCCGAATCCCTCGCTTCATCACATAAAAAAGGAAAATATCGGTCTTATCGAGGTTATGGGACTTGCCGTGCTTCCCGCACGTCTGTCGGATGAAATCGTGCTTATCGAGAATGCGATCCTAAACGGACAGGATGTGTCGAAAAACGAAAAAATCGCGTCGCATTCTCTGTGGGTAGATGAAATCAAGGCAAAGTATCGGGATATAACGAGCGAAAATATACGTTCTATTCTCGAATATGAAATCGGCAAGGTATTTCTTAACGTGCTTTGCGACGCAGGCGTTTATAAGCGTGATGAAAACGGCAAGCAGGCGTTTTTGAGATTTGTCGAACAGCTGTAAAACAAAAATCCACCGAAAACGGTGGATTTTTTGATTTTAAAAGCTTTTGGAGAGCGTGACTTTTAGAAGTCAATGATCGTGAATTAATCTCTGAATACGCCGATCTTAAGCTTTTCGAGCTGAACGGGAGTGCAGTTGCTTGCGCAGAAGAAGGCGATGCCCGTCGCACCTGCCTTGCGGCATTCCTCGACCTGCTTGGTCGATTCGATAACGGGAAGCTTGTTATACATCGGAGAAATACCCGAAATGTTGGACGCCTCGCCGTAGTTTTTAACCATATATGCAACCTCGTTTCCGACGTCCTCGGCTACGTTGAGGTAAGCCATCGGATAGATAGCGTCAAGCCAGCCCTGCTTTACCCAATACTGCCAATTCTGGCACTTGAGGTTTATCGCCTCGACAGGATCGCCGAAAACTGCGGTCGAAAGCACGATATCGCGTCCGTTTGCGCGGTATTCAAGGATAAGGTCGCGAACCGATTTAACGTATTTCGTAACCTTTTCCGCGCGCCAGTAAAGGAATTTCTTCCATTCCTCGCAATTGGTATCGGGAATATCGTCAAGCACGATGCCCGTATCCTTCAAGAATTCCGCCTTGGTGGTCTCTTCAAAGCCTGCCGAGCGGTCGACACCGTGAATAACGGGGTAGCGGATGTAGTCGAGCTGGAATCCGTCGAAATCATAATTATCGAGAATTTCCTTAACACTGTTCAAAAGGAATTCTTGAACCTCGTCAAGCGCGGGGTTAAGGAAATAGAAATTGTCAAAAGCATCGTGTAAAATTCCGCCGTCCTTGCGCCTTGCCATCCATTCGGGATGCACGTCTGCCATAGGACATCCGTGGCCCTCGACACCGAAGAAGAAATCCTCGAACCAGCAATGTATCTTCACGCCGTTTTGCTTGCAAATGCGGATAAAGGAATCGATAACGTCAAATCCGTCCTTGTAATGGGGGCGGATGGGAAGATAATCGTGCACGCACTTTTGCGCGTTTGCATAGCCCTCGTAATTCGTTTCGATAAGGATAAGGTTAAAGCCGGCGTCCTTTAATTTTGCAACGGTTGCTTCAACCTCGGCATCGCTCTTTTCGTGAGGTCTGTGCCAAACTGCGCGGATCTCGCCCTTGACCGAAGCGGCGGTGTAATAATATGCCTCCTCGCAAAGAGCGTTTGCCTTTTCAAGATCGCCGCCATCCTTTGCGGCGACCGCCTGCATAAGAAGCTTTTCGGCGGTCTGCTTGTCAAAGCTCGAGCCTTCGGCAACGCGCTCGCGGATGCGGTTGTTGATCTTATAAATGTTATTTTCGGTTTCGATCTGCTTTGCGGTATTATCGATCTCGGCGATAAAAACACCGTTTGCCTCGTCGATCTCGGCTCTTGCACCGATGCAAATATTCTCTGCAAGAAAATCGGCAGCGGCACCGTGACCCGAAACGACAAAGCCGTCGTTGGGAATAACGTTGTTGTTCTTGCCGCAGCTTATAACGCGTCCGTCGACAACGCACGCCTCAAATCCGTAGGAATTGGTTTTCGTGTTACCGCTGCCGTTGTAAATAATAAGCTCGTCTGCACCGCGCTCGCGGTTGTATCCCGAAATGGCAAAAGCTTTCATATCCGCACCTCTGCTTTTTTTCTTTTATTTTACCATAAACGCAAAAAATGTCAATGCTATTTACAAATCGGCATTAGGATGATATAATTCGGTCGAACGTTACTTTTTTGGAGATAAAATGCTAAAAAAACTCGATTATTTCACAAGCTTTGAAAAAATATTATGGCTTTGCTCGGTTACGCTGATAACTACCTTCTTTTTCCTTTTTTCGCAATCGGGCATCCTTTCGCTTATAGCTTCGCTTATCGGCACGACTGCGCTTATTTTCTGTGCAAAGGGCAACCCGATAGGGCAGGGTATGATGATAATCTTCAGCATCATCTACGGCATCATTTCCTATTCCTTTGAATATTACGGCGAAATGATAACCTATGTCGGAATGTCTGCGCCGATGGCGGCTTATGCACTTGTTTCCTGGTTAAGAAACCCGTATAAGGGCAAAAAGAGCGAGGTTACCGTTAACGACGTTAACAAAAAGGAAATTGCCGTCATTCTTTCGCTTTCTGTTGTTGTAACGGTCGTTTTCTATTTCATTCTCAAGATATTCGGCACTGCAAATTTGTTGCCCAGCACCTTTTCGGTAACCACAAGCTTTGTTGCCGTCTGCTTTTCTGCGCGCAGAAGCCCCTATTTCGCGCTTGCCTATGCCGTTAACGATATCGTGCTTATAATTCTTTGGACGCTTGCCGCGATCGAGGATATTTCCTATCTTTCGGTCATCGTCTGCTTCGTGATGTTCCTTGTAAACGATACATATAGCTTTATCAACTGGACAAGAATGAAGAAAAAGCAAAGCGTATAATGTCCCCCCTTGACAAAGCATTATAAAAGGCTTATAATGAAAGCGGAATAATAAGAAAGAAGGTGTGATCCCGATGGGCTGTATGAATGAAACCGAATCGTTTATTTGTATGGCTTTGAGGTTGCGCCGTTAATTACATATATAATAATTTTTGTAATATCGACCTCCTCAAAGTCTTTTGGACAATTTAAGGAGGTCTTTTATGTTTTTTAAGCACAAAAAATTTATTTCGTTCTTACTGATTCTTTGCGCCGTATTTTCGATGTGCGGGCAGGCGTTGACCGTTTTTGCAGTTGAAAGCAGTGGTTTGGACGATGAAAACGTTACCACAATCATTCCGTCCGATAATCTGCAAGATATTTATTTTGAGCTTCAAGCCGAGGACGTTCCCGAGCTTATCGATTTTAACGAGGCAAAGGAAAAGGGGCACGTGCAACGACTTAGAGAAAAAGAACCTGATAATAATACCGTTATTTTCCTTAACGAAGATAGTACCGAAACGATGTATATTTTCGCCGAGCCGATCAAATATGCCGACGTAAACGGCGAAATAAAAGATAAAAGCCGAACGTTATCGCTTGTTGAAAACAATTACACAATGACCGAAAACGACGTGCAAGTGAATTTCCCGACAAACGTCAGCGACGGAATATCTGCATCGAAGGGTGAATACACTGTTTCGATGGTACCGATTTCGACATTAAGCGATACAGTAACTACAAACACGACTGCCGAGCTTGTAAATAACACGATTTCGTATACAGACGTGTTCGGAACTGCAGACGTGCTTTATACCCCACTTTATTCGGGATTTAAAGAGGATATTATTCTTGAATCCTATAACGGCGTTAACGAATTTAACTTTTTCGTTTATACGAACGGACTTATTCCGATAAAGAACGAAAACGGAAGCGTTAGCTTTTTCGACCCCGATACTGCGGAATCGGTTGCCGAGATGATGCAGGTCGTTTGCTATGACGCGAACAACAAATTTGCAGGCGGCGATATAGTGATAACTGAGATCAAGGAGAACGATATTTACGCATTGACCGTTATCGCCGATGCGGCTTTCCTTGCTGATGAAAATACTGCATATCCAGTAAGTGTTGACCCGACGTTATCGTTCTCCGGCACTACCGCTATCGAGGATGCTGTCGTTTATTCGGGCAAGCCTAACAGAAACTATGCAGACTACAGTTATAACAACATAGGTTATGTTGACAGTTCATACAAGATCGGCGAGCTTTTGGTTAAGTTCCCAACATTGGAAGCCGGTATTTTCGGCAATCTTGAATCATACCAAATTAACAGTGCAACGCTAACGCTTTACCCTGCCAGTGGTGGAAGCGGAACCGAACAGATAAATGCTTATGAATACCATGGAACGTGGGATGAATCGACTGTTAATTGGAACGGGTTATCTTTTGTTTCGCCGCCCGTTCTTCGAGATACGGTTATCATACCGAGCGGCACCGGTGCAACGACTTTTAACATAACGCAAACGGTAAAGAACTGGGCAAACTCTACAGTGGCGCATATATCTCCAAGTACAGGTTTGATTTTTGCAAACATTAGCGAAACCGATGCAAACAAGTGCCGCGACTTTTTGAGTACTGAATATGCGGCCTCCCACAACAATACCGGCATGCCGATATTGGAAATTGAGTATATTACCAAGG
This sequence comes from Clostridia bacterium, assembly GCA_017561145.1. Lineage (GTDB taxonomy): Bacteria > Bacillota > Clostridia > Oscillospirales > CAG-382 > Coliplasma. Next base: position 73,472 of record JAFZDO010000024.1, on the reverse strand, counting down.
AAACTTTATACGTTGCAGTACCCTCCACTACACTACAAGCTGGCGATTCTATGTTGATTACTGCCTATATGATAATTGATGGCGTAATTCACTACAACAACGGCGCATTATTATCCTTCAATTTTATTAATCCATCAACCGGGGAACTTACATACTCATTAACATCACCGGATGGTTCCCTTGAACTATCAAGCTTTTTGTCGGGGCATTTAAATGCTTTAAAACCCGGATTCGCAACTGTACATATTGCCTATGGATCGAATCCAAATATTTTCAAACGTATTGCGATTACGGTAACACCGGAAAAAATACATACGGGAGAACCGGCCGGGGGTTATGTTTTAGACAATGACGGCACCAGAATTTGCGATTTAAATGCATATGTTGAAAGGGACGGTCGAAAACTTTATGATGGTGCGGGTGACATAACCTATAGTATATATGATAGAATGGGCATGCTCAACAGCACTTTTGAAATTACAAACAAGTATACCAATGGAAGTAACACTGAAGACAAAGTGTTAAAAGTCACTTTGCCACCCAATCACGACCCCCTTTTTGCACACGACACCGGAACGATAACTATTTTAGCAACTACGCCTAGCGGTGCTAGTACATTTATTCACGTAGAGGTCAAATGCACAGGAGCTCCCGCTTGTTTGCCCGACCAGCCATCTGGTATAGGACTTAAGGGTGGCCGTTATATTTGGATACCACACGATAATCAAGCTGGCTACAATAATCATTGGGAATTAAAAAATATGCTTATTTCTCGCAGAATGTCCTACGAAGATTTGATAGAAAAAGATTTTTCGTTAAATTATTTGGATTCTTTTTGGCATTCTTATGAAGGAAGCGATGCACTAACCAAAAAGTTTTTGGAATATATGCAAAAATCACAAGTATTTTGTCTCCTGTCGCACGGCACAGCCAGTGGTATATCTATGAGCAGTAGCGATCCAAACCAAACATTAACAGTTAGTCAAATAAACCAACTGCATAACGGATTTTTTAATTACTGTAAGCTTGTTATAATATCGTCATGCAGTAGTGGCGTTGACGATCCAACCACTGATTACACGAGTATGTTAGAAGCAATAGCGAACAAGGGGGCCGGTGCGGTTATGGGTTATGATACGGCTGTCAATACAGAACAAGCGCATAAGTTTGAATATGTATTCTTAAGTTGTTTACGAACGGATGCTTCATATAGATGGAATGATGATCATTTGCAAACAGAGGACACACTTATTGAACCCATCGGTGATAATAACAGAACTATAGAAGAGGCTTTCATCTTGGCTCGATCAACATTCTGGAATGGGGAGGGATATGATATTGAAGCTGCGGGAAGAGCTAAGCTGGAGGGCAACAGAATTGATGTACGAATTACCGATTAGGAGGAACAAATAATGAAACGATTTGTTTTTATAGTAACAATTGCCTTTATACTGATGATCTCGAATTCTTCCTGCGAACTAATATTTGAAGATATCCCCGAAATGCACGTAGGACGTAATATAAATTGGTACAGCTATTCAGGCACGTCCAGAGAAGATGTTGAAGCTTTTTCGGAAATGCAAGAAGTTGACGATGATAAGAAAATTTATCGTGACCCTGCGCTTGTCGGGAAGCCTATAAGCGGTGAGTGCTTTGGTAAGAATTATCAAAATGCACGGTATGAACAAACACACATAACCAATGAATACAGATGGGATTATTACTCTTCTGATACGGCCGGTGTGTTTGCCTTCATTACAAATGATAAAGGCGAAAAACAACCGCACTGTATGTACTTTCGCGAGAAACCTTTGACCGTTCAAATTTCAGAAGATGAAGCGATTGAAAGAGCAAAAAAATTCATACGTGAGAATTCCTACTCTCATCCTAACTGTGATCTCTCTGACTATGTTGTTGAATGCAAAAATTATTCATCAAAATACTCAATTCACTTTCGACGGTATAAATACGGAGTATCAATCAATTCGTATATGGTCGAAATGGACAAATACGGCAATATGGAATTTTTCGGTGATGATTGCGGAAGCTTAAGCGAGAGCGTCCCTCATTATACTAAGGACGATTATCTTAAGGGTGTTGAAAGTAAAATTAACGAGTTTTACGAAGCAAAATCGTACGATTTTTTCAAGAGCGTTACGGACTTAAAAATATACACCCCTCCGAAAGTTACTTACTATAAAGACAAGCAAACTTACGCAATTAGTGTTCAAGTAGAATTCATTGTCAATTATACCGATGGTGATAAATGTGAGGTGAATAATTACTTCTATTTCCCATTTGATCCAAAGGATTACGAATAATACACAAAAAGGAGAAGCAAAATTGCTTCTCCTTTTAAAATGCTTTTTATTCCTCGGAATATTCGGCGATATAGGGGAGGTTGCGGTAAAATTCGCCGCAATCGAGTCCGTAGCCGATAACGAAATGGTCGGGAATGGTGAACAGCGCAAGATCTGCCTTGAAGTCGACAAGACGTCTGGACGGCTTATCGAGAAGGGTGATGACCTTTAGCGACAAGGGGTTGCGGGTAAGCAAAAGCTCGTAAACGTCCTTCAAGGTTCTGCCCGTGTCGATAATATCCTCGACGATAATAACGTGGTAATTGCTGATATCCTGATCGAGGTCCATTGTGATCTTAACAACGCCCGAGGAAACCGTGCCCTGATAATAGCTCTTTGCACACATAAAACCGATCTCGCAGGGAACGGTCACGGCACGCAAAAGGTCTGCCATAAACACGAAAGCGCCCTTAAGAATACTAACGAGGAGTATCGGTCTTCCGTCATAGGATTCATCGATCATCTTGCCGGTGTTTTTAATAGCCTGCGCGATTTCTTCCTCGGTAATAAGTATTCGGTTTATTCTGCCGTTAAAATCTTCGATATTTTTAATTTCTTTCATCAAAAAACTCCAAATAACAGTAATATACGCTATTTTATCATAATTTTTTCGTATTTCAAGCGTTTTTCTTTATTTTCTTTAAAACAGTTGCACAGCGGTTGGGGAGATAACACATAAAGCCTATTCTGCCGTCGCTTTGCTTTTCGGCGACATATTCATATTCGGTATCGACTCTGTTAAATCCGCCGAAGGCGATATCGTCGGTCGTAAGCGTTACCTTGTAAATACCTTCCTCCTCAACGGGAACGAAATAATCGGTAAAGGACCTTTCGGGGTGGAAGTTAAAGGCGAAAACGTAGTCCTTTTCGGTATAGATCAACACCTTGTCGTCCTGACCTATCCATTGGTTTTTGGGTGCCTTGGTCATAAGTCTGCCGCTTTTCAAAAGCTTAAGCATTGCCTTGTCAAACCTGTCAAGGTATTGATATTTAAGCATACCGTCATCGGCAAGGCTCCACTGTCTGCGGCAGTAATGATAGCTCCAGCCGTTGCCCTCACGTGGGAAATCGATCCATTCAGGATGCCCGAATTCGTTGCCCATAAAGTTCAAATATCCCTCGCCGACTGTCGTCGCGGTGATAAGACGTATCATTTTGTGAAGCGCAATGCCGCGGTCGATAATATCGCTTTTGCTGTAGATATTCATAAACCAATACATATCGGCATCGCAAAGGCGGAACATTATCGTTTTGTCACCGACCAACGCTTGGTCGTGCGATTCGCAATAGCCGATAGCCTTCTCGCCGATTCGGCGCGAGGTAAGCTCGTGCCAAAGCATAAACATATCCCAATCCTGATCGCGGTATTCCTTGATAAGCTTTATCCAAAGATCGGGAACACCCATTGAAAGACGGTAATCGAACCCGATTCCGCCGTCCTTTATCGGAATGCACATACCCGGCATACCCGACATATCCTCGGCAACGGTTATCGCGTTTTTGTTAAGTGAATGTATAAGCTCGTTTGCAAGCTGAAGATAGGTCACCGCCTCGGTATCGGTGTTCATCGAAAAATACATACCGTAATTCGTGAATGCGCTGCCCAAGCCGTGATCGTGATAAAGCATCGAGGTCACGCCGTCAAATCGGAAGCCGTCGAAATGGAAGATCTCCATCCAATATTTAAGGTTTGAAAGCAGAAAATGAATGACCTCGTTTTTGTTATAGTTAAAAAGCTTGGTATCCCACGCCTTGTGATATCCGCGTTCGCCCTCGTGGAAATATTGGTAATGCGTTCCGTCGAAGTAATTAAGTCCGTCACCGCCGTTTTTAACGGCGTGGGAATGAACGACGTCCAAAAGCACGGCAATGCCCATATTATGCGCGGTGTTGATAAGCCGTTTAAGTCCGCTTGCGTGTCCAAAGCGCGAGCTTACGGCATAAAAGTTCGAAACCTGATAACCGAACGAGCCGTAATATGGGTGCTCCATTATCGCCATTATCTGAATGGTGTTATATCCCGATTTTTTTATGCGCGGAAGAATGTTGGCGGTAAATTCGTCAAACGTGCCGACCTTGCCCTCCTCCTGCGCCATGCCGATATGGCATTCGTAAATAAAGGGCGTTTTTTGCGGCTTGAAATCCTTATCCGTCCATTCAAAGCCGTCGAAAAGAATATCGTCGACCTCGGCACAGAAATTAAAGGTAACGGGGTCTTGAACAACGCGCGTCGCATAGGCGGGTATGCGGCGCATAAATTCATCGCCCCTTATAACGATGCACTGCACCTTCTGCCCGACCGTTAGCGTTTCCTTGCCGTCGAGATATATTTCGAAAACGCCGTTTTCAATGCGCGTCATCGGGTATGCCTTGCAATCCCAATTTGCAAAATCACCGGTGAAATACATCTCGTCAGCGCCGGGCGCCCATTCTCGGTATACCCATCCGTTTTCGGTCGGATGGATGCCGAAATATTCATAACCGTTTGCAAAATCGGTCAGATCGTTGCCATTTTTGACAAGCTCCGCCCTTTTTGTGAGGTATGAATCATAGCGCGCCAAAAGGTCCTTTTCAAACGGCGCGAGGGACTTGTCCTTTTTAATAATTCCGAGTGCCATAACAAAACCTCATAAATTATTACTTGCTTTATTATATAACACTTTTTTTAATTAATCAAGGGGGTTGAAAAAGCGTTTGTTAAATGGTACAATGTCAAAAACAAACTATCAGGTCTTTTGGTGATAAAATTATGGTACATATAGTTCTTTACGAGCCCGAAATACCCCAAAACACAGGAAACATATCGCGCACCTGCGCCGTAACGGGATGTCATCTGCATCTTATCGAGCCGCTTGGATTCGAGTTAAGCGAACGCACCATTCGCCGCGCAGGGCTTGATTATTGGCAGTATTTAACCGTTACTACCTATAAAAATTGGGACGAATTTATTTCGAAAAACGAATCGGGCGAATTTTATTTCTGCTCGACAAAGGGGCAAAAATGCCATTCCGAGGTTGAATATCCCAACGATAAGGATATCTATCTCGTTTTCGGCAAGGAATCCCACGGTCTGCCCGAGCCGTTGTTGGATAAAAATTACGACCGCTGTATCCGAATCCCGATGCTCGGCTTTGTGCGCTCGTTAAACCTTTCAAACGCCGTTGCCGTGGTCGCATACGAGGTGCTTCGTCAGCTTGGTTATCCCAACCTTTCGGACGAAGGACATTTAACGGGAAGACCCGATTAAGAGAAAACAAAAAGCAAGGATTGAATTCCTTGCTTTTTTAAATTTGATCATTCGCACACAACGGGTTCCCACGCAAACGGCAATAAATCTCTTGCGCTGATTTTAATCAGCTTGCCGTTTTCGTCGTTGACGATAACCTTTATGTCGGGGCAATATTCAAACAGCATCTGTCTGCAGTTGCCGCAAGGCGGAATAACGTAATTAAGATGCTTGTCGTGAACGGCAACAATGGTATCAAATTCGCGCTCACCTGCGGAGATTGCAATACCCATTGTGATATATTCGGCACAAGATCCGTGAATACCGTCACAGTTCACGCCCTTATAAATATTGCCGTTCTTACAAAGCAAAGCGCAACCGACCGTGTGGTTGTAAATCCCGTCATCGAAGTTTTGTTTTAAAACCTCTAAACCGATTTCTATAAGTCTTTTGTCGGTTTCGTTTATTTCGTATCTTGTCATCGTAAAAACTACCTTCCTCACTCAATCACGTTCCAAATTGCTCTTAATAAAGCATAAGTCAAATCACATTTTGCAGCAGAGCGTTTTCTATAATTGGGTTCTTTGCCCGACACTCTGCGAAATGCGCTGAACACTCTATCGGGGATAGCATCGACATTATCCTCTTTTTCAAGGAAGTCTGCCAAGACAAAATATGTTTCATCCGATTGACGAACCCAATCCGGAACACCTGTCACAGCACCAAGCCAGAATGCAAACTTGAAGTTGTAGAGATCGTTAATAATCTCGTATAGTTGTTTTTCGTCAATGGGCTTCAAAGCCTGCCAATTATAATTAAACGGACCGACGAAGCTTCCGCCGAACTCCTTCGGCTTTTTGAAGGTAATGAACTCATCAAAATCCTTCATCAGCTCATAGGCGCGCTTCATCGAAGCTTTGGCGATCTCCATTCTCTCTTCACTTCGCCAGCTTTGTGTGGCGTTGAGAAGCCCGATATGATTCGCACCGGGAAAACGAGCATTGGGTTTATAGTATCTTTCGTTCTTGCCTTTCTTGGTAAAATCATCAACGGAGCTGTATTGGAGTACCGCATCAATGTGCTCCCAAGAAAGTGCGATCTGTTCCGCTAAAACGGGATAGGTCTCGTCATACCCAACCCAAGAAAGAATCGCAGCAACGATCGCGTTATTGCCGCCTCTGCCTTCGGCATCCAAGCCGTCTCCGCCGTGAAACCAGTTTTTGTGTTGATATGCAATTTCGGGGGAGATGAGCGCGTGGATTCCTTTTTGGATCGCGGGATGTTCTTTTTCAATACCCGCATTCAAAAGCGTACCGATGGAACGCTCCATTCCGTATTCACCACCGTGAAGCTCGTCACCAAACCACCCGTCGGGGTGTTGACGAGCAAGATGCTTTTTAATGTTTTCTTGCTCTAATATTTCGGCACGCATCTTCCGCATAAACGGCTCGCTCAAGGGTGTGTGTAAAAAATCTCGATGAACGAGGAACTTGATGCTGATGCAAGCGTTATCAAGAAGAAAATCTATATGTTTTTGAAAATTAGAATTCATATCATTCTCCGTTTAATAATCTGGAATAATACAGAATGAGTAACGCTCTAAACGTAATGTCGCATTGTTTGCGTATTTTCGATTTCCAATCGGTTTCGAGTTGTAATCCGGCATAAGGACCCCAACCGCGAAACTCATTTTCATAAAATGGAACATTACAGATTCCGTTTTCATCAATGTGTTCTAAAATGTAATCAACTTCCAATTGAAGTTCTTTTAAGTACGGGTACAGACCGCAACGGCACAACCATTCAACTTTTTCCAAATTCACTCTGCGAATTCCGTCAGTGCTATATTGGTTAGTTGCACCCGTGGAAATGGAATATCCCTCGGGGAAATACCACAGCGGGCCAACTGCATGACCAATCCAACACGCCACAGGGATGTTCATACTTTCAGGTCTGTCGGTTCGCATCAATCTATGAAAGGCTTCGGCTAACATCCTTATATTACTTTCATTCTTCCATGAAGTCGTAAAAGCGAGTATTTCAAGATGATATCTGCAAGGCCATCTTTCCCCGTTATTAAATAGTCGGAACTTCTTTGACGGGCGAGATACATCAAGTATCGAATCCACCTCTGTTACTCTACGAAAAGATTCAAGCGCAACATTAATTTGCGGTACTATATCTATAACATCATCATATCCTGCTCTCGAAACGCAAGCGCAGCGTATCATATTCTGTCCGAAAGCAGGTATTTCGAATTCGCTATAATATTGTCCTTTCGTTTCATAGCACAAGTCCGTCAACTTGGTAGTTGTATAAGCATCCATCGCTCTATTAAGAATTATTGTTCCTTTAAGAGCCTTTTCTCCCATATATTTTGTAGCAGTTTCTTGGTTGTCATATTGTCCAGCATTTTTATTAGAGCCATGAAAACCAAGTCCGATCCAACCGTTCTCTTGTTGTTTTTCTGCCATAAAACGAATTATCTTTTCGTTTAGTATCAGCGCTTGTAGTTCCGCTTCTTCCTCGGGTGTAATACTGCCGAGGATTTCTTTTTTTACACGAAGTTTGATTGAGGGATTGGCGTTTTGAAGAAGAAAATCAATCGCCTTTTGAAATTTCATATTTCGTCTCCTTTTACAAACTCATACAAATACGGCTGTATTTTTGGATAGGTCAGCTCGTCGGGAATAGTATCGAACAAAGCGATCTCTTTAATTTCGCTATCGACAGGTATATCGCCAAGCTCGGTTACTTTTGCAAAGAAAAGCATTCCGTATGTCTTTTCGCAGTCTTTCTCGACACAATAAACGGTAAGCGGAGTAATATTGAACTCTTTTGCACCCGTTTCTTCGATCAATTCGCGCCTTGCGGTTTCTTCAATCGTTTCATCAATTTCGCGATGACCGCCGGGTATTTCCCAGGTGGCTCGCAGCTTATGTTTGCAGAATATCCATTTGTTTTCGTATTTTGAACAGATAACTGCGAATTTCAACAACTCGTCGGATATTTCCGTCGCATTCGAGAACGATACCGTAAGCATTTTTATTCCTCAATTTCAAACTTTTTCAAATCGCTCCAAAGCTTTTCCGCCTCGGCGGCAATCGCTTTTTTGTTTTTTGCGCCGATTGGCTCGAAAAGCGAAACAGTAAGCTTGGAGTTTTTCTTTTTCCATTTTCCGACGACCTTGCCGTCGAGCAAAATTGCCGGCATGACTATGCCTGCAAGGTTGAAGATCTTGCGCAAATGATCTTGCGGAAGATAAAGACTTTCCTTTTTCTGATAACCAAGCATTAATTGGTCAAAACCCGCAAGGAAGATACATTTCGGTATAACGTTGCAGTAGTTTTTTCCGTTTTCAATGAAAAAATATGTTTTACCGTCAACGGTTGCGCTTTCAACGGGCAAAAGCGAAAGCCATTTATTGACATCCGATTGCTTTGCACCGAGAAAATACATAGCGTCGTGTACCGTTGCAGGAGCGATATTCGTAAAATAACGGCGGGCAATTTCAAGCTGTGCTTCTTCGTCGTTCATCGGCACAAACTCGGGGGAGAGACAATATGCCTTTTTCTCCTGAACGACGTAATTCATAAATCCGCGTTTGCAAAGCTCGCAAATTCCGCCGCCCCAAGGATCAAAAACGCAGCCTTCTTCGGCGTGAGTCATTCCGTTCGCGCGGCAAATATCCTTAAGCTCGTCGCGCGTTTTTTCGCCGCTTTCCAAGGACCTAAGAATGACCTCTGACAGATATTTTTGACGCTCGGGCGAGAGCGCCCATTTGTCGCGTTGATTCCAAAAGGTATATCCGTTCCATTCGTTTCTTCGGTAATCGTTACCGTTGTTACAGCGTATGAAAAGCGGGAGATCCTTTTTCGAAAAAACGTGAACAGTGCTTCTGACCGTCCAGTTTTTAACAAGACCGTCCTTAACGGTTGATTCATCAAAATCATAACAACGTATTTTAAGCGAATGCATCGCGTTGCTAAGAAACTGTGCTTGTACACCGCAAAGGTCGCGCACTACAGTTTCTTTATCGCCCTTTTGTATCAAATATTGATTTGTTAATTGCCGTATTTTTATTTCTTCAATCGTCATATTCAAACCCCGATAAAACGTACGTTTAATTATACAGTGCGAACAAACGTTTGTCAATGCGTAAAATAATTAAATTCACTATTGACAAATTCAAAATCAAGTGTTATAGTACAGATAGAACAGATGATACAGATAATACAGATAAAAGGAGTGGGAAAATGCCGAAAGGGTTGTTTGGAAAGCGCGACGTTTATATTGAAGTTGCGGAAAAATACGAAAACTACATCCGTTTGGGCGTATTGCGCGACGGCGACAAGCTGCCGAGCGTTCGCACCGCGGCGGCAGAGCTTGGCGTTAACCCCAATACGGTGCAAAAGGCGTACGTTCTTCTTGAAGAGAAGGGCTTGATTTGTTCATTGCCCAAAAAAGGCGCGTTTGTTACCTATTCGGGCGATGCTTCGGGCAATATTTCCGATACGCGCAGGGCAAACGCAGTAAAGACTGTGCACGAGCTTAAGGAGCAGGGCATTACCCTTGACGAGCTAAACGAAATAATCAGGGAGGTATTTTCAAATGATTGAAATCAAAGGTCTCTCGCATTCTTTTGACAAAAAGTGCGTTTTGAACAATATAAACCTTTCGGTCCCCGATGGCACGATTTTGGGCGTTGTCGGAATCAACGGCGCGGGCAAATCGACGTTTTTGCGTTTGCTTTCGGGTGTTTACGAAACCGAAAACACGGTGCTTTATGACGGCAAAAGCCCCATGAGTGCAGAAACGAGGAAGGATATATTCTTCCTCCCTGACGATCCTTTTTACACGGGCGCACCGACCCCGAAAAAGCTTTTTGAGTTTTACCGTACCTTCTATCCCGAAATTGATATTTCCGTATTTGATTCGTTTCTTTCCGAATATAAGATCGACAAAAAGAAGAGTCTTCGCACCTTTTCAAAGGGTATGCGCAGACAGGTTTTTATTGCGGTCGCGCTTGCGGTGAAGCCGAAATATATGCTGCTTGACGAAACGTTTGACGGACTTGATCCGCTTTCGCGCAAGCTGTTCAAGGATGCGATAATCAAGCTTGTCGAGGAAGAAAACGCAACCGTTATCATCACAAGTCATTCGCTTCGTGAGCTTGAGGATTTTTGCGACAAATTTGTGCTTATCGATAACACTCAAATCAAAAGCGAGGGCGATATTGCCGACCACGTTTCCAGACTTTGTAAGTTTAATCTTGCGTTTATCTCGGATATTTCAAGGGAAGCTTTTGACGGAATGCCGATAGTTTCGCTTGACATCAAGGGCCGCTTCGCTACGGCGGTGTTCGAGGGCGATGCCGATGAAATACGCGCGCGTCTCGAAACGCTTTCGCCTGCGGTCATCGACGAAATGCCGCTTGATTTTGAAGAAGCGTTTATTCACGACGTATTATCGGGAAGGGGGAAGAAATGATGAAAAACAGCTTTGGCGGATATTTTAAAAGACTTTTAAAAGCAAATCTGCGCACGGTAATTCCCATCGCCATACTGGCGATGCTGATATTTATCCCCATAACCTCAAGCTGGCAGAATCATCTGTTCTTTAAATATACCGAAAACGATCTCGGAACAATACAAAAATATTACTACGGAAGCACGCGCGTCGATGCAATGCCCCAAAACGCAATCGAAGGCTTTGAGACCAATTTCAGTACTGCGGTCGCTGTGTTGATTTGTCTTTGCTGGGTTATGCCGATGGTAAGCTTTTATGCTTTCAAAAATCGGCGCAATATCGACATTTTTAATTCGCTTCCGTTAAGCCGCAGAAAAATTTCGCTTGCTCATTATTTGTCGGGACTTCTTACGGTGCTGATTCCTGCCGCGCTTGCTTTTTTCGCCGAGGTTTTCGTTATAATCGGCTATGGCGCGATTTCGCTTATCAATCTCGGGTGGCTTGCGTTTTACTTTGTCGCCTTAATGGTTATGGGTTGGCTTTACTATTCAATGAACGTTTTCGTTTTCAACGAGGCTAACCATATCTTCGACGGTACGGCGTTTATTATCGGTTGGAATCTTGTGTTCGCTATCATATATTATTTTGCGAATCTTCCCGATCTTTTCGAGGACCTTGCTCTGCCGTGGGTATATATTATGGATATCCTTGCGCGGATCGAGGGCGTTATCGAAACCACGACGTATCCTCTTGATTTTATCTTTAAATTTGAAACCACGGTTGCAATAACACTTTTCTGGATTGTGCTCGGATTGCTCTCGGTAGCGCTGTTCTTTTGGCGATGCAATAAAAAGAAAAGCGAACACGCAGGAGGCGTTTCAGATTCGATTTTTGGATACAGATTGCTCATTCCGCTTTATATCTTTCCTCAAATCCTATACAGCCATATCGGATGCAGATATGGAGATATCACGGTCGTTGCGGTGTGGTTTGCACTGGCGTTTGCGGGCTATTCGGTCTGCCGACAAAGCTTTAAATTTAAGAGGTCCGATTATTGGACGATAGGTTGTATGGCATTTGTGACGGTAATTATAGCGATTACGAATTTTTTGCGGGAGCTGCATCATTAAAAAAGCTAAAAGCCCTTCCTTTTCGGGAAGGGCTTTTTTATCGCAAAACGCTATTTACTTTTGTTTATTAATATGATATAATTCGTGAGAAAAAAGATAGCTTAAGGAGGCATTTCCGTGTTTAGTATAGCAAAAAGATTTTGCGCGGTAGCGCTTTCGGCGTTTTTCGTGCTTGGGATATTTCAGGGGGTGGGCATTGTGTCTGCAAATCAAGATAAAGCAACCGTTGAGATCAAATTCACAGGTGACGGGGCCGATGTTGCGGGCTTTGCACAATGCGATATAACCGTTACACCGAGCGCAAACGGCGCAAAAAACGGATATTTTATCGTTTATTACACCGACGGCAACAATGTTTTGCCCGATTATGACGAGGCAACCGCTATTAAAATGACGGGCGGCGCTGCAACGGGAAGCATAAGCGCGGGAATGATGATTCCCAAAGGCGCAAAGGGCATTGCCGTTTTCTCGCACACTACCTATTTTCTTAACGAAACACCCGACATTAAGGATGCGATAGCGACTGCTGAAATTCCCGCATCCAAGCGCACACCCGATTTCGGCAAGCTCTTGTTTTCGTTCGGTGCGCTTTCGGATACTCACATGAATTACGAACAGCACAACCGCGGCGCTTATGCAAAGCTCAAGGCCACGATGGACTTTATGGCTGAAAAGGATATGGACATCGTTGTTATCACGGGCGACGTTGTCGGTGACCGCGGTGAAAGCCCCGATCTCGAGGCACAGTATGCAAAGCACGTTGAAATTATAAATAGCTCTAAATTCGATTTGAAAAACGTTTATGAATCAACCGGCAACCACGGCAATACCCCTGCCGACGTCGGTCTTCACGGCGCTTATTTAAAGGGAAGCAATCAGGTTCATCCTTACGAAAATTCGCCTTATTTCTACGTTGTTTTCGAGGGTGAAAAGGGTGCAAAGGACAATGTGTTCATCTTTTTATCGCAGGAGCTGAAGGCGCCCGGCGACAGCGCGAAATACGATAATTTCTCGAAGGCGCAAATGGATTGGTTTGAAGGCGTGCTTTCGCAGTACGGTGAGGAAGCTAATTTGTTTATTGCCTGCCATTCTCCCTTCCTCAAGGACGGCAAAAAGTTTGGTGCGGGCGATATTGTCAACGGAACCTACAATGCTTGTATCGATTTCAAGATCACTTATCCTCAAAATATGCGTCTGAAGAAGCTTCTCGAGCAATACAAGCACGCAATCGTTATGTCGGGTCACACCCACGTTTCGTTCTATGATAATGCAAACTATTCGAACGTGAACGGCGAATTTGCACATACCGTTCATATCGGCTCAAACAGCCAGCCCTGTGCTTACGGAACGGGTGTCGCGATGCAGCGCAGTTATGACGGCAGAAAGAACGTTACCCCCGAATACGGCAGTGAGGGCTATACCGTTGAGATTTATTCCGACTATATCGTTTACACGGGATATAACTTCTCGACAGGCAAAAAAATTCCCGATGCCTGCTTTATGATTCCCGTAAAACAAAACAAGGAAGCTCCGCCCGAGGAGTCGAGCGAGCCCGAGGAATCGAGCGTTCCCGAGGAATCGAGTGAGCCTGAGGAATCAAGCCAACCCGTTGAATCGGAAACCGTTTCCGAAAGTACCGAATCCGAAACCGTTTCGGAAAATGACGTTTCGGTTGAAGACAACTCCGAGCCTATATCCGCTCCCGAAAGCGAATCCGGCGTATCGGATGATTCTTCTGAAGGTAACGACGATGTAAATGAAAACGGGGTTTGGTTCTGGGTGATCGCCGGTGTGATAGTTTTGACGGCTGTGATAACCGGTGCGGTAATCATCCGCAAGAAGAAATAAAGCAAAAAGCGTAAATAAAACCGTTCGGACCTGAAAATCCGAACGGTTTGTTTTTTTAATTAAGCCACCAGATGCCGAGATTCAAATATCCCGCAAATGCAACCCAAGCGAGATAGGGAATAAGCAAATATCCTGCCCACGAATCGATTTTTGAAAAGCGCCGTTGCGTTAAAAGAATCAGCACCCAAAGAATAGCCAACCAAACGAAGGCGAAAAGATATTCCTGCAGATTAAAGAATATTATCGGCCAGAAAAAGTTGAATATCAGTTGCGCGAAGTAGAACAAAAACGCTTCCTTGCGTTTATCTGCGGTCGTAACGGCGATCCAAACGCGGTAAAAGGCGATTCCCATAAGCAGGTAAAGAATACTCCATGCAACGGGGAAAAGCCAAGCGGGCGGAGATAACGGCGGCTTGCTTATGCTTTCAAACATTTCGGTCGAATCGCTCGTTATCCAGCCTGCAACAAGACCGATGCCAAGCGGAATTGCGATTGATACGATAAGCTTTTTCCATTGTATTTTCATAAAAATAACACCTCGTGTTAATTTATGCCAGTTTGGTAAAAAATATACTGCCCACGTGTTTACGCAGGCAGTATGAAAAAGCTTTTTAGTTGTAAAGTATCGCGTCGATATTCCATTCGGCGATAAGATAAATGACGTAATCAGGCTTTTCGCTGGTTATAAGCCAATTATCCCAAGAATATCCCCACATTCCGCGATATACTGTGCGGTTCATTCTTTCTGCAAGGATGTCGTACATCTGAGTCGAATAGGAGTCACGCATAACGATACAGTTGGGAAGATCGCTATTGCCGGTAACGATGGTGTTTTCATAGGTCATTTCGTCACTGTAGGTGAGCGAGGTCGCGGAATCGTAACGGTTAAACGCAGTTACCGATGCGGGAACCTTGTCCTTGAAGGTGCGATAGTAGGAATATTCCTTTATCTTGCTTTGCGACATTGCAAGGTAATATGCCATATCGCCGCTGTTATAATAGCCCTCGTTCCAGTTGAAATCGCTTTCGGGACGGGGTGCGGCTTCGGGGAACTTTTCGGAAATATGCTCGAAAAGTGCGTTGTAAGCGACGTATGCGCCGTAATCCGACCAGTGACTGTCGAGCTTGTAGTAAAGCGGCATCTCGTCGTTTTTGTGCTCTGCGAAAATGCTCTTGAGATCGATAACGGTACCGCCGCCGCGTACGATCGCCGCCATGGTCTTATCAAGCTTGGTCTCTCCCGTTGCCGGAGCATATTGCGAGGGAACGAGCTCGGGATAAGTGGTCATAGACGAAGGAACGATCATATAAATGATCTCGGCATCGGGATTTACCTTGCGAAGCGATTCAAGGTGAATCTTTACACGTGCGGAAAGATTGTTAAGGACGCCTGCGGAGGGGACGTTCTTGCCTTGAAAATCGGGAAGCATTTTTTGGAAGAAAAATTGGAAATCACCGCCGGTGACGGTAGGCCACATTTCGCTGCCGGGTGTGGTGGGCTTGATTCTGTATTCGAGCGTTTCGCCGACCTGATTGCCGTCGATCTCTTGGCTTATTTTAACGTCAACGTTTTTGCCGGTGCATTTAAGACGCAACGAATACCATCCGTGATAGGATTTGCTCGTCACGGTTTCGCCGTTTGCTTCGCCTTTAACGATCGCGCCCTCACTGCATCTGCCGACCAAGGCAAAATAGGGCTTTTCGGAAAAGCTTGCGGCTTCAAGCGAAATACCGCCCTCTTCGTATTTGGTGGGGAGCTTTGTAACCTCCTTTACCACCTCTTCGGAGCTTTCCTCCTTGGATTCTTCCTTGGATTCCTCCTTGGATTCTTCCTTGGATTCTTGCTTGGATTCCTCCTTGCTGAGCTCTTTGGATTCCTCGGTGCTTTCGGGCGCAGACGAGGATTCTTCTTGTGATTCGGGAGTGCTTTGAACGTCAGAGGTGCCGTTATCGCAAGCGGCGAGAATTAGTGTGCATAAAAGGAGCAATACCGTAATGAGAGATAAAATACGTTTCATTTTTGTCCTCCGTTTATATTAATAAGCTACGCTGAATTTTACGTTTGCGAGATTTGCGGTTTTAATAAGGTTTTCTGCGTTGTAAACTATAAGCACCGCGTCGGCTTCATAATAGGAAGCGGCAAAGCGGATATCCTGATTTATATCAAGGTTGACTGTAACGATATTAAACTCTCTTGCCAAAAAGGGAACAAGACAGTCGGAGAAGGAATCGCGCGCGATAAGCAGCGTTTTGCGGTCCTCGCCCTTTTTGGTAACGCTTACCGTGTTGTGAACTCCGCCCATAAACAGAGAGTATTTATCGATAGTGTCGATATAGCTTCTTACGTAGAAGCCGCCCATATCCTCACCGTCTGCGACGACCTCGTATTCATCGTCGTCGTCGAGATGCCACATTTCGATAACGTCCTTTTTATAAAACGGGAAGCAGCCCTTCGAGGCAGTTGAGCCGATAAAATCATTTACCGCTTCGATATCGAATTCCTCTTTGGGGATTATCGAATCGCCGCATCCGAGCGATTCCATTATTTCACAGTAAACGTAATAAGCACCGAGCGTTGTCCAATGGTGGTCGGTACGGTAATAAACGTATTCGCCCTGCTCGTATTTAGGGCGGAGAAGCGAAAGCACGTCGATATATCCCGTGTTTTCGTTCAGCGTTTCGTTCATCAGATCATACAGTCTGTCACCGTCGGGACGGGTATAGTTGAATTTAGAGTCCGCAATATCAATGGTTCTCGGCGGTAAAACCGTCACGAGCGGAATTTCAAGCTTGTCGGCAAGCGCGTTCACCGATTGAAGCTGAAGTTCGACCGAATCGAAATAAATGTGGTCGGTGTCTTTTTTCTCGGTCATATCCTCGCTGTAAACGTTGTATGCCGGGAAATCCTTTACCGCAAGCTGATCGTAGCTGTAAAGCACGCCGTTGTTTTCGGTCTTACCCAAGCCAAGCTCCGCTGCGCTTTTGATTTTTACAAAAAGATTGCGAATAGGGAATTGGTCCGAAAAATATACGTTGATATCCTTTGCGAATTCACCCGAAAAGAAATTTTCGGTATTAAGCTCCGGCGCCTGCTCGAGCGGACGCTTTTCCTCCTCGGAATATTCGGCGTCGGGCGTTACGAAAAACGCTATCGCAAACGAGAAAACGATAAGGCAGAAAAGAATGACCGTTGTTAATTCGCTGTATTTTTTCATTATTTTCTACCTCCTTAAAAGATGTAATAAAGGAACGGCGAAAAGCTGTTGTCGACCATATATGCAATACATACGGCAAAAAGGAGAGCGATGGCGATAGGCTTTATAGCCAATACGGGTGAAAGCCTTTCCTGCAATTTTTCGAATATCCGTTTTGGGATAGGCGTGCAGGCAAGCGCGCAAACCGCAATGAACGGCAGCAGTCTTAAAAGAGTGTTGCCGATATTTGCGCTCGCAAAATCCGTATTAATGCCGATCAATTGCTTTGCCGTATCGGCAATAGCCGAAAGGTCGGAATGGAAGAAGATTATCCAGCCGAAGCCGACGATAATAAGCGTGTAGATATGTCCGAGCACGGGTATTTTTTTAAGAAGTCTTCCGAGAAACGCCTTTTCGATAACGAGAAATACCCAGAAATAAACACCCCAAAGTATATAATTCCAATCGGCGCCGTGCCAAAAGCCGGTTAAAAACCATACTGCGGCAAGATTGAAAAAGGCGCGCGGCTTGCTGACTCGGTTGCCGCCGAGAGGGATGTAGATATATTCACGGAACCAGGTCGACAGCGTGATATGCCATCTTCTCCAGAAATCGGTGATGCTTTTTGCGATATAGGGATAATTGAAATTTTCTACGAATTCAAAGCCGAACATTCTGCCAAGACCTATTGCCATATCCGAATATCCCGAAAAGTCGAAATAGATGTGGAAGGTATAGCAGATCATTATAATCCAGGTGCCGACGACGGTCGTTTCGAATTCTCCGTTGCGCTCCAAAAGCTCGGCAATCGCGGCGGCAGAGTCACCGAGAATAAGCTTTTTCGCAAGACCGGTCACAAATCGGTTGACGCCGGATGCGAATTTGGAAACGGTTTCCTTTCTGCCCTCCATTTGGTCGCAAACGTCCTTGTAGCGGACAATGGGGCCTGCAATAAGCTGAGGGAAGAGGGTAACGTAGGTGCCGAAGGGGATTATTCTTCTTGCCAACGGAACCTCACCGCGGTAAAGGTCGATGGAGTATGACATTATCTGGAAGGTGTAAAAGGAGATACCGACAGGGAGAGTCAAGCCCTCTATCGTTGCAAAGCCGATGTTTTCGGCAAAGAAATTATAATATTTGAAAAACAAAAGAAAGGATAAATTGCCTATCAGGGATATCGCAAGATAGATTTTTGCGCGTTTTTTGTTCGATTCGCGGTGTTTTTCGATAAAGAAGCCGAAAAAGTAAGCGATGAGTATCGAAATTATCATCAATGCGATATATTTCGGCTCGCCCCAACCGTAAAACGCAAGCGAAACGACAAACAGCACCAAATTGCGCCATTTAAGCGGGGTAACGTAATAAACCGCAAGCGTTACGGCAAGATATGCAAAAATAAATATCAAGGATGAAAAGACCATGGTTTTCTCCTCATTTGTGTAATTAATATCATTATATCATATTCCGATGAAAAAATAAAGAGCTTTTTACGTTTATAACGCAAGGTTGTTAAGGAAATATTATAACTTGTAAAATTTATCCGTCTTATTGACACAAATTATTGACATACAGCTCAAAATAAGGTATCATAAATAATAATATAATAGCAAACTAAATTGAGAGGAAATACTTGATGAAAAAAACGGTTTTAGTATTATTGACGATCCTGCTCACATTTTCGCTTTGTGCTTGCGGAGGCGAATCGACCGTGTCCGACGGCGAAAGCGTTGCGGCGGACAGCTCCGAACCCGCAAAAGCGGTTGAGCTTGATATTAGGGCAGAGGCAGATGCCATCGTTTCGAAATATTCTCTTTCGGGCGGAAGACGCTTTACCTCCACCTCGCAGGAGCTTGGCGGATATCTTGATGAAGACCTTATCCGCTCCTATTACGGTGACGCTGTAAAAATGCCCGATTTCGGCAGTGTCGAGGCGTACGAGGTCTATATTGACGAGACCAAGCCTGTTAAGCCCTGTGAATTCGGCATTTTCAAGATGAAGGAGGGCGCAGATGCCGAGTTGTTCATTTCCTTCCTTAAGGCACGTATTAACAAAAAGATCGAAAATTCCAAGGCTTATCCTTCGATGGATACCGAACCGCTCAAAACCGCGGTATTTACCGCAGAGGGCGGATATATCTGGTATGCGGTCGTAAAGGGCGGCAATGCGGATATCGACAGTACTTTGAAAGGAAAATTTGAATAATGGTAAAGCATATAGTAATGTTTAAATTTTTCGAAACCGCGTGCGGAAGAAGCAAAAAGGAAAATCTCGAGATCGCGGCGGATATGTTGAACGGTCTTATGGGAAAGGTTCCCACGCTTCTCTCGTCGCAGGTGTTTATCAATTCCGAATCTGCCGATAAAAGCAATTACGACCTTTTGCTCGTTACCGAATTCAACGGATTTGACGAGCTCAAGGAATATGCGGTGCATCCGCTTCATCTGAAGGTCGTTGATTTTATTAAGGAAGTGCGCGAAAGCCGCGCGTGTGTCGATTATGAGTTTTGATGCACTCTGTGAAACCTGCGAATTTGCCCGTATCGATGAAGAAACGGGTGATTTGATATGCGACGCTCTGCTCGACGAGGACGAAATGGTCGATTTTATGATGCAGGGCAACAAAAAATGCAAATATTACCGTTTTTACGATGAATATAAAACGGTGCAAAAACAAAACTGAAAGGTGAAAATCATGAAAAGAACAGTAAGTATTTTTCTTGCTTTGTTGCTTATCGCAACGCTGTTTGCTTCCTTCGGCACGGTCAGCGCCGCCGCAAGCAAAAAGATCACAAGCACCAACCCGGTTATTACCGCTAACGTAGGCGAAAAGATCACTCTTTCCGATTACGCTGTTGTTTTTGACGGTGACAGTGATGCCGTCAGCGAGATCAAGTGGACCAAGGAAGACGGTACCTTGATCACCGAGATCACTCCCGACAAAAAGGGCGTGACCAAGCTTATCGCTTCGAGCCGCACCAAAACAACCAACGTATACGTTGTTGCAAAAGAGAAAAATGAAACCGAATACGTTCTTTTTGAAGACGATTTTTCGAAATACAGCTCTGTAAACGAGCTCAGAAGCAACGGATATATTTTGCCCCAAAGTGCAGCCCTTGAGGACAGCAACCTTGTATTCGGCAGCCTTTCGGACGGCTATGCAAGAGTTATCCTTCCCGAATGGTTGGGCGACTTCGGTGATTATTCCATCTCTGCCGACGTCAAGATGCTCGACACCACAGACTCGGGCCGTTGGTTCGGTCTTGTTTACCGTATCCAGAACAAGAACGCAAAGCATTATCCGTACTATCATATGTGCGTGCGTGAAAACACCACCGCTACAAACGGCATCGAGCTTGCCGAAAGAGACACTTCCGACGCTTGGAACGTTGCAATCACCGCAAGCGGAGACGTTTCTTCCATGAAGAATGCGTTCAATAAGGTGCAGGTTACCGCGTTTGAAAAAACCGTTGAATACAAGCTCGGCGGCAAGGTCGTTGTATTCGCAAACGAAACCGTTATCGGTAAATCCACAGGCCTTTACACCAAGGGTATGATCGGACTTACCATGAATTACGGTAAGGTTGCGGTCAAGGGTATCAAGGTTACGGTTCAGACAAGCGCTCCCAAGCAGGCTGTCAAGAAGCTTGACCTTATCAACAACGCTCACGAAGAGCTTAACCTTATCAACCAGACGGCAAACGTTCAAAAGGTTGACGGCGCAAAGGCTATCGAGGCCATCTCGGGCGAAAAGACACCCGGAAGCATCATGGTCAACGTAAAGGACGTTCCCGATATCGGTGCGCTTATAACCAAGTGCCTTGAAAAACAGGTTCTTACCACCTTTGACGTAGAAAGTGACGAAGATGTGGTGGCTTTGATCAAAGCTGTTAAGGCCACGGGACTTAAGGACGCAACCGCTGTTTCGAAGAATGCAAAGCTTCTTGCCAAGATCCGCTCGAACGACAGCAGCATCCGCACAGGTCTTATCGTTGATATCGAAGGAACTCTTACCGAAAGAGCGGCAAACGATTTGCGAATTCAGATACGTAACGCTCCCGCTACCTTCTGTGTTATTAATATAGAGGACGCTTCTCACGTTAACGTTGACGAGCTTCAGGAAATGGCAGTTGCCGTTTGGGTAGACGTTGCGGCGAAGGCTGACAGCGCCGAATTCACCGTTGAAGCGTTGAAAGCGGTTACCGCAGGCGCAAACGGCGTTATTACCGACAGCTCTGCAAAGCTCGCTGAGGTCGTAAACGGCTATCTTGAAGAAAACGCTTTCACCAGAACCCCCGTTATGATCGGTCACCGCGGCAACCCCGGCGTTGCTCCCGAAAACACCCTTTCGGGCTTTATCAAGGCATTTGAAAACGGTGCCGACGTATTTGAGATCGACGTCGAGGTCACCAAGGACGGCGAGGTTATCATAATGCATGATAACACTATCACCCGTACCACCACCTATACCGGCAATAAGGCCATCGGTCAGATGACTCTTGCCGAGATCAAGGCTGAATTTATTCTCGGCAAGGACGGCAAGGCTACCACCGAAAAGGTTCCCACACTCAAAGAGCTTCTCGAGGAATTCAAGGATAAGGACTGTAAGATCTTCGTTGAATTCAAGGGCGGCAATGCAAACAACATCGCTAAGACCTGCGAATTGATCAAGCAATACGATATGGTACACAAGGTCGACGTTATCTCGTTCAACACCAACTTCTTGACCCAGACCACTATGACGAACAACATCCCCGGTATGTCCACCGGTTATCTTCTCAGTGTCGGCGGCAACGCGTCTACCGTAGAGTCTGCGCTTTCTGCGCTTTATCCTACCTTAAAAGCCGCTCAGACCTACAAGAGCACCATTAACCCCGCGAAGGCAATCGTTACCGACGCTTTCCTTCAGGCAGCGACCGACCGCGGTATGACTGTATGGCCCTGGACCTATAATATCAGCACCAACAACGTGGGCTTCCTTTCGGGATGCGACGGTGTCACCACCGACGATATGCAGTGGGTAACCAATATGGTTAAAAATCTCACCGTTGCAGAAAATACAACGGTTACAGTCGGAGGCACCGCAGAGCACGGCGTGAAAGCGGTTGCATACGGCAACAAGGAAACCGATATCGCAGGCAAGAATCTTATCGTTAAGGTGATTTCGGGCGAAGATTGTGTAAAGATCGAAAACGGCACTATCACCGGTCTTAAGGGCGGCATTGCAACTGTGTTGTACGGCTACACTGCAAAGACCAAAAACAATTCTCCCTACGTTGTATATACTCAGCCCGTAACCATTACCGTAGAAGATCCCAACGTCTCGGCGGACGTAAGTGAAGAATCCGCAGTTATCGACGAAACCGATGACAGCAGCCTTGAGATCATTATCATCGTTATCGTTGTGGCTGCTGCGGCTGTAATCGCAGGCGTTGCGGCATTCCTTGTGATTAAAAAGAAAAAGAACTAATCGGAGCGATTAAAATGAAAAAATGCAAGAACTGTGGGAAATTGAATTCCGATAACGTGCTGTTTTGCTCGGGTTGCGGAAGCGATGCTTTCGATATTCAGCAGACCGAGGAATTTTCGCAGGACACAAGATTCGATTTTACTCCTACAGAAATCAAAGGCAGAGTCAAGGCGTGGCAGGTAATATTAATAGCGCTTGGCTGTATCGCCTTGATTGCGGCAGGCATTTTCGCTGTCAAAAGCATTCTTTCCGTGAAGTCCTACACAAAGGGCGAAATAGTGGAAAACGTTTATACGAACGAATGGGCAGAGCTGAGATTCGTTATCGACGGCGACCTTAAGGACGTCACCGCCGATGAGGCAGAATATATTGAGAATCAGTATTCCGAGGTTGGTTTTGTCGCGTACAGCGAAAGCAAAAACTACAGCGTATCGGTTCTGTACTATCATCTCGGTAATACGAGCGGGTACAGCGAGCGAGAGGGAATGGATGACCTCCTCTTGGGCTATACCGAAGGATTTGAAGAGCTTGGAGTAAGCCCGACAATTTCGGAATATTTCAGCTATTCGATCGCGGATAGGGATTACACCTCCGCAAGGATCGAATTCGAGGATATAGGCACAGAATATAAATGTGTCCGCTATGAGGGTGAATATGCCATCATAATCACCGCAATCGCACCGACCGAGGAAGAAGTAAGATCTATAATTTCGAAATTCGAGCATTACGAAGTCGAATAACCGTTTAGAAACCGAAAAAAGCAAGGCGTTTAGTGCGCCTTGCTTTTGTTTTATTGTGATTGCCCTTCAAGTTCCTTCAAAAACAAAACCAAAAAGCACCCATAAAGGGTGCTTTTTACTGCGAAAGAGAGACTAAAAGTAGTGTGAGTAGGGGTAAGAAAGACTAAAAGTACGCTAAATCATTTCAATAATTCTTTTTCTATTTGTTCGGCAACAACTAAAAACACTGTTGCATCATCGTGCTCATCGAAATGCTCATTAAAGACCGATGCAATTATCTCCGCTATGTCCTGCGCCGAATGTTCATATCTTATTCTTGCGCTGATTTCTTTTGTTTCAATATCAAACTCATCGGAAGGCGCACCGCTTGCCAACAAACCATAATAATCCATTTGGTCGATGTATTTCTTAATAACCAAAAACTTATCCGACACAATAGCACCGCCTTTCTTGCTTAAATCATATCATAATCGATAAAAAAGATAAAGTGAAATATCCTTCGGATGTGAAATAATGACCTTCGGTCATTGTGAAATATTGCTCCTTCGTCGCAATGTGAAATGAAATTTGCCCACATTCGCGCCAGCGAATATTTCACATTTGCGAAGCTATTTCACTTGCCCGTTAGGGCAAATTTCGTTGAAAAGAACCCACATTTATCTACGACAAGTGTGGGTTCTTTTCTGGTGCAGCTGATGGGACTTTTTGTTCGCTATCGCAACTTGCCGTGCGGTTCCACCGCACTAACGTTGCTTCGCTCACAAACCCGTGGCGGTCGAAA
Source organism: Clostridia bacterium (assembly GCA_017561145.1). GTDB lineage: Bacteria > Bacillota > Clostridia > Oscillospirales > CAG-382 > Coliplasma. Next base: position 49,257 of record JAFZDO010000024.1, on the reverse strand, counting down.
CAGTTCCCCGAACTGTTTCTCTCCGCCCTTCAAGTCCCTTCAAAAACAAAACCAAAAAGCACCCATAAAGGGTGCTTTTCGCTTTTGGTGCAGCTGATGGGACTTGAACCCATACGGTTGCCCACACGCCCCTCAAACGTGCGCGTCTGCCAGTTCCGCCACAGCTGCATATTTGATTTTTTGCGTTTGTTCTAAGAGGGATTTCCCAAACGCGCAAGAACTATTATACACGAATATTTGTATTTGTCAATACCTTTTTTGCAAAAATCGAAAAAAACTAAATCTCAAAAAATACGGTATCGTCTTCGGGTAATTTTTTGGGCATAGGCGTCAATTTAAGGAGGTCAAAAACAAACTTTCTGCAGGTGGAGGTTTGCGCTACGGCACCGTTGATCTTGCAGATGCAAATATCCGACTCGCGGATAACGACAGCGTTTTCACAATATGCGCAGATCTGTTCGATATCGTCGTTGCTTTTTTTCATCGTTTTTCGCTCCTTTCTCCTATTTATTACTAATATACCCCAAAAATTTCTTTTTGTCAACCGAAAATAACTGCCAAAAGCGTCATGACAGAACAGGAGATCGCCTTGCCGATGAAATAGGGTGTCGCCGAAAGCTTTCCCGAAACGACGCTTTTTACCTGCATTGCTACTGCGGCGCCGCAATGTCCCAATGCAAAAGCCGTTATAGGCAGTGCATAGCTTTCAAGCCCCGCCGCTTCGGCGCATCCCGATGAAAATTCAAGGACCGACTTGAAAATTGCAAAAGCGGAGTCCTGCATCGGAAGCAGGTGCGAAAGAGCGTTGCTTACAACGATAAAAAACGTTGCGCTTGACGCGATATTTATCATTGTTGCCGCGCCGTCGGTCAGCGATTCCGAAAGCGTTGTTCTTTTTGTAAGAGCGATACACGCCTTCGGAAGACCTTCCTTGCCGAAAATTATCCTTTTCATTATTGCGGCGGTGGTTATCGAGGCTATCAGCTGATAAATAAGCAATCTTATTCCGATAAAGACGTCACCGAAAAGCTCGTTGCCGACAAACCCCAAGATAAACGAAGCGCTTGCGTTATTTGAAAAGGAGCATAGGTATTCGGCAAGCCGTTTGTCTGCCTGACGGTTTTCGTAAAGCGAAACCGATATTTTTGCACCGATCGGGCATCCGCAAAGCGTACCGAGGATAAGCGTTATCGGAACTAGCCCTATCTTTGCCGAAAGCCTTTGCACCAACGGGGCTGAAATTATGGCTTTTGCAAGCACGGTATAGATAAAAAGCGAGGGTATAAGTGTTTTTGCGCAGAATTCAAGTGCTTTTCCCGTGGGGGCGGCAGCATATTGCGGAAATGCAAGCAAATAGATAAACAGTCCGATAAATGCGCAGTCTGAAATATGGGATAAAATCCTTGCAGGCTTCATAAAATCACTCCGAAACGAGTATATTGAAGCGGTGAGAGCTTTTATGAAATGGTTGCTTGATTTTTTTAAAATAACGACGCCGGTGTTCGTCGAGATAAGGGGCAGGGAGACCGTGCTTGCGGAGGGATATTGCCGTATCGAGCGTTATTCTCCGGAGCAGATCATCCTTGCAAACGAAAAATATTCGATATCGGTCTGCGGAAGCGGGCTTGATCTTCGGCATTTAAGCGAATCTGCAATTGCAATCGACGGGAGGATCGATCGGGTTGAATTTTTATAGACCTCTGCATTATATCAGCGGAGAATACGTTTTTACGACCGATGCGAGCTCGTTTTCGCGTTTTTCTGCGCTTATGGTTCAAAATGGTTTTAATTTTTGGGGCACACGTTATGAAGAAGGCAACGTTTTGTTTTGCGTTTCGGTTTTTTCGGCAGAAAGGGTATACAATCTATCAAGCGCGGCATCGGTTCCGATCGAGATCGTTGCGAAAAAGGGTCTGCCCTTTGTGTTTTCACGATACCGCAAAAGATACGGAATGCTTTTGGGACTTGTCGTGGGTCTGTTTCTTTTGTTTTGGTCACAGCTTTTTGCCTGGAAGATCACGGTAAGCGGAAACGTGGGGATCAAGACCGAAGAGATAGAGCGTGCGCTTGCGGAGTGCGGAATATCGGTCGGATGCTTTATTCCGAAAATAGATACGGTCAACGACTCGAACCGATTGCTGATGAATTGCCGCGGGCTTTCATCTGCGGCGCTCAGCATAAACGGAACGCATATTTATCTTTCTGTGCTTGAGCGCAAGGATATACCCGAAATTTACAATTCAAACGGATTTTTCAACGTCGTCGCCTCGCGCGACGGTGTGATAATCGACGTCAATGCGGCAGACGGAACTCCCGAGGTGAATGAGGGCGACGTAGTTTACGAGGGCGAGCTTTTGATAAATTCCTTTATCGCCGGTAAAAACGGAAGCTTCCGTCCGACGCATGCGCGCGGCAAGGTCTATGCCGCCGTAAGCGAGAGCTTTGATATCGAAATCCCTCTTTCTCGTGTGACGAAAAATATTACGGGAAACACACAGACGCGGTGTATTTATACCGTTTTGGGAAAGGAAATGCCGAGACTTTCGGATGATGAAAGCGATTATGAATATTTCGATGCCGTTGTAACCGAAAGGACGGTTAAGCTGTTTGGTTTTATAGAGCTTCCGATAAAAGAAAAGAGGATATTTTACAGCGAGTATATTCCGATAAAGCGTGATATAAGCGAATCGGATGCCGAAAAGTACGCCTACGGCGAGCTTGATGCTCTTATTGCCGAGGTCGATCTTGAATTGCTCTCCTGTGAATCCTATTGCATTACCGACAAAGAAAAAGGCGTTTGCAAGCTGGTTGCAAACGCCGTGTTCAAGCAGGATATTGCAAAGGAAGTACCCTTTGAGATCTTAAATTACAGTATTTCCGAAAGGTTGGAAAGCGCTCTCGAATAAATCTCCATACCCCAGAAGAATTCTTTTACGGAAATATATTCATCGCGTTGGTGTGCGCCGCCGCGCTCGTCACCGAGGAACTTTCTTTCGCTTTCAACGCCCGAACCGAATGCAACGGTGTTGGCGAGCCAACGTGCATAGGTACCGCCGCCCATCGTGTAGGGCTTGCATTCGATGCCGAGCACGCTTTCGCAAGCATCGGTAAGCGCCTTGATCTTTTTGTCATCGGCTGAAACGAAATATCCGTCGGACTGACTGCCGATATTCACGATGCCGCCGTAGGGCTTGACCGCATTTTCGATAGAAGCGACGATTTCCTGATAAGGAGTTTCGGGAAGATAACGGATATTGTAGTGCATAACGGTTTTTTCGCTGTTACCGTTGATAACGCCGCCTACGCAGGTAAGATATCCGAACGCATCGTTTTCTGCCGCGATACCGAGCGTTTCGCCCTTGTATTCCGCGGTGGAATCTGCGATAAGACCGAAAAATCCGTTTCTGTCGCAAAGGTTATTTTCAAGAAGATAATTTACGAGCATATTGATCGCGCTGACACCCAATTCGGGTCTTGCCGCGTGGCTTGCCTTGCCTGTTGCGGTAATTTTGACAGCACCGTCGATCTTTTCAACGGCAATGCCGTTTTTGCTCTCGAGCGCCTTGTCGGTTTCAACGACGGCATAAGCCGAGCCTGCAACCGCGTTGGTAACCGTACCGCCGCAAATCGTTCTGATGCCATCGCCGACCGCGGGAAGATCGACCTCTACCGAAAGAATACCCTTTTCGCCGATACAAACGGGGAAGTCCGAGTCGGGAGTGAAGGAGAACATCGGGGGCTTGCGAACGGTTACGAAATATTCAAGGTCGCTGCTGCCGACCTCCTCGTCGCTACCGAGAATAAGGCGGACGGTAAAGGGAAGCTTTATATTGTTTTCCTTAAAGAAACGAAGTGTATAGAGCGATTGAATGAAGGGACCCTTGTCGTCGTGGGTACCTCTGCCCATAAGAAGACCGTCCTTTTCGGTAAGCGCATAGGGAGGAACGCTCCAGCCGTCGCCCGCGGGAACAACGTCGAGGTGGCAAACTATGCCGATCTCCTGTTCTTCCTCACCGAAAAGTATGCTCATGCAGTGATATTCGTGGTTTTCGACCTTAAAGCCGTATTTCTTGCCGAGCTTTTCGGCAACGTCAAGCGCTTCCGCGCAGACCTTTCCGTAGGGATAAATGCCGTCGCGTTCGCCTGCAACGGAGGGGATGCTTAAAATTTCGGCAAGGTCAGCGATCGCCTGCTTGCGGATATCTTCTCTTTCAAAATAGCTTTTGATAGCTTCGTTCATGCTCATAATTATTACTCCTGTTCTCCGATCTCATCGCGCAAACGGTTGAGAGCGACCGTAAAGCGGTTTTCGGTTTCCATCATTGATTTGCTCATCTCGGTCTGATAAGCTCTGTATTCCTCTGCCGCGGCAACGACCGCTTCGCACTTTTTACGTGTTTCTTCAACAAGTCTGCTTGCTTCGTCTTCTGCGCGCGAGCGTATTGCTCTCGCTTCGCTTTCGCTGCCCTTGCGGGCGTCGGTAAGGATAAGGCTTGCCTCTTTTTCGGCGTTTTTGATTATTTCTGCGGCACGCTTGTCGGCAATCACCATTTTTTCGCCTACCTCGGCACAAAGAGCATCGTATTCTCTTTGAATTTTGGCAATGTCGGCGCGATATTCGCTTTCGCGTTCTTCTCTTTCGGCGTGCATTTGATTTATTTCCTCGCGCAGGCGTGCGATCTCTGCTTCGCTTGTGCGGATACGGTCGTTAAGCTCTTTTTCGTTTTCGCCGTACTTATCGCTCATTGCGATAATAAATTCGTCGACCTGTGCGGTGTCGTAACCCTTGAATACCTTTTTAAAAACAGTTTCTGCCAAAATAGTCACCGTTCCTTTCGTATCCGCCGAAGCACGTATGCCCTGACCGTCCCGATCGGGCGGAAGCGCAATGCTTTGGCTGACCATATACATTATCAATATAACACAGTACATAAAAAATGTCAACACGTTGAAACGGGGTGTATCGTTGTTAAATGCATTAAAAGAAGCAATTTGGGGGATCCCGACGCTTGTGACGTTGACCGCATTCTCATTATATTTCACAAAGAAAACGGCGTTTTACCGAATGAGCGCGATAAAGGGTATATTCCGTGACACTCTGCTTTCCTTGGGGAAGGGCAGACATTCGGGCATTTCGCCGCTTGCGGCGGTTGCGACGGCGCTTGGAGGAACAGTAGGAGTCGGGAGCATTGTCGGCGTAGGCTATGCAATATCGGTCGGCGGTGCGGGAAGTATTTTCTGGATGTGGGTATGCTCGTTTTTTGGAATGGGGCTTAAATATGCCGAGGTCTTCGTTGCGCTGAAGGAGCGGAGCATAAAAAACGGAAGCGTTTGCGGCGGTGCTCCGTACCGGCTTCGCGAAATGGGATATAAAAGGCTTGCTTTTATCTTTTGCATCCTTTGCGTTGCCGCATCCTTCGGCACGGGTAATCTTACTCAGGTCGGAGCAATAAGCTCCTTTCTGTCCGATGCGGGAGCGGCTTCTGCCCAACGCGCGGTGATATGTATTGCGGTCATCGGCGTTGCGGTATTTGGCGGCAGACGGCGTATCGCGAGGATAAATTCGGTGATAATTCCGATTTCCTGTGCGATCTATATTGCCGCCTGCGTTGTGATACTCGTATCCAATTCGCCGCGTATATTCCCCTCGTTTGCGCGGATATTCAAAGAGGCGTTTGGGTTTTCGGCTATCGGCGGCGGCTTTTCGGGTGCGATGCTTTCCCACGTTATACGCGAAGGCTTTGCAAGAAGCCTATTTTCAAACGAGGCAGGTATGGGTTCTTCGCCGCTTGCACACGCAACAAGCTCCTTCGGCTCGCCGAAAAGTCAGGCGAAATGGGGCATTTTTGAAATATTTTTCGATACCTTTATCGTTTCGACGCTTACGGCGCTTTGCCTTCTTTCGTGCGGAGATGGATCGCCTGCCGATATGTTTTTCAAGAGCTTCGGCAATATCGGAGGATATATCTACGGTCTTCTTGCTGCGGTGCTTGCGTTCGCATCGGTGATAAGCTGGTGCTATTACGCAGAATGCTGCATTTCGTTTATGCTTCCGAGCTCCAAGTCCGCGCTTTTTATTTACCGCACGCTCTTTTCGCTTGCGGCGGTTGCGGGTGTTTTTATGTCAGACGGTGCGATATGGGATATTGCCGATATATTAAACGCGCTGATGCTGATGCCGAATCTGTTTTTACTGTTTAAATGCAGAAAAGAAATCGAAAGGATGGAATGACTTATCTGGTATCACGAAAATTTAAAGGATCTCTATGCCGAATTTTCGTCGGGAAGCGACGGCTTGGATTCTGAAAAAGCGGCGGATATGCTTGCGAGGTACGGAAAAAACGAAATCAGAGAAAAGAAAAAGAAGAGCTTTTTGCGGAGATTTTTCGAGGCGCTTTGCGATCGGATGACGGTCGTTTTGCTGATTGCGGCGGCGATTTCGTTTGCAACCTCTTACGTTTCGGGAGAGGGCTTTGCAGACCCGATAATTATTTTGCTGATAGTGCTTATCAACGGGCTTATCGCAGTTATTCAGGAAAGCCGTGCCGAGCGCTCGCTCGAGGCTTTAAAAAGGATGACCTCGCCCGAAACTACGGTACTGCGCGACGGGAGGGCGGTAAGGCTTCAAAGTGCTCTGCTTGTGCCGGGCGACGTGTTTTTGCTCGAAAAGGGGGACGTCGTGCCTGCCGATGCAAGGCTTATCGAAAGCAACGAGCTGTTGATCGACGAATCCGCACTGACGGGCGAATCGGTCGGCGTCATGAAGGATCATAAGGCCGTCCTGCGAAAGGGTTGCCCGATATCCGAGGCGTACAATTCGGTCTTCACCTCGTCGCACGTTATTTCGGGAAGAGGAAGAGCAATCGCGGTCAGAACGGGAATGTCCACTTGCGTGGGCGAGATCGCAGGGATGATAAGCGGCGATGCCGAAAAAACACCGCTTCAGAAGCGGCTTGCGAAATTAAGCGCCCTGCTCGGTAACGTAACCGTCGGCATCTGTGCCGTTATATTCGTTTTTTCGCTTTTAAAGGGTATGGACGTCGGCGAAATGTTTATGACCTCGGTTTCGCTGTCGGTCGCGGCAATTCCCGAGGGCTTGCCTGCGATAGTGACGGTCGTGCTTTCCGCAGGCGTTCAGACTATGGCAAACCGAAAGGCTGTCGTAAAGCGTCTGCCTGCGGTAGAAACGCTGGGCTGTGCCCGTATAATCTGCTCGGACAAGACGGGAACACTTACCTGCAACAGGATGACGGTCGAATCGGTTTACGGAAACGAATCCGAGCTGAAAAGAGCGTTCGCTCTTTGCAATAACGATTCATCGCCGACCGAGCTCGCGCTTTCGGCTTATTGCGGCGACGTTGAAGGCATACGCTCGGTTTTTCCGCGCGTAGCCGAAATTCCCTTCGATTCGGTCAAAAAGTTTATGGTTACCGTCAACCGAAATCAAAACGGCTTTACGGTCTATATCAAGGGTGCACCCGACGTTATTGCTAAATATTGCCCCGACAAGAGCGAAACGATCGAAAGAATCACGGGTGAAATGACGAAAAACGCCTTGCGGGTGATGTGCTTTGCAAGCTACGAAGCGAACCGTCTGCCCGAAGACCCGTTGTCGGGAAGATTCGGACTTATCGGGCTTTGCGGTATTTGCGATCCGCCCCGTCCCGAGACCGCAGATGCGGTAAGGATGTGCAAAAGGGCAGGCATCCGTCCGATAATGATAACCGGCGACCATCCCGATACCGCGCGTGCTATTGCCGTTAAGATAGGCATGATACCGAGCGACGGCAGAGTTTATACCGAAAGCGAGGTCGGGGCGCTCAACGAACGGGAATTTCAAAGAGTCGTCGAGGAATGCAGCGTTTTCGCAAGAGTAACGCCTTCCTTCAAGCTTCGTATCGTTTCGGCGCTGAAATCAAAGGGCTACGTCGTTGCGATGACGGGCGACGGAGTTAACGATGCGCCTGCGCTGAAAAAGGCGGATATCGGATGTGCAATGGGAATAAGCGGCACCGAGGTCGCAAAGGAATCGGCGGACATGATACTTACCGACGATAATTTTTCAACGGTCGTTGCCGCGGTAAAAGAGGGAAGAGGTATTTACGAAAATATCCGCAGAGCGGTTCATTTTTTGCTTTCCTGCAATATCGGTGAGCTTTTTACCGTTTTCTTTGCGATAATAGCATCGCTTCCGTCTCCCCTTTCGGCTATCCAGCTTCTTTGGGTGAATCTTACGACCGATTCGCTCCCCGCGATCGCTTTGGGACTCGAAAAAACTCCCGACGGCGTTATGGAGCGCGCACCGATAAAGCCCGACTCTCCGTTGTTTGGCGGTGCACACGTGGCAAGAATTATTTTCGAGGGCATTCTTATCGGCACGCTTGCGATCTCGGCTTTCGTTATCGGTAACAATACGGACTGCCTTGAGGCAGGAAGAACGATGTGCTTTTTGGTGCTTGCCGTTTCACAGCTTTTCCATTCGTTTAATATGAGGAGCGAGAAAAGCGTTTTTGCAAAAGGTAAACAAAAAAATCCTTTTGTGTGGATATCCTTCTTCTTCTGTCTGTTTCTTCAGAGTGCGGTTATTTTGATCCCTCCCGTGGCGGAGCTGTTCGGTGCGGCTCGGTTAACCGTGAGCGAATGGGCAATATCTATCGGATTGTCGTGTATGCCCTTGGTCATTTGCGAAATTTACAAATTGTTAAAACATTAACTCATTTTAGTTCACAAATATTGGTTATTATTTCTGTCGTAATAACAGTATTCGGAGGAACGAAATGGATAAATATTCGGTAATTGTAAATCAACCTATAAAGCTTGTCGGGAACGATAAGATCCGCATTCGCGGCAGACATACCGAGCAGGACGGAATGCTCGCCTTCGACTGGAGCGGAAGCGGCTTTGCGTTCAATTTTACGGGCACGGGCTTTATCATCTCGCTCGGGGCTTATTCCAACGACTGCCCTGCATACGTAAAGATTACCGTTGACGGCAACCACAGCCAGCGCTTTGCGGTAGTTAACGGAAGCGAAAAGCTTATCATCGAGGGTCTTTCGGACAAACGCCACCGCGTAAACGTTTTGAAGATAACCGAGGGCGAGCCCAAGCTTAAATTCGATACCATTACGCTTCTCGGCAACGGTGCGGAGCTTCGTAATCCCCCCTTCAACAGCCCCAGAAGAATCGAATTTATCGGTGACTCCATCACCTGCGGCTACGGCGTGCTCGGACTTCCTACCGACCCGACCTATTATACCTATCAGCAGGACGTTACACGCTCTTATGCAGGCATTACCGCCGAAAGATTCGGCGCGGATGCGCGTTTTATCGCAATTTCGGGCAAGGGCATCGTTTGCAACTGCAACGGTGACAGAACCGACGTAAGAACCGGCGAATATTTCAACCGCCAGTCCCGTACCGGCGACGTTTGCAACGACGATTGGGTTGCTGACGTTGTAGTTATCAACATCGGCACGAACGACTGCGGCGGCCCTGCGCCCAACGATGAATTCGAATCGGCTGCGCGTGACCTTGTCGCAAAGGTTCGCGAGCGTTACCCCGAGGCGCATATTATCTGGCTTTACGGTATGATGAGTCAGCTTTATTCCGAGGTGCTTCGCGATACGCTTCGCGATATTTCCAAAAAGGATGAAAAGGTTCATTTTATGTATGCCGATACCATGTTCGGCAACGAATCCGAAACCGGCGCAAACGGTCACCCCAACGTACGCTGCAGTGTGAGAGTAAGCAATATGCTTTACAAAAAGATCCGTTCGCTTACCGGTTGGCGTAATAAAATAACACTTCCCGAAGAAGAATAAAACGAAGAATAAAAATACGGAGAAATAATATGGCAAAAAAGAACAGTGCAAAGCCGATGCCGCTTGCCGTTGCGATCTTGATAGCGGTCGGTGCTTTGGCGTTAGCAGCCGCTTTTCTTATATATTTGTTTGACGTCAATACCCAAGGCGAAGCAACGGATCAGAGCGACGTTTCCTTTGAGCAGAGCTTTGCCGACGAAAGCAGTCTCGAGCCGCCCCCCGAACAGGTTATCGTTAAGGAAACGATGGCGGATGCCGCTGTCGGCGATGCCGTTGTGTTCGGTACGTACGAGCAGAACGGTAACGGCTCCGACGGAGCGGAAAAGATCGAATGGATCGTGCTCGAAAAGTTTGACGACAAGCTTTTGCTTATCAGCCGAGAATGTCTTGACACAAAGCCGATAAACGAAGCACGTTCGGACGTTGAATGGAAGGACAGCACGCTTTTTGCTTGGTTGAACGGAGATTTTATGCAGACCGCTTTTTCCGAGTCGGAAATGGCATCGGTCATCGAAAACGACGGTGTAAAGGTCACTATCCCCTCGGCAGAGGAGGTCGGCAAATATTACGAGTACGATTCCTGGCGCGCCGCAGATGCGACCGAATTCGCGGTAAATAACGGTGCCCGTTTGCAAAACGGTAAATGCTGGTGGTGGTTGCTCGACAAGGGCGAAATCGCAAGCTCCAACAGCTACGTTTACTTCAACGGCACCATCCGTACAGACGGTCTTAGCGTTGATTATAAAAGCGTTGCGGTTCGTCCGATGATGTGGGTATCCTCGAGCGCCGAAACCGAAACCGAGCATTTGAGCCAACCCGATGTCAGCGAAGACGCAAGTGAAGAAGTAAGCGAAGAAGCAAGCGAATAATTCAAAAGGAGAGCCTTATAACGCTCTCCTTTATATTTTATTTCTTGCCGAGCTCGTCGATAGCGTGCAATGCTATCTCCTCGGCGGTCTCCGAATCTGTCGCCTCTGCGATTATTCGGAATCTGCCCGATGCGCTCGCATAGATATTCGCACGTCCTTCGCCGAATTCAAATCCCGCACAGCGCGCACCGAATCCGCATTCCTCTCGCAGACGTGACAGAGTCGAATTCATTTTGCTTCTTTCGGCATACACCGAACGCGTTACGATCGAGAAGGGCGGAAGATTACTTGCCAATTGCTCAAGCGTTGCGGAAAGCTTTTCGGTCAATGCCGAAATTGTCAGCGCAAGCAACGTGCCGTCGCGGTGCAGAGGGTCGCCCTCGGCAAGACGGCGTACGTCGGATTCGCTGTCTCCGTAAAAGGCAACGTCTATGCCGTTCCTGCGAAGTATGCGCTCGACCGTGCAGGGCGTTTCGTTAGGAAGAATAATGCCGTTTCTTTCGCCTGCGATACAGGCTATCGCGAGCAATTGCCAATATCCGATACGTCTTCCGTCTTCGAGTATTGCGCCGACTCTTTCGCCGCCGTCGGTAAGATAAAATTCAGGCCCGTTGAGAGCTTGCTTGATCCCAAGCTCCTCCGATACCTCACGCAGAAATCCGCTTTCCTCTGACCGAGAAATGCGTATGGCTTGCGGAATATCGGTCAGCTCCTTTAAATAAGCGATATAGCGCTTTATAAGCGCGCCGTGCGGCATAAGAAAAACACTGCCGGCTTTTTTTGATCTTTCGGGCACAGAAGAGGAGATTCGCCTTAGCTCCTCGCGCGAGCAGGGCATACCGCCCGATGAAAAAAGCTTTATTCTCGTCTGACCGTTTTCGGGGTAAATAAAAGCCGTCTTTGCACGGTGCTCGGCTGCCGCAAACGCCGCCAACGGAGCGTTTCCGCCCGAAAGCACGGTGCAGCTGCTTCCTGCCTCTGCGGCACCGCATGCCAGCTCGCACGCCTGCGGAAGCGACGCTTCTTTTCCGCTTGCAAAGGCGATAATATTCAATCCGCCTCCCAAAATACGTCCCAGACGTACAAAATATCCGTCGTCGTTATCGCTTGCGATTATCGAATCATCGTCGAAATTCAGACAATGCGATTGCTTGGGAAAGGCTTCGACAAACGCATTTCCTAATACCGTTGCACCCGATTCGACAATACTGCCGGGGGCAAGAGCACAACCGTCGCGAATCTCGGCGTTGGGCCCGATAACACATCCCGGAGGGATAACGCAGTCGTTGCCGACGGTTACGCTTTCACCGACTATACAGCCGCGCAGAAAGCTGTTGCCGACGGTGCAGTTGTCCATTACGACGCTGTATTTGATCTCTGCGTGGGGATGCACCGAAACGTGCGCCCCGAAGCAGCTTTCACCTCTTGAAGCCCACATGTTACAGCGGTGATATTCACCGAACGAGCCGATATCAAACCAATGACCGCTCGGCTCGATCGCGGCAATGGGAACGCCTCGCTTTTGCAAGGCAGGGAAGAGATCGCGCCCGAAATCGTACTGTACGCCCTCGGGAATCATTCCGATGACCGATTTTTTAAGAAAATATATACCTGTATTTATCAGGTCGGACATAGTGTCACGCGGGGACGGCTTTTCGCAAAAGCCGACTATTCTTCCGCCGTGAACGCAAACCGAGCCGTATTCGCCGGAATCGCAGCTTCGGCAAAGCAGCATTGCGGCATCGCATCGGCTTTTTAAAAATTCATCTCTTGCCTTCGACAGATCGAAATCAAAGATCGCATCGCCCGAGATGACAACGATAAAATCTCCGATTCGGTCGAGCAGGGCTCTTATCGCTCCGGCACTTCCGAGCGGTTTTTCTTCGCGGAAATATTCAACGCCTTCTCTTTTTACAGCTTCTATCCTTTCGGGAAGATACATAGTCGTAACCGCCGTGTAGGAAAAGCCGAAGCTTCGTAAGACGTCCAGATTTCTTTCAAATGCCGATCTCGAAGCAATGGGAAGCATCGGCTTCGGCATCGTATCGGTCAGAGGGCTCAATCGCTTTCCGAAGCCGCCTGCCAATATAACCGAGTCGAATTTTGTTTTTTCGTAATGCATCAAAAACACCCGTCCTTGTATTTGTAAAAATATTATTTACACAAGTTGTAAAAATATACCTTTGCAAGTTGACAAAGGCGGGTAAAAAATGTATTATAATATTATTATGGAAAACAAAGTGTTAAAAACTTTCAAAATGATGAAATTCCGCCACGATGCGGACATAGATAATGGCTGTGCCGTTGCCGTGGGCGGCTTTGACGGCGTGCACATCGGACACCGCGCGATGATCGTTTCGCTTGTGAATGAAGCAAAACGCCATTCGGTGCCCTCGGTCGTGTTTACTTTTGATGCCGAGGATTCTCCGAAATCCGAATCGTCGCTTCTGGCTACCGATGCGAAAAAGAATCTTCTTTTGGCGTCGCTCGGTGTCGATATCGTTATTTCGGTGCCCTTCAGCGAGATCAGAAGCATGCAGGCGGGCGATTTTGTCCAAAGCGTTTTCGTCGACCTGTTAAAGGCGAAAAGCATCGTTTGCGGTTATGATTTCCGTTTCGGTAACAACCGCGAGGGCGACGTTTCGTTTATAAAATCCCTTCTTTCCGAATCGGGCGTGACCTTTATAACACCTAACGCCGTCGTGCTTGACGGTGTGCCCATAAGCTCGACCCTTATCCGTGCTCATATTGCAAACGGCGATTTTGAAAAGGCGAATGCCTTGCTCGGATATTCCTTTTCGTTCAGCGGTGAGGTCATTCACGGCAGACGGCTCGGAAGAGAATTGGGCTTTCCAACCATTAACCAAAAATATCCCGAGCATCTTGCAATGCCGCGCTTCGGCGTTTATGCGGTAAAATGCAGCGTTGACGGAAAAATATACGGCGGTGTTGCCAACGTCGGTGTAAAGCCGACTGTCGGACAAGAGGATATGCCGCTTTGCGAAACCTATCTTTTCGATTATTCGGGCGATTGCTATTCGAGCATCGCAGAAACCGAATTCGTTGCCTTTATCCGCGAGGAAAAAAGGTTTTCTTCGTTGGATGAGCTTAAGGAACAGGTGTTGCAGGATATTTCCGTCGCAAAAAACCTTTTAAAGGAGTTCTGAAATGAAATATATCCGTAGAATATCATTAACGCTTCTTGCGTTTTTGATCACAGTCGTTTCTTTGTCGGGTGTCGTTTCGGCAGAGGGCGAAATAGCAGATAACCCCGGCATCAATTCGGGCAACGCATATGCGGCATACTGTATCGATGACGACCAGTTTCTTTATTCCAAGCGCCTTGATGAAAAGGTCGCTCCCACCGTGGCAACAAAGCTCGTTGCGTTGATGGTCGCAAGCGATATTCTTAAAGAGCGCGGACTTAACAGCGCGGAAACCGAGGTCACTGTTACCGCCGAGGCTATCGCAAATTCGGGCGATATTGCCGACGTGCGCGTGCCCGTTATGGGTTATTCCGAGGGCTCGGTAAGAACCGTGAGAGAGCTTTTTTCGGCAACCTTGGTTGCCTGCGCAAACGATGCTGTTGCAGCCATTGCGTGTGATTTCGGCGAAAAGTATCTCGGCGGCGGTATAATGGAATTTGTTGCGCGGATGAATAAAAAGGCAGAGGAGATCGGACTTCAGAACACCAAATTCGAAAATCCGACCGGACTTGATTCGGCAAACCAATATTCGACTCTGCGCGAGGTCGTAAAGATCGCGGCGGCATTTTATCAGTACGACGAATTGGTAAAGCTTTCCGACGTTGAATCCTATTTCAACGGCAAAAGCACCGTCCGCAACAAGAATTACCTTAAATGCAACTATTACGTAGACGGCTATCTTAACAAAAACGCTATCGGCCTTATCGCAGGTCAGCTTAATAAATCGGGCAACTACTGCCTTATCACCGCAAGTCAGAAGGAAGGCAGAACCTATATCTTCGTCGTTATGTGCGCAAGCGGTCTGATTGTAACGCGTGACGAGGAAAACCGCGTTAGCTATTCGCTCGGTGCGGGAAATGCATATACCGATATGAATAAGCTTATCAACTGGACGCGTGAAGCATTTGTTCTCCTTCCGGTCGCTACTACCGATAACATCGTCGGCGAGCTGCGCGTTAATTCGGGCGAGTCCGACCATGCAATGGTGGTGCCTGCACAGAACGTCGAAAAGCTTGTTATCAACGTCGAGGGAGTAAAGCTCGAGTATAAGCTTATCCTCGATGAAGGAACGGTTTACAAGAAGGTCTTCAACGGCAAGGAATACGACACTATCGATGCACCGCTTTCGGCAGGTCAGCGTGTCGGCACGATCGTTTATTCCTATAACGGCAACGAGGTTGCAAGAGTCGATGCGGTCATCCGCGACAATATCGACGGTGACGGATTGAAATCCACGATGGACAGCGTCGGAGATTTCCTTTTCGGTGACGTGATGCTTACCGTGATCTACGTGATCGGCGGACTTATCGCGCTTTGGATATTGATCACGGTCGTAATGGCGGTGATCCGAGGCGTGCTTCGTGCGCGCGAATCGGGCAAGCTTAAGGGCGCAGATTACACCGAAAACGAAAAAGATCCTAAAAAAACGAAAAAGCCGAGCAAGAAGAAAAACAAAAAGGCGAAAAAATCGCCAAATTATGAGCCTGACGACAAAACTGCTACGCGGGAAATGCATTAAATTGTGAACAAATTATTAATTTTTTGCTTGAGTATTGCATTTATGATTTGTCTGTGGTACTATTTAGTTTAGCCGCGATTGGGAATATCTCTGTCGCCGCATATATACGTTGAAAGGAAATATAATATTATGTCCGTTATCGAATACATTATTGGTGGTATACTTCTCGTTCTCGCAATTGCTCTCGTTGTGCTTATCGGCATGCAGCAGGGCAAACGTCACGGCCTCGGCAATTCTATTGCAGGTCAGGGCGCAAGCGAATCTTATCTTGCAAAGAACAACATCGGCAACAAGGATAAATCTCGTCAGAAGCTTACCTTGATCATCGCTATCCTCTTCGTTGTTCTCGTTCTCGTTCTCTTCATCATCGGTTCTGTTGAAGAAACTACCGAAAACACCACCTCGACCACTTCTACCACCTCCACCACTTCGACTACTTCGACTACTTCGACCACTTCCGAAGCTTCTGCTGCTGAATCCTCTGTTGCAGAAACCTCTACCGAAGCATCCGTTGAAGCATCTGCTGAAGTTTCCGAATAAGAAAGCTTTTAAATCAGCCAAGGCTATCTGCCTTGGCTTTTTTATTTTTAACTGCATCGAATTGTTGACAAAATCCGTCTTTGGGTGTATTATAAATGTAACTATATTTAACGGGATGATAATATGGAAAACAAAAAGAAAAATTTAATCAAGGAAATACTCAGATATCTCGTTGCGGGTGGAAGCGCTTTTGTGTTTGACCTGCTTACAAAGACCATTTTCCATTCGTTTATCTTACCTGCCGATATGGGCACCTTTTCGGTGTTCGGCTTTGAAAACGAGGTTCGCGTTACTCTTGCGACGGTAGCCGGATTTATCGTAGGTCTTATCGTAAATTATCTTATTTCTATATTCTTTGTTTTCACCACCGAACAGCAAAAGGAGCGCGGCAAGGGTGTTAAAGCATTCCTTATCTATCTTGCCGTTTCGCTTGTCGGCTTGCTTGTCAATATCGGCGTTACCCAGCTCGGCTGTACGCTTCTTTCGGTCGGCAAGGAAAACACCGTTATCTTTATGCTCGTAAGCTGTGTTGCCGCAGGTGTGGCGCTTATCTGGAATTATATCGGACGTAAGATTTTCGTCTATAAAGGAGAATAAAAATGGCAAAGAAAGTGGTTGTTATCGGCGCAGGTCCCGCGGGTCTTACCGCCGCTTATGAATTGGTTACAAAATCAAACGATTACGAGGTTACCGTGCTTGAAGAAAGCAACGACCTCGGCGGTATATCGAAAACCGTAAATTATAAGGGCAACCGTATGGATATGGGCGGACACCGCTTCTTCTCCAAAATGCCCGAGGTCAACGAATGGTGGGACAAGCTTCTTCCCATGCAGGGCTCGCCCTCTTACGATGATCTTAAGCTTGAAAGAACCCCCACTCTTGCCGAAAACGGTCCCGATCCCGAAAAGGAAGACCACGTAATGCTCTACCGCGGCAGAGTTTCGCGTATATTCTTCAATCAAAAATTCTTCGATTACCCCATATCGCTTAAATGGGAAACCTTTATGAATATGGGTCTCTGGAACGACGTTGTTGTTGTTTTCAGCTATCTCAAATCGGCAATTTTCAAGCGCAAGGAAAATTCGCTTGAGGACTTTTATATCAACCGCTTCGGTAAAAAGCTCTATTCGATGTTCTTTGAGCATTATACCGCAAACCTTTGGGGCAGACATCCGAGCGAGATCGACGCTTCTTGGGGCGCACAGCGTGTTAAAGGCCTTTCTATCGTTGCAATAATCAAGGATATGTTCGGCAAGCTTCTCCCCGGCAAAAAGAACCGCAAGGTCGAAACCTCGCTTATCGAGGAATTCAAATACCCCAAGCTCGGCCCCGGTCAGCTTTGGGAGATCGCCGCTGACGAGGTAGTAAAGCACGGCGGTAAGATCCTTAAAAACTGCAAGGTAGTAAAGATCCACAAGAACGGGGAAAACGTTCTTACCGGCGTTACCTATGAATCCGAAGGACAGGAAATCACGCTCGAAGCGGATATCGTACTTTCTTCGATGCCCGTTAAGGACCTCGTTATGGGTATGAACGACGTTCCCGAAAAGGAATTGGAGATTGCAAAGGGCTTGCCCTACAGAGATTATATCACTCTCGGTGTGCTCGTCCCCAAGCTTGCGCTTAAGAACAAGACCAAGCGCAAGACCATTTCCAACATAATCCCCGACAACTGGGTTTACGTTCACGACAGAAGCGTAACGATGGGACGCTTCCAGATATATAACAACTGGTCGCCTTATATGGTAAAGGACCTTGAAAATACCGTCTGGATCGGTCTTGAATATTTCGTTACCGAGGGCGATAACTATTGGAATATGACCGAAGCGGAATTTGCCGAGATCGCGATCAAGGAAATGGTAACCGTCGGACTTATCGAATCGACCGATTGCGTTATCGATTTCCACGAGGAAAAGGTTAAAAAGGCATATCCCGCATATTTCGATACCTATTCCGAAATGGATACGCTCGTTAAGTATTTAAGCGGCATTGAAAATCTTTACTGTATCGGCAGAAACGGTCAGCACAGATATAACAATCTCGACCACTCGATGTGCACGTCCTTTGAAGCGGTCAAAAACATCCTTTCGGGCGCAACCGACAAATCCAACGTTTGGAGTGTAAACACCGAAAAGGAATATCACGAAACCAAGAAATAAAAGGAGCAATGCTATGAATTTTTTGGAAGAACGCATTGTTAAAGACGGCATAGTTAAAGAAGGTAACGTTTTAAAGGTCGACAGCTTTTTGAATCACCAGATGGACGTTGCGCTTATGGACCAAATCGGCGAGGAATTTTACAAGCGCTTTAAGGATAAAAAGGTTACCAAAATCCTTACCATCGAGGCATCGGGTATTGCAATCGCCTGCTCGGTCGCAAGATGCTTCGGCGTTCCAATGGTCTTTGCGAAGAAGTCGAAGAGCGTTAATATCGACGGCGACGTTTTCGTTGCAGAGGTCGAATCCTTTACCCATAAGAACAAAAACAACGTTATCGTTTCCAAACGCTTCTTAAGCGCAGACGATCACGTGCTTATCGTCGACGATTTCCTTGCGAACGGCTGTGCCTTGCAGGGCTTGATATCGATAGTTGAAAGCGCAGGCGCTACGGTTGCGGGACTTGGTATTGCTATCGAAAAGGGCTTCCAGATCGGCGGCCGCGTTATACGTAACCTCGGATATCACCTTGAATCGCTTGCAATAGTCGAATCGATGGATGCCGCAACGGGTAGCGTTGAATTCAGAGAACAAAAGTAAAGAAAAAGGACTCGTTTGAGTCCTTTTTTGTTTTTTTAAACAAGAGCGAGATGTTATTTTTGTAAGGTTGTGTAATTGTGCTTTTGAATCGGGTATGTTAAAATATAGTTACGATAACGAAAGGCTTTGCAGGGGGTGAAGATTATGAGACTGTTATTTAAGCAAAGATTCTTCTCGTGGTTTGACAGCTATGATATTTATGACGAAGCAGGAAATACTGTGTTCGTCGTAAAGGGAGCGCTTGCGTGGGGACATCTGCTCCGCATTTATGATGTCTTTGGCAACGAGTTGGGCTGTGTTAAAGAAAAAATACTTACCTGGCTGCCAAAGTTCGAAATGTATATCGGAAACAGTTATGCAGGATGTATCCGCAAAGAATTTTCCTTTTTCAAGCCCAAGTTTAACATCGACTATAACGGCTGGCGCGTTGAGGGCGATTGGCTTGAATGGGATTATTCGATCGTCAATTCCGAGGGCTACGGCGTTGCATACGTAACGAAGGAGGTCTGGAACTGGACGGACACCTATTCGATTGATGTGCGCGATCAGAGGGATACGTTATATGCGCTGATGCTCGTTCTGGCGATCGATGCCGAAAAATGCTCAAGGAAAAATTAGGATATTGCAAAAGCCGAGAATTGCTTTGAATAAAAAAAGGACTCGTTTGAGTCCTTTTTGTTTTATGCGTGTTTACTTGCCCGAAACGGTGATGCCGTCAAATGCCATATAGGGCGCAACGACCGTTCCGTCGACAAGCGTTTCCTTGCTTATTGCAACAAGATTGTTAAGCATCGAGGCGAGGTTGCCGCTTATCATCGTTTCGCTTATCGCCTTGCCGATCTTACCGTTTTCAATAAAGAAGCCGTTTTTTGCAACGCCCGAAAATTCGCCGTTGGTACCGGGCTGACCGCCCGAAAAGCGTCCGATAATAACGCCCTTGTCAATGCTCTTTATTATTTCGTCAAGCGTCTTTTCGCCGTTTTTGACTATCATTGCAAACGAGCTGTTTCCCGCACGCTTGTTTCCGGTCTTGTTTGCGACGTATTGCGAAAGCATAAAGCTGTTCAGCACGCCGTCCTTAATAAAATCGTAGTCCTCCGATAAATAGCCCTCGCCCGTAAATATTTCGCCGTTGACTATTCGTTCGTCGCTTGGATTAAAGGATACCGTAATTCTTTCGTCGGCTACCTTGCTGCCCAATTTGTCCTTCCAAAGCGATGTGCCGTCCAAAAGCACTCCGTCGGATGCAAAGCTGCCGCAGATATTGCCGAATACCGTGCTTACAAGACAACCGGGAGTGAAAATTACGGTGCCCGTGAATTTTCCGTCGGTCGAAGCCGATTCGATTTGATTCTCGACGTCGGTAAGCTCGCGCTCGATAAACGCGCAATCGATAAAGGGCTTATCAAGGTCGGTAACAGTAACGTCGCTTCCAAAGAAGGAGGTTGACTTATCTCCCTCGTGCGCCGAATACATAAGCTCGGCAACGTATTTTCCGCTTTCGCTGAAATAGCAGTTGCCCGTCGTGCTCATATAAACGCCCTTGGAGCAAACGTGTTTTGTTATCATCTGCTCGATAATTATTTTCGGATGGCGGCATTTAATGTCCTCGGCAAGCTCCTTTGTGCGGAAGAAGAGCTTTTCGGTATCGGGAACAAGCGCCCCGCGTGAAAAATGCTTTTCGCCGTTGCCGCTTGCAAGCTCCCAAGCACTGTCGGGGGTCGCAACGTTTGCGGCGGCGATACAGTTGACGATCGCTTCGTCGATCGATTCGTCGTCGAATCGGTTTATCGAAACCGAGCCCTTTTTACCGCCGATAAACACGGTGATGCCGACGTAGCGGTTGAAAAGAGTGCGGAAAAGCGAAAATTCGTTTCCGTCGATATTAAATTCGCGCATTTCGCTTTCGCGAACCGAGCAGTGCGCCATATCTGCGCCCTTTTCTTTTACTCTTTCGATAATGCGCGACGCGATAATTTTGTATTTTTCCATTATCAGCGACCTCCGATCATAACCTTACAGCGCAAAGCGGGACCACCCATACCAACGGGCATAGGCTGCTTTTTGCCGCAGAAGCCCGAGCTCGACCAGGTAACCTCGTCCGAAACCATATCGACGGTCTTGAGCATATTGAATGCAACGCCGGAAATGGTGGTGTCGAGAAGCGCTCGGCCAAGCTTACCGTTCTTTATTTCATAGCCCATCGAAACGCCGAACATAAATTCGCCCGTCGTATCTGCCTGACCGTTGCTCGAATCAATAAGATAATATCCGTCGTCAACGCTTGCGATAATATCCTCAAGCTTGTCCTTGCCGGGAAGTACCGCGGTGTTACGCATGCGGATAAGCGGCTCGTCCGAGAACGCCCAAGCTCTTGCGTTTCCGCAGGGCTCCATACCGAAGCGTTGCGCCGATTCGCGGTTGTTCATATATCCTACAAGTATTCCGTTTTCAATGATCTTCGCATCCTTCGCCTCGACGCCCTCGTCATCGACGTAAACGGGCAAAGGCGTCTTTTTGCCGAATGCGGTGTGCGCAAAGTCGGTAAGGCTTACTATCTCGCTTGCAACCTGCTTATGGAGATTGGGGCCTGCAACGCTTCCGCCGAGCACAAGGTCGGCTTCAACGGTGTGACCGACCGCCTCGTGTGCGAGCATACCCGTCATCATACCGCCCAAAACTACCGTCTTTTCGCCCGCATCGGCATAAATGCCCTCGCGCTTTTGCATAAGTCGCTCGTAAAGCGCATCGATCTCGCCGTAAAGCGATTCGGGATTTTTGAAATTCGCTTCAAATCCGCCCTCACCGCCAAACGCCTTGAAAAGCTCAACGGGAACGCCGCTTTCGGTTTCGGCGTTAAGAAAAACGTAAATATACGAGCGCTGCAAGCAGGTGTGTGCATCGAATCCGTTCGAAACGCAAAGAAGCTTTTCCATCGAATCCTCACGCGCGATAACGGAACGGCTTGCAAGGTTTTTGTATTTTCCCGAAATATAAGCGTCAACGCTTTTTGCAAAATCAACGTAAAGCCTTTGCTCGGCATCGGGAACGTCGTTGATCATAAACTGTCTGCCGTTGCTCAATTGAGGGAGCATAGGTCTGCCCTTGTTTACGTTTTTATCCATAAATTCGGCGTTTTCGTTCGCGGCGCGAAGAACCTCCTTCGCTGCATCCGCCGAGTATTCCGCCATCGAAGCAAAGCCGTAGGTGCCGTTTTTGTAAACCCTTGCGGAAATGCCCGAAACGTCCTGACGCGAGTTGCCGGTAAGGTTGCCCGAAATTATCGATACCCCGCGTGAGCGCGAAAGCTGACCGCGAAGCTCGGTGTGTGCATTAGGTAAAAATAACGCCTTTTTTGGAGTCAATATATCCTTAAGCAAAATTAAAACCTCCTTGATGTCTTTATTTATATTATAGCACCGATAAGAGGTGTTGTAAACATTTTTTACCGCCGATAAACGACCTGTTGACACGTTTTTTTCGGTATGTTAAAATATTTTAAAAAATATGTGACAAAACGCATAATTTTTTCGTATTAATAGATGAAAACAAAAAAGGAGGCAGTTCCAATGAAAAAAATATTGGCATTATTGGTTGTATTCGCATTTATTTTCACTTTCCTCGTAGGATGTAACGAGACGGTAGATGTTGAAAGCGGCGATGAAAGCGTCGCGGAGCAGAGCGCAGAATCGAAGGATCTGCAAGCTGACAGCGATGACAAAAGCGATGACGAAAGCGATGACGAAAGCGATGACGCTTCGGTTGAATCGGAGCCCGAAGAGCTTAAAATGTCCGATTATTTTGCCGAGGTATTCAAAAGAAATGCCTCGTCGAAAATATATTGCATCGACAATATAGAGCAGCTTTATAATTTCGTTTACCTTGTTAATGAAAAGGGAATTGATTTTGAGGGTGACGTTGTTTTGTTGCGTAACGATATCGAAATGAATCCCACCGACGATATCGACGATTGGGAAAATAACCCTCCCGAAAACGTATGGGAGCCGATCGGAACGAAGACCCCGTTCAAGGGACAATTTGTCGGCGGCAGCGAAGAGAAGGTCGGAGCTTTTTATTCCTACAAGGCCGAATTAAAGGAAATAAGCGGTATTTATTGCGCCGGCGACAAAAACAAAAAAACAATAGGCTTGTTCGCAAATATCGAGGGTGCACAAATATCAAATATTAAGCTGGGCAAGGGAAAGCTTTACGGCGAAAACGAAAAGACTTTCGTTTATGCGGCGGGTATCGTTATTAACGCCGTTGACTCGCAGATCATCGGTTGCGTAAATTATGCCGACGTTGCAAGCGCATTTGCCGCGGGCATTGTATTTGATGCGGAAAACTCTGAAGTTATTTGGAGTGATAATTACGGCAGCATATCCTCGGAAAACGGAAGCTCCGCAGGAATCGCAAACCGAATAAAAGGCGGAGAAATTTACGGTTGCGTTAACTATGGCATGATCAACGGAACCGATGCCGCAGGTATTGCATGCGGTCAGGGCAGAAGCGTTATAAGATGCTGCGTAAACAAAGGAAGCGTGACGGCAAAATTTTACGGAGGCGGTATACTCGGACATAGCTCGTACGATTCGGGAGCTTCGGTATTGGCATCCTGCGTGAACTACGGAGAAATCCTAAGCGCAGAGCAAGCGGGAGGTATAATCGGTTCCGTTTGGGAAGAACAAAGCTCGCTGTGGGTGATGGACGTGCTTAACGTCGGAAACGTAACTGTAGCGTATGAAGAAGACATTATTAACGATGATCACAGTCAGCCCGATGATCAGGACCGCTTTGCAGGTGGCATTGTGGGCAAGGTTGTGCTTTGCTCGGTCGACGGCTTGGGCGATTTCCGTCTTGACGGCGCACTCAATTTAGGGCAGGTGACCGCTTCGGTCAATCACGGTGCGATAATCGGTAACGAAGGTACTTATGACTATCTCGTCGATTTGTGCGATAATTGCTTTTATCTCGATACAACGGTTGAAAAGAGCGTTATCGGCAAAGCAGTTAAAAAATCCAAGCTGACCGACGAAAAAACGCTTGACGGTCTTTTGGACGGCATGAATTGGGAGATCGACGAATCGCTCGGGCACCCGATTCTTGCGAGAGATCACGTTTCGGTCGATTAAATATAATTATAACAAGGCCTCATAACGAGGCTTTGTTTTTAAAAAAATATGTGACAAAACGCATAATTTTTTCGTCTTAATAGATGAAAACAAAAAAGGAGGCAGTTCCAATGAAAAAAATATTGGCATTATTGGTTGTATTCGCATTTATTTTCACTTTCCTCGTAGGATGTAACGAGACGGTAGATGTTGAAAGCGGCGATGAAAGCATCGCGGAGCAGAGCGCCGAATCGAAGGATCTGCAAGCTGACAGCGCTTCCGAAGGCAGCACGGAAGACGCAGAAAACTCTGATACGCAAGAAAGCTCTATCACAAACGAAAACAGCAGCCAAGGCGGCGAGGAATCCAATTCCGTAGACGAAATTTATTGCGTGAAGCAATGGGAAGAGAGCGAGGACAAAAAGACTATCTTTTTTGAAGAATACAGCAACGGCGTGATACTCGAAAACACCGTGTTTTTTGAGGATTCCGAAAAGAAGATAAAAAAATCCGAAACGCTAACCAGAAGCAGCGAGCTTTTGAGGGAAGTCGATTACAAGGACGGCGAACCGACCGAAAAGCGCTGTTTTAAAGACGGTGCATTGCTTTACAGCTTAAAAATGGACGTATTTGAGTACGAAGACAGTCATATTTTCGGCACCGAGGTAAGACACACATACGACAGCTCGGGACGTTTGCTTTCGTCGCATTACGGCAAGTCCGCCGTCTACTATCTCTCCGACGGCAAGACCTACTATTTGTGCTACGATGACCCGAGCGACCCTTGGAATATGAAGCTTTATAACGGCTTTACCGAATTTTACGAATATCAGGAAAAGGTTGCCGATTTTCTTGCCGACGAGGAGGGCAATTACCTTTCGGTTAAGCAGGCGGGCGAAGGCTACACCGCAGAAGAGGCGGAGGAAATTATTAAAGCCGCTTTGTCGTTTCGAGATGAAATAGTCGATATGCGAAAGCAGTGGGACGAATACAGAATCGCAGAATAACACCCGATTCTTGCGAGAGATCACGTTTCGGTCGATTAAATATAAATTATACAAGGCCTCATAACGAGGCTTTGTTTTTTAAAAAAATGTGACAAAAGAAAGAATCGAACACGTTAGACTATTTTTGCAAAAACCTATTGACAAATTGAATCTAATGTGATAGACTACAATCGTCAAATGCATTAGACTTATTAAAATTGGAGAATTGTTATGTCAAACGTTCCGAAGATATTTGAAAGCGAATACAGATTTTGTCTTATCCTTTGGGAGAACGAGCCGATCGCATCGAAGGAGCTTGTGCGTATATGCAAGGAAAAGCTCGATTGGTCACGCACCACTACCTATACGGTAATAAAGCGTCTTGCCGAAAGGGGAGTGCTGGTGCAGGATCACACCGCCATCCGCTCGCTCGTTTCCAAGGACGACGTTCAGCTTGCCGATCTCGACGAGTTTTTTGAAAAACGCTTCGAGGGCTCGCTGCCTGCATTCGTCGCGGCGTTTGCAAGACATCAGAACCTCACCGATGATGAGCTTAACGAAATAAGGCGTATAATTCAACACGGAGATAGATAATATGGCAAGCTTTTTTCTTGAAATATTTAATTTAAGTATGGCGGCATGCTGGATCATAGGCGCCGTTTTTGCAGTTCGCATGCTGTTTGTAAAAAGTATGCCGAAGTGGCTCGTTTGCTGTCTTTGGGGCTTGGTTGCGATAAGATTGCTCATTCCCGTTACGGTCGAAAGCAATATATCGCTCGTTCCCAATCAACAGCTCGAGCTTTATATCCCGTCTGAAGACGTTGGTGAAAATTCGGTCTTTATCGAGGAATCGGTTCCGACAAAAGAAGAAATCGTGAACGATCCGACCGTAAAGGTGCCTATTACCAATGAAACCGTATCGTCACCCGTTATCGACGAAGCTGTTTCGTCACCCGTGACAGATGAATCGGTTTCTGCACCCGTGACCGACGAAGCCGTTTCTGCGCCCGTAACCGATGAAAATATTTCTTTTCCCGAGCAAAATACCGTTATCGGCGATCAAAATAACGTTCAAAACGGCATAAACGAAAACGGAAATATTCAAAATAACGTTCAGGTACAATCGACCGTACGCAAAAATCAAATATCGGTTTCCTTTGTGGGAATCGCGGCTATCGTTTGGGCGGTCGGATTCTGTATAATGACGCTTTATTCGGTATTAAGCTATATCCTCCTTAAAAGGCGCGTGCGTATGTCGTTCCCCTGCGGCGACAAGGTGCGCAAGGGCGAGGGAATCGATTCTCCTTTCGTTTTGGGATTTTTGCGTCCCCGTATCTACATCCCGTTCGGATTAAGCCAAAGAACCGAGGAATGCGTTATCGCGCACGAAAGAGCGCATCTTGCGCGCCGCGATTACATTATAAAGCCGTTGGCTTTCCTTATTCTTTCGGTGCATTGGTTCAATCCCTTCGTATGGGTGGCTTATATCCTTCTTTGCCGCGATATTGAATATGCCTGCGACGAGAGGGTGGTTAAAGGTCTTGATACCGATGCCCGCAAAGCGTACGCATTTGCTCTGCTCGAATGCGCAATTTCGCACAGACGCATTGCCGCTTGTCCCGTAGCTTTCGGTGAGACCGGAGTGAAGGAAAGAGTGAAAAATACAATGAAATACAAGAAACCCGCATTTTGGATAATTGTTATTTGCGTTATCGTTTGCATTACCGTTGCCGTGCTGTTTTTGACGACAGGCGTAAGTGAAAGCGATAATTCCGACACCTCGTCCGATGTATCCGACACCTCGTCGGGAACTTCCGATAACGAAGAAAACGGCGTTTATGCCCAAGTGGATTCGTTTATTAACGAGGGTAAGTTCGAGGAAGCGTATAAATTGCTTTTGACGGTGAAGTCCGAACAAAAGGCAAAGGATATGCTTAAAGATTTTCTTGTCGTTTGTGAAACCGAAAGTCAATACGGCAGAGGTAACAACGGCACCGGCTTGATAGATGAATTCAAAACCGAATACGATGCAAACGGCAATCCCGTTAAGATCACCAAATTGGGAAGCAACCGTGATATTCAAACGGTTACGCAAATGTCTTACGATAAAGATAACAATTTGCTTACCAAGGATATTTATTACAGCGGGGCAGAAACGCCCAAGATCAGAATCAAATATACCTATGATGAAAACGGATGGTTGGTAAAGGAGCTGCGCGCCGACTGCAGTGAAAACGGAATCAATTATGACGAAATGCTTGAGTACGTCTACGATTCCCACGGAAACGTGGTCGAAAAGCGCACCACGAATTATTTCGGCTTCGCGACTGTCAAAGTTGTAAGATACGTTCTCAAATATGACGAAAAGGGAAGACTTATCGAAAAATACAACGAGGAAGAACCCGAATACGTTACCTATTACAGCTATTACGATGACGGCACTCTGAAAAAAGAGGAGTCCGAGGGCTGGTTAAAGGAATATGACGAAAACGGCAATATTGTTAAATCGGATACGGGAGACGAAAAGGACGATTACGTTTATAATGCCGACGGTAAGCTTTTAAAGCACACCTGCGACGATGGCAAATCGGTTACCGTTTACGAATATACCTATGACGAAAACGGCTACCTTGTCAAAAAGACCGCAGACAGTGATGAATACGGTGTTACGACCTGGCAGTATTACAACGATGCATACGGCAACCCCGAAAAAATGGCGTTGACCTACGATTCGGGCAAAGATGACGGCTATATCTATCATTACAGTGGATATAAATATTTTTACCGTCCGCAGAAAAAGTCGGAAGGAAATTCGGAGAAAAATCCGAACGATTCAGTTCAAAAGGATTATATCGATAACCTTTTCGCGGCTGAATTTGTCAAATATAAGGATCTCGGTAAATATGAAAATTG
The DNA here is from genome assembly GCA_017561145.1 of Clostridia bacterium. Classification (GTDB taxonomy): domain Bacteria; phylum Bacillota; class Clostridia; order Oscillospirales; family CAG-382; genus Coliplasma. Next base: position 21,535 of record JAFZDO010000024.1, on the reverse strand, counting down.
CGTAAGATTCGTGTCTGACAAGGAATACAACGTGATGAGCGTGCTCATTACACCCAAGACAACGATTTACGATTTTAGAATATATTCGTTAGTTGATAATATTGACAATGTAACGCTTGAAAATATTCTGTTTGAAGCAAAAAGCATTTCCGCCGACAAGCCGCTTCTTGCAGAAATCGAGTTCGCCGATATTCTTGCCGTAAACGGAATATCGTTTACCGACGAAAACGGTAATGAGTATCTTTATAAGCTGACCGACAGCCCTTACGACGGAAGCTTGGTCGTTTCGGAAACGAAGGCTGCAGACATCGAAGAAACGAAGACTGTTGAATTTAAAGAATTGCAATATTTTTCAAAGCTTAAAGGCGTTGACTATCAAAATCATCCAATACTCGGAAAAGATAAACCAAAAACCTATTTGGTAAAAAGCTATGATGAGTATAGAGATCTGCGTAGCAGGATGGAGGTTTTCGATTATCGCGCTTACGCAAATTCATACCGACCGAGTTTATCCTTAGACAGAGGATATTTTGATGGCCGAGCATGGGTAGTAACGTTGATTACAGCAGAATCCTCGCATTATGAATTTAAACTCAGACAGGTTACTTGCGAGGATGGTACGGTTAACGTGGATATTGGTTACGCGACTCCGGGAACCGGCACCGGTAGATATCTCGTAATGAGCATAATAGCGGAGGTCGACTTATCCGCTGTTGAAGATGCCGAAAGTATAAACGTTACTTTTACCGAGTGCGAATATAACGATATGGTAACTCGTGAGCCGTTTTTGAAATCGCACGAAACGCCCGAAAAACTATCGGAAGTATCCGGAGCATGGGAGTCCGTTATCAAAATTTATCCGATGAACGCAGAAAGCATGCGCGCATATAGCGATCTTGACGATATAAATTTCAGAATCAAGAAAGCTGGCTTAAAAATATGGATAACTGATCCCAACGGTAACAAAATCGATTATATATACACAAATAGTGACGGTGTAGCCGCTTTCAGTGCGCCTGATGGGTATTATAAGTTTTATTTAGAGGGCGACGACACGTATGTTACATCTGATTTCAGCGATATTATTCCGATTCCTTCGGAGGGCTACAATTATCTTACCACAAAAGAAGCAAAGGTGCGTACATACCGAAAGGAAATCGACTCCTTTACCGTGTACGTAACCGACGTTGATACGGGTGAACCGATAAAGGACGTAGCAGTAAGAGCCTTTGGTAAGGATTGCGATCCGGTATATACGGACAGCGACGGCAAGGCAACGACAAGATCTTTGCTTTCAAAGTATTATGGGTACAACTGTGACATATATTTCGCTCACGATAAGTACGACGATATCGAAGTCGAAGTGAACGTAAAGGACAGAGAAATGCACGTCCAAATGAAAAAAACCGAAATGATGGAGTTTACCATTAAGGTGATCGATTTCGAGACCGGAGAACCGGTAGAGGGAGTTGAAGTCCTAAGTACATGGTTCAAGTATCCTGAAAGCAAAGCACTTAATAAGGTTACGGGAAAAGACGGTCTTATTAAAGGCGTGATGTCCAAAAACGAAAGCGAATATCACCATCATAATCGGATAACTTTGAGATACCTCAGTAACGAGAACGATCCTTATCCAGATAATAAGTACGTATCCAATTGGATAGATATTGATGCCGATTCCGATCAATTTGAGATCGTGATGTGTATAAAGGTATTAGAAAACGGAAACATAGTGTTGGTTACAGAGGAATTTGCAAAAGGATGATAGTTTCTCCTTATTAAAGTAAAGGCAGACGGGTAAACTCCGTCTGCTTTGCTTTGTTTGGCAAAGAAACGGCAAAGAAAAGAAGTAAAGTCTGTTTTGCGTTGAAAATAAAGGGAAAAAGCGAAAATAAAAAAATTAAAAAAATATTGATTTGCGGATGATTGTATGATAAAATCCTTGTGTATGTTTAAATTTCCCTAAAGAAAGGAAAATTCAAAATGGATTCACTTCTCGAAGTATTCGGTAACGTGATCGAGCTCGATTGGAAGATGTGCGTAATGTGGCTTATCGGCGGCATTCTTATCTATCTTGCTATCAAGAAGGATATGGAACCCACACTTCTTCTCCCCATCGGCTTCGGCGCGATTCTCGTTAACCTTCCGCTTTCGGGCGCGGTCGGCGAGCACGGCCCTCTTACCACGCTTTACGATGCAGGTATCGCAAACGAGCTTTTCCCGCTCATTCTCTTTATCGGTATCGGCGCAATGATCGACTTCGGTCCGCTTCTTTCCAACCCCAAGCTTATGCTTTTCGGCGCGGCGGCTCAGTTCGGCATCTTCTTCACGCTTGCAATGGCGTCTATCTTCTTCGTAGATAAGGACGCGGCTTCTATCGCTATTATCGGTGCGGCAGACGGCCCTACCTCGATAGTTGTTGCTCAGGCGCTCGATTCAAACTATATAGGCGCGATAATGGTTGCGGCATATTCCTATATGGCGCTCGTTCCCATTATTCAGCCCCCCGTTATCAAGCTCCTCACCACCAAGAAGGAGCGTATGATAAGAATGCCTTACGTTCAGCGCGAGGTTTCCCAAACCACCAAGGTTCTCTTCCCGATAATCCTTACCGTTATCGCAGGTCTTATCGCACCCGATTCGGTTGCTCTTATCGGCTTCCTTATGTTCGGTAACCTTATCCGTGAATGCGGCGTTTTGGCATCGCTTTCCGAAACCGCGCAAAAGGTTCTTGCAAATCTCGTTACCATTTTCCTCGGTATCACCATCGCTTGTCAGATGCAGGCAGAGCAGTTCCTTTCTCCCGCAACCCTCCTTATCATGGGCTTGGGTCTTGTTGCGTTCATCGTCGACACCGCGGGCGGCGTTCTTTTTGCAAAGTTCTTAAACCTCTTCTTAAAGACCAAGATGAATCCCATGATCGGTGCGGCAGGTATTTCGGCGTTCCCGATGGCAGGCCGTGTCGTTCATAAGATGGCACTTAAGGAAGATCCTCAAAACTTTTTGCTTATGCAGGCTACCGGCGTTAACGTTTCGGGTCAGATCGCGTCTGTTATCGCAGGCGGTATGATCCTTAACTTCTTCGGTTGATAGGGAAAGGAGTAAAGGCTATGAAAAAAATTATTCTCGTTCTCCTTGCCGTTATTCTTGCTTCCTGCACGTTTGCATTTAGCGTTTCTGCCGAAAGCACAAATATCTCGGACGTAGCTTATGAGATCGGACAGCTTGAAAAGTTTGATAATTTCTGTATCACCTCGATAATTCTCGTTCCCGATGAAACCAACGCAATGGTTATCAATGGTAAGACGGTGGTTGACGGAAAAGACGTTGAGTGGACCGAAAAGTATGACCTTACCACCGAACAGTATCTCGCACTTTTCAAGGTCAACAATTCAAATCTCGTTTATGATGCGGCTACCGCACAAGCCCTTCCTCAGTCCGTAATTGATATCATCGTTTCCGCTATTCAACCTGCAACTTTGGACGTTGAGCTTGAATATAACGGATTCGGTAACGACGGATTTTTGAGAAACATCAAGTATATGGGTCTCGGTATGCTCGGTATCTTTGTAGTTATCGGTATCGTAATGCTTATCACATATATCCTTAACAGCGTTACAGGCAAGAAAAAAGCGTAAAAGCGTAAATATTAATAAGGGGCTGTGAAAACAGCTCCCTTTTTATTTCTGACAAACTATTGCGAAATTTAATATTTAGGTGTATACTGTAAAAAATATTTTCGAAAAAAGCAGGTGTTTTCTATGCTATCCGAAAAAAGAAGCAGCGGCGTATTGATGAGCATTTCTGCGATACCCTCGCGCTACGGTGTGGGTACGTTCGGTAAGGAATGTGTCGATTTCGCAAAGAAGATAGCCGATATGGGCTTTTCCTATTGGCAGGTGCTCCCCTTCACTCCGCTTGATTATGCAAACTCTCCTTACGGCTCGGACAGCGCATTTGCAGGTAACGAGCTTTATATCTCGCCCGATATGATGGCGGTCGATGGCTTTATCACAAAGGAAGAGGCGGCAAGCACCGAATATTCGGGAAGTCCGTACGTTGCAAATTACGAGTTTGCCCGTGAAAAGCGCGAATATCTTTTAAGACTTGCTTTTTCGCGTCTTGAAGAGGAGTCAAAGCGTGCAATATCGGATTTTATAGACGAAAAGAAGCTTTTGCCGCATTGCCTTTTCCGTGCACTTAAGAGGATAAACAACGGCAAGAAGTTTTGGGAATGGGAAAAGGGCAGAAGCTACCGCGAAGCGCTTCTTTACGTTGGCGAGCTTAACGAGGAGATAAGATATCACGGATTTGTTCAGTATCTTTTCGATACCCAGTGGCGCGCAACCAAAAAGCAGATAAATTCTTATGGAATAAGCATTATCGGCGATATGCCCATCTACGTTTCGCGCGACAGCGCAGACGTTTGGTCGAACCCCTATCTTTTTGACGTTGACCCCGAAACCTACAAGCCTTCTATGGTTGCGGGCTGTCCGCCCGATTATTTTTCGGAGGACGGTCAGCTTTGGGGCAACCCTTTATATAACTGGAAATATCACAAGGAGCAGGGCTATTCCTGGTGGATAAGGCGCATCAGACGTCAGTTCGAGCTTTACGATATGCTCAGAATCGACCACTTCCGTGCGTTTGCTTCTTATTGGGCGATCGACGGCGATGCCGATACCGCACGCGACGGCGTTTGGAAAAAGGGACCCGGTATGTCGCTGTTCAAGGCGGTCAAAGAGGCGCTCGGCGACGTGCCGATAATTGCCGAGGATTTAGGCGTTTTCGGAAACGACGTTGTAAAGCTTCTTGAAAAGAGCGGATTCCCCGGAATGAGGATAATCCAGTTTGGCTTTGTGCCGAACGACGATTCTACTCATCTTCCGCACAATTATCCCAAAAACTGCATTGCCTATACCGGCACGCACGATAACAACACTCTTCTCGGCTGGCTTTGGGAAGCAAGCGAGGAGGAACGCGCTTTTGCGCTCGATTATTGCGGCTTTGATCACGGAGATTGGGGCAAGGGCGGTTACGATGCGCCTGCCTGCAAGAAGATAATCGAGGCTGTATGGCGCTCGAACGCCTGCCTTGCCGTAATTCCTTTTCAGGATATGTGCGGCTTCGGAAGCGATGCGAGAATGAACGTTCCGGGCGACGACAGCGGAAAATGGTGCTTCCGCACCACCGCCGAAACCGTCAGCGGAATCGATGCCGATTATTTCAGAAAAATTAATTCTCTTTTCCGCAGAAAATAATGACACAAATATTTAAAAAGTATTGAAATTCTTGATATTTGTGGTATAATTTCTGTGGTATCACTTATGAATTCAGAGGTTTATTATGAAAAAGTTTAAGGCGGCCGTCATTGGTTGCGGCAACATTTTCCCCATGCACGCAGTTAGTATCGTAAGATGCCCTAACGCAGAGCTTGTTGCAGTTTGCGATGTTAAGAAGGACAGAGCAGACGCTAAAGCGGCAGAATTCGGCGTAAAGGCTTATTACGACTATATCGAAATGCTCGAAAAAGAAGAAATCGACGTAGTTCACATTTGCTTGCCTCACTATTTGCATCCCATCGTTTCTATGGAATGCAGCAAACGCGGTAAACACGTGCTTACCGAAAAGCCTATGTCTATAAATATCGAAGATGCTCGCGCTATGATCGATACCGCTAACGAAAACGGCGTTGTTCTCGGCTGTATCTTCCAGAACCGCTACAATGCAGGTACCGTTCTCACCAAGCAATTGCTTGCAGACGGCACTCTCGGCGCTATCAGATCCGCTAAGTGCTACGTTACCTGGGACCGTTCCGATGCTTACTACGGAAGCAGCGACTGGAAGGGCACTTGGGATAAGGAAGGCGGCGGTGTTATCATCGACCAGGCTATCCATACCCTCGATATGATGCGCTACATCATCGACCGTCCCGTTGAATCGGTATATGCTACCATCGCAAACCGCGGTCACGCTAAGATCGACGTTGAAGATACCGCAGAAGGCGTTATTCGCTTCGACAACGGTATGCTCGCAAACTTCCACGCTATCAACTACTATACCTACGATGCGGAAGTTTTCATCGAATTCCACTGTGAAAACGGTGTTGCGACCCTTCTCGCAGACAGAGCTGACATCAAGCTTTACGACGGCAGAGAATTCCACGCAGTTCAGCCTAACGAGGATTTCGGCTACGGCAACGTTAAGTCCTACTGGGGCGTTAACCACTGCAAGCAGATAAACAATTTCTATGAATGCCTTGAATCGGGCGAAGCTATGTTTATCCCCGTTGAAAGCGCATACGAAACCATGGAAATGATCTGCGCTATCTATAAGAGCGGCAAGACCGGCGAACGCGTTTACATCAATAAATAAACCTAAAAAAGAGGGAGGTCGCCGACCTCCCTTGTTTTGAATTTCGGAGTAATTTATGCTCGATATTTTGGAAACCGAAAAAAGCTTTATATTAAAGCACATAAAAGAGGGCGATACGGTTGCCGATTTTACAATGGGCAACGGATACGATACGCTTTTCTTTTCCAAAACGGTAGGGGAGAGCGGACGCGTTTACGCCTTTGATATCCAACCTGCGGCATTGGAAAGCACGAAAAAGCGTCTTGTCGAAAACAACGCGCCGCAAAATTACACCTTGATCTGCGATTCGCACCACAATTCCGATAAATATATCGAAGGCAAGATCAAGGCGGGAATGTTCAACCTCGGATATCTTCCGGGCGGCGATAAAAGCATTACGACCAAGCGTGAAACGACCTTGGTCGCTATCGAAAAGGCAATAGGCCTTTTGGACAGAGATGCGATATTGCTTATTGCCGTATACCCCGGTCACGAGGAAGGCGAGATAGAGGGAGAGCTTATAAACGATATGCTGTCCTTGCTCGACCGCAAAAAATATTGCTGTGCGAAATTCCGCATAATCAATTCGCCCACAAGCTCTTATTTTTACATTGTTGAAAGCAAATAAGGAGAAAAAATATGATTTTATTCGTTGTTCGTCACGGACATCCTATATACGATCCCGACACCCTTACACCGAAGGGAATGCGCCAAGCGGAAGCGTTGGGAAAGCGTTTTTCGGTTCACGGCCTTGATAGAGTTTATTCCTCGCCCAACGGCAGAGCGCAAGAAACAGCACGTCCTACCTGCGAGATGCTCGAAAAGGAAGCTGTGATTCTCGATTGGACAAGCGAAAACCACGCAGCAAGAGATTTTATGTTCCACAATCCCGAGGATAACGGACGTTATTGCTGGTCGTTCGGTATGGATCCCTGCCGTTATCGCGAGGAGGCGATCGCTTTGGGCGATAAATGGTATGAAACTTTCCCCTTTACCCATTGTAACGCAAAAGCAGGCTTTGAAAGAATCCAACGCGAATCGGATGCGTTTTTGGAAAGCTTGGGCTATAAGCACGAGGGTAAGCATTATCGCATTATCAATCCGAGCGAGGAACGTGTTGCGGTTTTCTGCCATTACGGCTTCGGTACGACTTGGTTGGCGCATTTGCTCGATATTCCTCCTGCAATTTTCTGGTCGACATTCACGTTGACTCACTCGAGCGTAACGACCATAAAGTTCAACAATAACAAAAGCGGCTTAACAACGCCCCAAGTGTTTACGCTTTCGGACGTTTCGCATATTTATGCCGACAGATTGCCGTTTGAATACAGCGACGGAACCAAGCTTTAAAACACAAAAAGACCGCCTTACGGCGGTCTTTGTTTTTAAGAATTAGCGAATTTTTGCTTTGTTTGCTGAATCTGCTGTTGGGGTGCCTGAGTCGAGGGGTACCAGCCCTTTTGTGCCATTTTTTCATATATCTCGTTTTGCATACAGAGCGTTTCGTTAAGCGCCTGCTTGAACGCGCTGTTTACGTTGGGGGTGGAAGCCTCGATCGTGCCGTGCATAAAAATATCGCACGCGTTTTTAACACTCGTAAGAATGTTGTTCATAATTACCTTGTCCTGCATATTGTCCTCCTTAAAGCAATTTGTAAATGTTGTCAAAAACCTTTTGCTGCTTTTGAGCTATTTGAGAAATGAAGTTGGAAAGCTCGGTATCACCGACTTGATTCGAAAAATCGGTGCAAACGGTTTTGATCTGCTGTGTGTGGGAAAGCGCGTCTTCGACGTAAAGAAGCTCTTTGGGTGACATTTGTTTTACCTCCGAAAAAATAGAATGTACTTCTATTGTTGACGCTTGACCGCTTTATATTCATCAAAAAATTTTTTATCTTGAATTTTAAAAAACGGTATGCTATCATAAAAGCATAAAACAATGACGGAGGTAGGATATGGCAGGCGAATGTGAATTAAGAGAGCTTTTAAAGATTGAGCTTAATCAGCTGAAGGAAGAGGGCAGGGAGATCGATATCGATCATTGGCTTAATGAGATCAATGCGTGCAATAACGAAAAAGCAAAGCTTATGGAGGTTTACTCAAAGCTTTGCGAATTGCCCATGAGGACGGATTATCCCTATATCGAGCCGAGCGAGCTTGATGAAATTTATGCCGAAAGCGATATAGATAAGCTGCCCGACGATAAATACGAAGAGATCGATTCCGATTATTTCCGCGGCGCTTGGCTTGGACGTTGTATCGGATGCGCGTTCGGTCAGCCTGTCGAAGGCTGGCGCTCCGAAAATATCATTGGATGGTATAAAGGGGCGGGGAAGTATCCCATAACCTATTTCGTGCCCACCGTTTCGGGCGAAAACCGCAGTCAGCATCCCTCGTCAGACGAGAATTTGTGCGGTATGCCGCTCGATGACGATACACGCTTTACCGTTATCAACTATCTTCTTCTCTGCAAAAAGGGCTATGAGGTAGATTCCTGGGACGTTGCCGAGCATTGGATACGCACTCTGCCGTTCCGTTACGTTTTCACTGCGGAAACACAAAGCTATCTTAACTTTATAAATCTTGACGAATGTACCCATTGGGGCAAGCCGAATAATGCGGTCGATATTATGCGCAGAGAAAGGGTAAGCAGCTATCTTAACCCCTACCGCGAATGGATTGGCGCACAGATTCGCTGTGATGCCTTCGCTTACGTTGCGGCGGGTGTGCCCAAGCTTGCATCTCGCCTTGCTCACGTCGACGCATTTTTCTCTCACGTTAAAAACGGTATTTACGGCGAAATGTTCTTTGCCGCGCTTATTTCCGCGGCGTTCACCGAAAAGAACGTTGACAAGTGCTTTGAAACCGCACTTTCGGTCATTCCGAAAAAGAGCCGCTTTTACGAGGAAGCTCTTTGGGCAAAGGCGCTTGCCGAAAGCGATATTTCGCGCGAGGATCTTATTCTTTCGCTTATCGAGCGAGGCGGTAAATACAATTGGGTTCATACCATAAATAACGCGGCGTTCTGTATTGCCGCAATAACAAGATATAAAAACGATTTCCGCAACGCGGTCGCATTTGCGATCGAATGCGGTGCCGATACCGATTGCAACGGTGCGACAGTCGGCTCGTTTATGGGCGCGTTGCTTGGCGAAAAGGGAATTCCCGAGGATCTGTCAACCGCCATGCGCGACACCTTCAGCATCGGCGTATCGCCTTACGATAATTATTCGATCCGCAAATTTGCGGATGAAGTAAAGGCATTCCGCGAAAAATTAAATGCTTGATGAATACAAAAAAGCTTCCCGAAAACAGGGAAGCTTTTTTGATTATCGCACTGCTCTATTTTAAAAACCTTGCAGTCATTTTGTCTGCGAAAGAGTCGTCGGGAAGGAAGAAGGTCAATTCCTCAACAACGTTTTCACGGGTAACCTTAAGAGTGCATTTTCTGTTGTGACCGGGGAATTCAATAATTTCGCGGCTCATTTCGACGCTGTCTGCGCCCTTAGTGGTTATAAAGGAATCCTTGGGAGTTTCTTCCGAGAAAAGATCGTATTTTGCGGTGAATACCGTAAGATCCTTTCCTTCGGCAGAAACTGCGGTGATAAAATATTTGCTTGTGCGGAGCTTTCCGTCCGAACCTGCCTTGAATCTCGTTTCGCCGTCTTCTCTCAAGAAGCTTTGGAATACCGAAAAGTTTCTCGCATCGGTAACTGTTTTTCCAATCTCTCTGCCGTCAATGCTATTCTTAAAATCCTCGACGGTCTTTTGTATATGCTCGTCAACGTCCTTGTCGGAAACCTGAATACCGTAGCAGATCAGAAATCCTGCTGTGCCGATGACGACAAAGGGAGAAGCGTAGTACCACCAATACATATATCCGATGACAAATCCAATTGCGATAAGCGCAATGCAGGCGATGTAGATCTTACGGGCAACGTTTGCACCGAAATATCTTGTGAATCTTGATTTCATTTTTCCCTCCGTATGTTAATTCGAATTTTAATGCCTTGATTATATTACGCTTGTGAGCGTATGTCAATATACCTTTGGTTGAATCGGCTCAACCGTATAGGGCATTCACCTATATAGTCTGAAAAAAGCGATAAATGGTTCGGTATTTTTTTCAAAAAAGCTTAAAAGCTTTTCAAATTGCCGCTATTATGCTTGTTTTTCTTGACATTTAAGCCCTTATCGATTATGATGTATAAAAATGGGATATTTTGTCCCAAACATTCTCTCCCACGGAGGACAAAGCGATGAATAACGTACCCGAAATTTTCGGTTCTATGGTCTTTAACCGCGAGGTTATGAAGGAGCGTCTTCCCGAAGACGTTTATAAATCCTTAAAGCATACGATACAGCGCGGCGACGATCTTGATATCACCGTGGCAAACGTTGTTGCCGAGGCAATGAAGAATTGGGCCATCGAAAAGGGCGCAACTCACTATACCCACTGGTTCCAGCCTATGACGGGTATCACTGCCGAAAAGCACGACAGCTTTGTTACGCCGACGTCTGACGGTAAGGTTATTATGTCCTTTTCGGGTAAGGAGCTTATCAAGGGCGAGCCCGATGCATCGAGCTTCCCCTCGGGCGGACTTCGCGCAACCTTTGAAGCGCGCGGCTATACCGCGTGGGACCCGACCTCTTACGCGTTTGTAAAGGATGGCTCGCTTTGCATCCCCAGCGTTTTCTGCTCTTACGGCGGCGAAGCGCTCGATAAAAAAACACCGCTTTTGCGTTCTACCGAAGCGTTGAACGAGCAGGCGATGCGTATTTTAAAGCTGTTTGGCACCGATGCGACTCACGTCAGCCCCAATTGCGGTCCCGAGCAGGAATATTTCCTTGTAGATAAAGAACTTTTTAATAAAAGAGAAGACCTTGTCGTTTGCGGCAGAACGCTTTTCGGCGCAAAGCCCCCCAAGGGACAAGAGCTTGAAGATCACTATTTCGGCGCTATCAAGCCGAGAATATCGGCGTTTATGAAGGAGCTTGACGAGGAGCTTTGGAAGCTCGGCGTGCTTTCGAAAACCAAGCACAACGAAGCCGCGCCCTGTCAGCACGAGCTTGCGCCTATTTACGGCACCGCTAATGCGGCTACCGATCACAACCAGCTTACTATGGAAACCATGAAGAAGGTTGCCGAGCGTCACGGCTTGGTTTGCATTCTTCAGGAAAAGCCCTTTGAAGGAATTAACGGCAGCGGTAAGCACGATAACTGGTCGCTCGCTACCGACAAGGGTGCAAATCTTCTTGCTCCCGGTAAGAATCCTTACGAAAATGCACAGTTCCTGCTTTTCCTTTGCGCCGTTATCAAGGCTGTTGACGAGCATCAGGACCTTTTGAGAATCTCGGTCGCAACCGCAGGAAACGACCACCGTCTCGGCGCTAATGAGGCACCTCCCGCAATCGTTTCGATGTTCTTGGGCGACGAGCTTACCGCTATTCTCGATGCTATCGACGAGGGCAAGCCCTATTACGGCACCGAAAAGCTCCAAATGGAGATCGGAGTTCACGTTCTTCCCACCTTCCCGAAGGACACCACCGACCGCAACCGTACAAGCCCGTTTGCGTTCACCGGCAACAAGTTTGAATTCCGTATGCCGGGATCTGCGATGTCGGTTGCAGAGCCGAACGTGGTTATTAATACAATAGTTGCAGAAAGCTTGATGCAGTTTGCCGACGAGCTTGAGGGTGCGGAGGATTTCAAAACCGCTCTTAACAAGCTTATCCGCCGTACCATCAAGGAGCACAAGCGCATTATATTCAACGGCGACGGTTATTCGAACGAATGGAAGACCGAAGCGGCACGCCGCGGACTTTTGAACCTTCCCACAACCGCCGATGCTTTGCCTCATTTCGTAAACGAGGAAAATATCGCGCTGTTTACCCGTCACCGCGTTTATACCGAAAAGGAATTGCGCTCGCGTCACGATATTCTTCTTGAATCCTATTGCAAGATTATTGCTATTGAAGCACTTACAATGTGCGATATGGCGGGCAGAGATATAATCCCTGCGGTCGGCTCGTATATTCTCAAGCTTGCTCGTACCGTCAACGAGCTAAAGAGCGCAAGCGCTCCCATACCTCACCACACGGTAAGCACACTCAACCGTCTTGTCGAGCTTTCGGATGAAATGTCGGCATCGCTTACGCGCCTACGCGCCAATGCCGAGCACGCTCAGCGTAATTTAAGCAGTGAAAAATGCGGATTCTTCTGCCGTGACGAGGTGCTTCCTCTTATGGACGAGCTTCGTAAAGCCGCCGATGAAGCCGAAACCCTCACCGAGCGCTCCTATTGGCCGTTCCCGACCTACGGCGATCTTCTTTATTACATTTAAGAATAAAAAAGGAAACCTTTTTAGGTTTCCTTTTTTGTATTATTTCGTTACGTCTACGCTCTTTGCGAATTCGAGCATCTGGACTTTAAAGCCTTCGTAGTTCGAAAGGGTGGTTGCGAATTGAACGGTCCAGAATGCATCGTCGCCCTTGTACATCGCGGTGAGGTATTTATAAGAAACGCCGTCCTTGTTGAAAAAGCTGTATTCGAAATAGGTAACGCCGTCCTTTTCGGTAACGTCGGAGGGTGTGATGTTATCCTTGGTGCAGTTGAGCTTCATAAGATCGGCATATTGCGCAAGAGTGTAATCGCCAAAGCCCTCGAACGAAGAAAACGGTTCTTTTATGACAGCAACCAAAATATTTTTCGAATCGTAGCTTACGAAATAGTTTTCATATTCTCTTTCGCGGTATTCCGAGGTAAGCGTTATCGAAAAGCCGTCCTTGGTGAAAACCTCTTCGGTAATGTTGTTGCAAGCTGAAAGGGAAACGATTGTTAATGCCAATAAAATTAATGCAACGATTCTTCTCACGGTGATTGCTCCTTGATTTTTTTAAAATTATATCAGTTTTGAATTTGTATGTCAAGGGGCGGCAAAATTAATGATATATCTCTGAAGAGATATATTTTTTGAAGAGGTTTAGTGAAAACTGACGTTTAACATAAAAATGAAGCATCGACTTCGTCGATATGATGTATTGCGCGTTTGCGCAATATGATGTAAATTCGCTTCGCTCATTTATGAAGCGAAGCGTTCCTTAATGTTGCGAAGCAACACATCATTAGCGAAGCGACATCGTTAGCGAAGCGACATCATGTTCCCGAAGGGAACGCTTCATTGAAAAAAGACTTGCATATGCAAGTCTTTTTTCTGGGGTGGCTGACCGGGTTCGAACCGGCGACCCCCAGGGCCACAACCTGGTACTCTAACCAGCTGAGCTACAGCCACCATATGGCGTGCCTTGAGGGACTCGAACCCCCGACCTACTGCTTAGAAGGCAGTTGCTCTATCCGGCTGAGCTAAAGGCACATTTAATTAACCGAGCCGAGGGGTTTCCTCTCTCTGTGTGATCGTAAAATGGAGCGGGTGACGGGAATCGGACCCGCGCGACCAGCTTGGAAGGCTGGGATTCTACCATTGAACTACACCCGCGTGAATAGGGTAGCAATAATCGAACTCAAAGCGCCTGTCGGCGGTTAATTTCGGCTTATTCACCTCGTTCTTCATTGCAATACCCTCGTATTGCTTCTTCATCACGACGCAACTAATCTCGAAATTTCCGCGCCGCAAGGTGATTTATCAGTTTTTATATAGAACATTTTCGTCAGAACGAAGAAGTGTTTTTTGATAATACGAGTGTATATCGAAAAGCACTGATGATGTTATGGCGGAAATGGGCATATAAAAACCGCTTTATGTTCAATTATTGTTACCCTATTTAAGGCGACGGCGATCATCCGCCGCCTTAAACTATTACTTAGGCAATACCGTTGAGGAGTTTGGTGTACTGGCTCTTCTTACGAGCGGCATTGTTCTTGTGGATAATGCCCTTAGAAACAGCTCTGTCAACCATGCCGACAGCTTCAAGATAAGTCTTTTCAGCAAGCTCTTTGTTGCCTTCGGCAATTGCTGCCTTGTACTTCTTAACAGAAGTCTTCATTGCGGACTTGAACATCTTGTTCTGAAGCGTCTTTGTTTCGGTAACCTTAACACGCTTTTTTGCAGATTTAATGTTAGGCATGTACTCTCTATACCTCCATTTGAATTTTGGAACCATTCAACTATAACACAAATATTTCGGTTTTGCAATAGGTTATGCAAAAAAAGTTATAATTTTTTTCTTTTCGGGAAAAATCAATAAAAAAGTTGGATTTAAAGGTGATTTTATGTTCGAAAAGCGTACCGATCTTGCCCTTGAGGTGCACGAATTGCGCGGAGAAGATTCCGGAATAACCGTCAGGGAAGAAAAAATCGGAGAAATTGCCGTAACCTATGCCGACGTTCGGGATGGCGAGGGTGCCCGCCTTTCGGGTAAGCCGTCGGGCAGATATATAACCTTCGACGTCGGGAAATTTTACAAAAAAGGGAGAGAGACGCTTGTTTCTTCCGCGAAGCTTATCGCAGAGGAGATGAAAAAGCTGTTCCCCGAAAATTGCAAAAGCGTTCTCGTTGTCGGTTTGGGAAACGAATCGATAACACCCGATTCCGTCGGACCGAACGCCGTGAAGAAATTGCTCGTTACCCGTCATATCGAATATATGGATAAAAAGCTTTTCAAGGACGCGGGGTTCGGAAGTCTTTGCGCGGTCAGCCCGAACGTTTTGGGTCAGACCGGAATCGAAAGTATGGACATTATATCGGGCGTGGTGCAAAAAGTCAACCCCGATTGCGTAATTTTGATCGATTCTCTCGCTTCGCGGCGCCTTGCGCGCCTTGCAACGACGGTTCAGCTGTCGAATACGGGTATCTCACCCGGCTCGGGTGTTGCGAATCACCGTGCGGAAATAAGCAACGAAACGCTTGGCGTTCCCGTTGTTTCGATCGGCATCCCGACCGTTGTCGATGCGGCGACTCTTGCATACGACCTTCTCGAGGAGGCACTGGGTGAAGAAACAAAAACGCTTCCGCAAGCTATCGAAAGGGTATTTTCGACCGATAAGAGAGGAATGTTCGTTACGCCTAAGGATAACGACGTAATTGCCGAAAGCGCCGCAAGGCTGATCGCAACCGCGATAAATATGGCGGTTCACGGCATGACCGATTCGGAGATAAACGAATTTTTGTCATAAATGCGACTCCTCGTGCATATAATTACACGAGGATGTGATAAAATGAAAAGAAGAATGACGGTCGCACAAAGACAAGCCTTGCTAAAGTGGAGCTGTCTTGTTTTTTCGGTATTGCTGCTCATAAGCGCGTTTATGGCGATACCTTATATCGTCAACGCGCTTCCGCAGATCGAAAACGAAACGATGCGCGACATATTGAACGGAAATGGCGCGATGGGGAATGCGATTCCCGAATATCCGCTCGGCGGCGGAAGCTTTGGGCAATCGTCCGAGGTGACCGAGGAATCGCTGCCGACCGATGGAAACAACGGCGAGTTCGAGCCCGAGGAGCCTATACCGACACCAAAGCCGGGCGAATATGACCTTCCCGTGACGTCAAGCAATCTTGCGTGGTACGAGGCGACCGAGACGCCTTCGCTGAATATAATCAACAAGACGAATTTCTCGGTCGTGCTTGACGAATTTTTATCAAAGCCGTTTCCGATCGTTGCCGAAATGAACGATTCTCCTTTAGTGCTTATAATCCATACGCACGGCAGTGAGGGATATTTGGAAAACGGATATGATTTTTATTCACCCGACGAGAGCTTTCGCTCGCAGGATACCGAGAAAAACGTTGTACATATCGGCGAGGTGCTTTGCGAAAAGCTGAATTCGCTCGGTGTCGGTGCTGTGCACGACAAGACGATGTACGATCTGACCGACTTCAACCGTTCCTATAACTATTCCCGCGAGGGGATAAAGAAAGCTCTGTCTAAATACCCGACTATACGTTTTGTTATCGACCTGCATCGCGATTCGGTTTTCGATTCAAATGATAATAACATAAAGCCGCTAACGGTATTAAACGGAAAGGATTGCGCACAGCTCATGCTCGTTGTCGGCACGAACCAAGGCGGCTCTGACCATCCCGATTGGCGCGACAATCTGACCTTTGCGACACATTTACAGCAAAAAATGAACGACTTTTATCCGACGCTTGCAAGACCTATAAATCTTCGCACTGCCGCCTTTAACCAAGCGCTTGCGAAGGGAAGCGTGCTTTTGGAGGTAGGATCTTGCGGCAATACGGTCGAAGAAGCCGAAAACGCGGTTTTGCTTTTCGCCCAAGCGTATGCAAGTCTGCTTAAAGAAAATTTAAAATAAAGAAAGGGCGTTGATGTGACGCCCTTTTTTGTTTATTTACCGCTTATTTCGTGCCTGACGAGTATCGTGTCCTTGCCGATGCGTTCGATATCACGCCAAGGGATGACGGTTCGGTTTTTGGCGGAAATAGAGGCGAGCAGACCGTTTCCGGGGATGATCAGCGCGGTTATCTCGCCCGTGCAGGTGTTTACCTCCAGATCGCCTATGCAACCGAGCAGGCTCCCGTCGCAAAGATTGATTATCTCTTTGTTCTTAAGCTCGGAAAACGAGGCTATTACCGGAATCAGAGCAGTATGCATATCAAGCCGCCGCTTCCTTCGTTGATAATTCGCTGGATAGTGCCTGCGATCTTTGCGCGGGCATCGTCGGGCATATGCGCAAGCTTGCTGTTAAGCCCCTCGCTGACAAGCTCGTGAAGCGTTTTGCCGAACATATTCGATTCCCAGATGCTTTTCGGATCCTCCTCGAACTCCTTTAAAAGGAAGCTGACAAGCTCCTCAGACTGACTTTCTGTGCCGACTATCGGGTTTACCTCGGTTTCGATATCCGCCTTCATCATGTGTATCGACGGCGCGCTTGCCTTCAGCTTCACGCCGTAACCGCCCGGCTGCTTTACTATCTCGGGCTCCTCGAGCGTAAGATCGTCTATAGAGGGCATAACGATGCCGTAGCCGTCGTTCATCGCATCGTCGATCGCACTTGCGACCTTGTCGTATTTCCTCTTGACGTCCGCAAGCTCTGTCATAATTGAAAGGAGCGAGCGCTCGTTTTCGATTTCGAATCCGCTCTTTTGACCGAGAATACCGTAAAATATCTTGTCGGGTATGCGGATATCTATTTTCGCTCTGCCGCTTCCGAGCTCAATACGGTCGAGCCTTGCCGTCATAT
The DNA here is from genome assembly GCA_017561145.1 of Clostridia bacterium. Lineage (GTDB taxonomy): Bacteria > Bacillota > Clostridia > Oscillospirales > CAG-382 > Coliplasma. Next base: position 4,015 of record JAFZDO010000024.1, on the reverse strand, counting down.
CTCCGTTTTCGGAAAACGCCTCTGCCGCCTCGCGTATCTCTCCGACACGTTTTAGATTTCCGACCGATTCCGCAACCGCCGAAAACAGATTTGCCTTCAGCTCATCGCTTTCGTCGAGTACGTCGATCCAGCTCGGGAGCGAAAAAGCCACCTCGCGTACGGGGAATTCATAAAGAAGTCCGCGAAGGATTTCCTTGATATCTGCTTCGTCCATCTCAAGACAGTTCATCGGAAGCACGGGAACGTCGTATTCATCTTCAAGCCTTCCTGCCAATGAGGTTGCCGATGGCGAGTTAGGGTGCGCGCAGTTCAAAACAACGACAAACGGCTTTCTTAATTCCTTCAGCTCGGCAACCACTCGCGCTTCCGCCTCCTCGTATGCCTCTCTCGGCAATTCGCCGACGGTTCCGTCGGTGGTAACCACGATGCCTATCGTCGAATGCTCCTCGATAACCTTGCGCGTTCCGGTTTCAGCGGCGGATTCGAAGGGAAGCGGCGATTCCGACCAGGGTGTCATAACCATTCTCGGCTGACCGTCCTCGATAAGCCCCATCGCGCCGGGTACGATATATCCCACGCAGTCGATAAGCTTGACTCTGCATTCGGTCTCCTCGTCGAGAGGGATGTTGACCGCCGATTCGGGAATGAATTTCGGCTCGGTTGTCATAACCGTTTTGCCCGATGCCGATTGCGGCATTTCGTCCTTTGCTCTCTCGCGTGCCGATTCGGTCTGAATGTTCGGAAGAATAAGGTTTTCGGTAAAACGCTTGATAAGCGTCGATTTGCCGGTTCTTACGGGGCCGACCACCCCGATGTAAATGTCTCCGCCCGTGCGGTTGGCTATGTCACTGTATATTCCCATATCGGTCATACGTGTGTCCTCCTTGCGTTTTTGTTACAAGTGTATTCGCAAGGAATTTTGAATAGAACCGATTGACATTGAATGTTTTTTGTGGTATCCTAAAATACAGTAAAAAACTCTTATTTTACGGAGGCAAACGTAATGAAAGAAATTAAGAGAATCGGCGTACTTACAAGCGGCGGCGACGCTCCCGGTATGAATGCCGCAGTTCGTGCGGTGACCCGTCTTGCTTTATATAAGGGTATCGAGGTCATGGGTATCTATAACGGATATCAGGGACTTATAGAGGATAACGTCAAGCCCCTTCACGAACGCGACGTTTCTTTTATCATAAACAGAGGCGGAACGATGCTTTATTCCGCGAGAAGTAACGATTTCCGCACCAAAGAGGGAAGAGCAAAGGCTGTCGAAAATTGCCGCAAGCACGGCATTGACGGCATCGTCACCATTGGCGGCGACGGCACCTTCCGCGGCGCTGTTGAGCTTACCAACGACGGCGTTCCCTGTATCGGCATCCCCGCTACCATCGATAACGATATCGCTTCGACCGAGGCTACCATCGGCTTCGATACCGCGATGAACACCGTTGTCGACCTTGTCGACAAGCTTCGCGATACGAGCGAAAGCCATTCGCGCTGTACAGTCGTTGAGGGTATGGGCAGAGAAGCGGGCGATATCGCACTTCAAACTTCTATCGCGCTCGGTGCGGTTACTGCCGTCATTCGCGAGATCCCTACCGATTTCGACCACGTTATCGAAAAGATGGTTGCTGCACGCAAGGGCGGCAAGCGCAACTTTATCATCATCACCTGCGAGGGTATGGGTAAGGACTACGGCGAGGAATTGAGCGCTATGATCGAGGCAAGAAGCGGCATCGAAAGCCGTTTTGCACGTCTTGCTCATATTCAGCGCGGCGGTGCTCCTACGCTCCGTGACCGTGTGCTTGCGACACAGATGGGCTGCGCGGCGGTTGAAAACCTTATTTCGGGACAGATGAAGCAGGTTATGTGCTTGCGCGGCAACAATATCGTTGCGATGGACATCTTTGATGCACTTACCGTCGACAAGCTTATGAAGGGCAAGCTCAAGCCCGAAGAGGAGGATAAAATCCCCCCCAACAAGCTTTACGAAATGAAGCGCATCGTTGCGGATAAGCAGGCTTACAAGAACTATCTTAACTACATAATCGATCACATTACTCTTTGATCGGCTTAAAGGTAAGGAAGACGGACGAAAATCCGTCTTCTTTTTTTATAAAAAAAGATAAAACCGATTGACAATACTAAACCGATGTGGTATATAATGTATATGTTATAGTGTAATAACACGTAAACAATTTCAGAAAGGAAATCTTAAAAATGAAGAAATTTCTCTCTCTTCTTCTCGTTGCTGTTCTTGTTTCGGCAATGTTCGTTGTACCCGTAAGTGCAGACGATGAAATGTACTGGGCTGAAGGCGAATACGAGCTCGTAGCAGACAACAACGTTCAACCTTACCACGCTTGGGGTTACGAATTTACAATCGACAGCGTTAACTCCACCACCGGCGCGGCTACCGCTATCTTTGATAACGCTACCGATTACGCTGCAAAGGGTCCCGGCAAGTGGACTACTCAGCTTCTTCTCGCTCCTGTTGCAGGTGAAGAAGGCGTTTACGAAGTAATCGCAGCTCACAAGACCACCGGCAAGAACGCTCAGGCTAACCTTGACGACGGCACTATCGACTTTAACGATGGCAAGATCGTTCTCTCCGTTCAGGATTCCGGCACCAGACCCGAAAAGAACGAAGACGGCACTCTCAGATTCCCCAACTGGGAAGACAGAGCAGCATCTTGGGGTCTTCTCTACACCTTCTCCGAAAAGGCAATCAAGGCTAAGATGACCTACGACAGCGCAGCTATGACTCTCACTGTTGAAGCTGATCCCTCCAAGGTAGAAGACGATACCGAGAAGGAAACCGTTTCTATCAACCTTATCGATAAGGCAACTCCTTGGGAAGTTACCGGCAACGGCTCCTTCTCTTATGAAGGCGACGTTCTTACCGTTAACGCAGTTGAAAACTGGCCCTGCATCCAGGCTTACTATGCAGAAGCTATCACTGTTACCGTAGCTGACTACTACCTTGAATATGACTTCACGGTAGAAGGCGCTGCTAACATGAACTTCATTTTCGGCAACGGCGGCACCTTCTCGATCTCCAACTCCGCTTTGTCGCTTGAAGAAGGTCAGGTTGACGCAGGCAGCGGCGACCTCCTCGCAGGCTCCTACAAGGGCGTTATCGCTCTTTCCGATCTCGTTGCAGCTACCGCTAACTATCAGTCCGCAGCATTCCCTGCAGCAGAAGTTGTTGATGGCGAACTTACCTTCGCAGGTCTCAACATTTTCTCTGTTGGTACCGATGTTGACGTTGTAGTTAACAAGTTCGCTCTCGTTACCGAAGTTGAAGGCGACGGCGAAGTTACCGAAATCACCAACGTAGCACTTAACAAGGAATACGAAATTTCCGGTGTCGGCAACCGTGATTCTTACTACGGCAACGTAACCGACGGTTTCGTTGCAGCAGATCTCGGCGAGAACAAGAATGCTGAATGGTTCGGCTTCTATCACAACGGCGACAGACCCACCAACGCTCCCGACAAGGTTGGTTACTTCATCATCGACCTCGAAGATGAATACACCCTTACCTCTGCAAGAGTACACTTCACCAATATGACCAGCTGGGGCATCGTAGCTCCCGAAGCAGTTACCGCATACGTATCTCTCGACGGTAACGCATATGAAGAAATCGGCTCCTTCGAAGGCATCATCGCTGACGACGATTTCTACTGGGTAAACCTTGAAGGCCTCAACTGCAAGGCTAAGTTCGTTAAGATCGAAGTTAAGCTCGGCGGCACCTTCGCTTTCGTATCTGAAGTAGAAGTTTACGGCGGCAAGCCCGGCGCAGGCGGCTCTACCGAAGAACCCAAGGAAGACGTAGAAGCAGAAATGAAGGAACTCCTCGGCGCAGCACCCGCTGACGCTAAGGTAGACTACGTGATCGAAGCACCTGAATCCTATGAAGCAGGCGACGAAATCACCGTAACCGTAACCGTAAAGAACATCACCGCTGAAAACGGTATCCACGTTGCAGCGTTCAAGCTTCTCTACGACAACG
>JAFZDO010000023.1 GCA_017561145.1 Clostridia bacterium | reverse complement strand
TATCCCTGTTGAAATCATATCTGCAAAAGAGGATTAGGCAGATAAGAAGGGGTATTGAGGAAAACTCCTAGGCTGAGTTAGCATCATAGCACATAGGCACAAAACGGATTGCAGTGTGGACTTATAGGCAATCAAGTCGCGGATACAGTAATGTACCGCCTCGGACTTTAAAGGGGAACCGCTTCATTGGCGACAAGAAGTAGTCCGTGGGGAAAACCTACTTGACCGCAAGCCACAAAGTTTACGTTTTGTGCCGCCATCTTTATTACCCCCAAAAATGACAAGCATTTTCGGGGACCCCATAACACCCCAAAAACATAAATGTTTTCGGGGACCCCGTTCTAACCCCCAAAAACGGCAAGCGTTTTCGGGGACCCCGTATCGTTCCCCTACCGTTGCGTTAACGGTGTGAAAAACAAAAACAACAAGCATTTAATTACAAACATATTTTCAGGAGCATTTCATCATCAATATGGACGATAAGCCTTCCCCGCGAAGTCGGGATAAAAAGAAAAAGAAAAACGGCAAAACGAAATGGGCGCTTATCGCGTTTTCCCTCTCGTTTGTCATCACCGCTATCCTTTCCGCCGCAAGCGACAAGGTCGTAAACGTTATGTCGCTCGTCGCCGCAACGGCGGTGCTCGTGGCTATCATTGCCTTGGGCATTATCTTCGATATCATCGGGCTTGCGGTCACCACCGCCGATATAAAGCCCTTCAACTCTATGGCGGCAAGAAGATTAAAAACAGGTCAAAAGGCGGTTAGCCTTATCAACAATGCCGAAAAGGTAAGCTCGTTTTGTAACGATATCGTCGGCGACATCGCAGGTGTCGTCAGCGGTGCTACCGGTGCCGGTATTGCAATTAAGCTGTTTTCGGAAATGGATACCGATATCGCATTCCTGCTCACGCTCGCGCTTACCTCGCTCATTTCGGCAATAACCGTCGGCGGTAAGGCGTTGGGAAAATCGGTTGCGATTAACCACAGCACGAAAATAGTTATGTCTGTCGCAAGAGTTCTTTGCGGCTTCAGGAAATAACAAAATAAATCGGAGAAAACCGTTTTCGTCGCGCCGGCTCACCACCGACGCGATATTCGGATATGGCAAAATGATTCTCGAAAAGATCAACTCGCCGAAGGATCTAAGATCCCTCGGTGCGGAAGAATTGAATATCCTTTCGGACGAAATACGAAAAACGCTTATAAACACCGTATCGGTGACCGGCGGCCACCTTGCCGCAAACCTTTGCGTTGTCGAGCTTACGCTTGCCCTCCACCGCGTTTTCGATTCGCCCGATGACAAGATAATATTCGACGTCGGACATCAAAGCTACGTCCACAAGCTCATTACCGGCAGACGCGACGAGTTTTCCACTCTCCGTCAAACCGGCGGCATTTCGGGCTTCCCGAAGAGAAGCGAAAGCGAGCACGATGCATTCGGCGCAGGTCATAGCTCGACCTCTATCTCGGCTGCGGCAGGTATTGCGGCAGCTAATTCGCTTTGCGGAAACGACGTTTATACCATCGCGGTCGTCGGCGACGGCGCCTTTACGGGCGGTATGATCTATGAGGCTCTCAACAACTGTGCCGATAAGGAAAAGCTTATAATCGTGCTCAACGACAACGATATGAGCATTTCGCCCAACGTCGGCGGTATGAGCCGCTATTTCTCAAAGGTACGCACCAGTGCGAAATACTTCAGCTTTAAAAACAAGACCAAGCGATTTTTCAAGGCGCTTCCGCTTGTCGGCAACGGCATGCTTAAATTCGGCACCGCTGTCAAAAACCGCTTTAAAAAGCTCGTAATGAGCCAGAATTTCTTCGAGCAGTTCGGTCTTTCCTATTACGGCCCCGTCGACGGTAACGATATTACGCATATCGAGCGCGTCCTGGGCGAGGCAAAGGACGATAAGAAATGTGCCGTAGTGCATATCTGCACAACAAAGGGCAAGGGCTATAAATTTGCCGAGGAGCGTCCCGATCTGTTCCACGGAGTTTCGGGCTTTGACGTCGAAAGCGGCAAAATAAAAGCCTCGGGCGTTGAAAGCTTTTCCGAAAGATTCGGCTCGCTCATCTGCAAATACGCCGAAACCGACAAAAGGATAGCGGCTATCACGGCGGCTATGCCCGACGGAACCGGTTTATCGGAATTTTCCAAAAGATTTCCCGAAAGGTTCTTTGACGTCGGCATTGCTGAGGAGCATGCGCTCACCTTCGCCTGCGGACTTTCCGTCGGCGGTATGATCCCCGTATTCGCAGTCTATTCCACCTTTGCACAGCGCGCATTTGACCAATTGATACACGATGCGGCATTGCAAAACCTTCACGTTATCATCGCGCTTGACCGCGCAGGTCTTGTCGCAAACGACGGTGCGACCCATCACGGCATTTTCGATACCGCGTTTATTTCGGAGATACCCAACGTTACTCTCTATGCTCCCAACAGCTTTTCTTCGCTCGAGAAATGCTTCGCAGAAGCGCTGGGCGCGAACGGTCCGGTGGTCATCCGCTACCCGAAAAGCGAGGATATCGTCTGCGACGGCTTCTACAATGCAAGCGGTGTTTCGTTCAGGGACTTCGGCGATAATGCGGAAAGCGCGATCATCACCTACGGCAGATTGCAAGCAAACGCCGTTAAGGCGGCAGAGCTTCTTAATAAAAACGGCAAGTCGGCAAGGATCATCAGCCTGACTACCCTTTCCCCTCTCCCGACCGAAAATATCATCAAGCTTTTAAACGGCATTGACAATATCGTCTTTGCCGAGGAGGGCATCAAAAACGGCGGCGTCGCCCAACGGCTCTGCGCGGAGCTGACCGAAAGGGGCGAGCTTAACGGCAAGCGCTTTATCATCAAGGCTATCGACGGCATCTTCCCCGAGCACGGCAGCAATAACGATCTGTTGGATTCTCTTTCGCTTTCACCCGAATCGATCGCTTGCGCTTTGGGGGAATAAAAAATGAGACTTGACTTATTTCTTACCGAAAAGGGCTTTTTCAAAAGCCGAAGCAAGGCGCAAGCGGCAATTGCGGCAGGCAACGTTACGGTAAACGGCGTTATAGCGGCAAAAGCATCGCTTGAAATCGACGGCGACGAGGAAATTTGCGTTATAAACACAGAACGCTTCGTTTCCCGTGCGGGAGAAAAGCTTTTCCACGCGTTAAACGAATTCGGTGTCGACGTAAAAGGCATGACTGCGCTCGATATCGGCGCATCGACGGGCGGATTTACCGACTGTCTGCTTCAAAACGGCGCAAAAAAGGTCTATTCTCTCGACGTCGGCACCGCACAGCTTGCCGATAATTTAAGAAACGACGAGCGTGTCACCGTTATGGAAAACTTCAACGCGCGTTATGCCAAGCGCGAGGATTTCGATAACGCGATAGATATTATCGTCATGGACGTTTCTTTTATCTCTCAAACGCTCATCTACCCTGCCTGCGAGGATATTTTGCAGACGGGGAAAATAATGATAACCCTTATCAAGCCGCAGTTCGAGGCAGGCAAAAAGCATATCGGCAAGGGCGGCATAGTCCACGACAAGGACGGAAAAATTATTAAAGAAATTCTCGAAAAGATAGACTCAAGCGCATCCGTATTCGGCTTTACGCGCAAAGGAATAACCGATTCGCCGATAGTTGGCGGAGACGGAAACAAGGAATATCTTGCTATTTTTATCAGGGGGTAACCCAAATGACAGTCAGCAAAATACTTCTCTTCATAAACCCCAAGGGCAACGTCGGAGAAGCGGAGATCGGCCCTATCGAAAAAATGCTCGATTCGGTCGGAATCGCTCACGAAAGATATACAAACGGCAAGGATTATGAATTCGACGCAATAATCGCACTCGGCGGCGACGGTACGATGCTCAATGCGGCACGCCTTGCATTCCGCAAGAGTAAACCGATAATGTCGATAAATTTCGGCACGCTCGGATATATGAGCGGTCTTGAAAACAGCGAAATTTCGATGCTTTCCAAGCTGAAAAGCGGCTTTGAAACCGAAAAAAGAATGCTTTTAGACGTTCATGTCATCAGAAACGGCGAAATCGTCGCGACCTCGACCTCGCTTAACGAGGCGGTCATTTCAAGACGTACCGACGGCGAAATCGCAAGCTTCGACCTGCTTTGCGACGGCGCAACGGTCTGCACCTACCGCGCGGACGGACTTATTTTTGCAACACCCACAGGATCAAGCGCCTATGCAATGAGCGCAGGCGGCCCCATTATCGACACAAAGCTCGATGCATTCTGCGTATGCCCCATCTGCCCTCACGCGCTCGGCGCGAGAGCGATGGTCTTTTCCCCCAATTCCCGTCTTGAGGCGGTCAACAAAAACAGGCTCCAAAACGGCAATATCCTTCTCTCGGACGGCGTAAAGGTCATAGACCTCGAGCTTGGCGACAGAATAATCGTTACAAGATCCGACCGCACGCTTGAGCTTATAAAGCTCAAAAAGGACGCATTCTACGAAACCCTTTACAACAAAATGTCTTAAAGGACTGACGAATATGAAGAGTATTAGACAGACAAAGATACTTGAGCTTATAAAGGAATATAATATCGATACCCAAGAGGAGCTTCAGGCGAAATTAAAGGAATGCGGCTTCAACGTCACTCAGGCAACGGTATCGCGCGATATACGCGAGCTGGGCATTGTTAAATCGTTGGGCACCGACGGAAATTACAAATACCGTGCAGGCAAGGAGCACGCCTCGGTTGAGATAAGCAGCAAATTCGCATTTATTCTCCGTCAGGCTGTCGCTTCGGTTGCCTGCGCAAATAACCTTATCGTTGTTAAAACCTACACGGGCATGGGCTCTGCCGCAGGCGCGGCGGTCGACCAGATGGAGCTGTCGGGCGTTATCGGAACCCTCGCGGGGGACGATACCCTGCTCATTATCGCAAGTGACAACGAAAACGCATCGGAAATCACCGCCATTCTAAAAGATTTGATCTGAATTTCGGAGTAATTTATGCTGATTTCGATTTATATTGAAAACATTGCATTAATAAAAAAGCTTTCGCTTGAGCCCGATAACGGCTTTTGTGCCTTCACGGGCGAAACGGGTGCGGGTAAAAGTATAATTATCGATTCCTTGGGACTGCTTTGCGGTGCAAGAAGCGATAAGGATATCATCCGCACGGGCGAGGATGAAGCGACCGTCGAGGGTATCTTTACGCTCAACGAAGCCTCGAAAAAGGTTCTTGCCGAATATGATATCGAGCCCGAGGAGGACGGTACCGTGTCGGTATTGCGCAAGATAACGCGCGATGGACGGTCGACCGCAAAGATAAACGGAAGAAACATCCCTCTTTCGCGCTTGAAGGCGGTCATGTCCCAGCTTATCTCCATCCACGGTCAGCAGGATACCCAAGCCTTCGCCGATAACGGCAAGCAGCTGCAAATGCTCGATTCCTTCGCAAAGAATGAATCGGTCTTTAACGTATATACCGAAAAATATGAAAAATACAAGTCGATAGATCTTAGACTTAACGCGTTGAACGACGATTCGAAGGAACGCGAATTACGTCTTGATATGCTCCGCTACCGAGTGAATGAATTAAGATCGGCAAAGGTCGTTTTCGGCGAGCGTGACGAGCTCGAAGCCGAAAGAAAGCGCCTCGCAAACAGCGAAAAGATCGTTATGAACGCAAGCGAAGCATACGCTGTGCTTTATGCCAAGGACGGCTCGGCGATCGAATCGGTCGATACCGCGATCGGCGCGTTATCCTCACTTTCGGGCATAATCCCCGAAGCAGACGAGCTTTCAAGCCGACTTGAAAGCGCAAAATACGAGCTCTTGGATATTGCGGATACCGTCAAAGCATATACCGATACCGACGGCGAAAACGTCCAAGCGCGCCTTGATGACGTAATGACACGTCTCGAGCTTATCAAAAAGCTCGAAAAGAAATATAAAGTAAGCTCCGACGAATTCCAAAATCTTCTGGAGGAATGGATAACCGAGCTCGACGCAAACGAAAACAGCGAAGAGGAAAAGGAACGCCTTACAAAAGAGCTCGAAATCGCCAAAAAGGAGCTGTTCGAAGCAGGAGTTGCGCTTACCGAAACAAGAAGAACCGCCGCAAGCATGCTGTGCGAGCGCGTTTCCGAGGAGCTCAACGAGCTTGATATGCCGGGAGTAAGGTTCTCGGTCACACTGCGACAGAACGTCTTTACCGAAAACGGCAAGGATTTTGCGGAATTTCTTATCTCCGCAAACAAGGGCGAAGAGCCCAAGCCCTTGTCGAAGATCGCATCGGGTGGCGAGCTTTCGCGAATTATGCTCTGCTTAAAATGCGTTTTTGCCGATACCGAATCCATCGGCACGCTTATATTCGACGAGATCGACGCAGGCGTTTCGGGCAGAACGAGCGAAAAGATCGGCATCCGTCTTAAAAACGCGACCGACGGCAAAAAAACACAGATAATATGCGTTACCCACTCGGCAATACTTGCCGCAAAGGCAGACGCTCATTATAAAATATCGAAAAAGGAAACCGACGGCAGAGTTATCACCAACGTCGAAAAGCTTGATCATAACGGAAGACGTGACGAGCTTGCGCGCATTATGGGCGGCGTAAACGTCACCGAAACGGTTCTGAAGGCCGCAGAGGAGATGCTCGCTTGAACAACCGAAAATTAACCGTAACGCTCGTTTCGGCTGCAATCGTACTTGCGTTTTGCGCGTTTCTCTTCCTCAATTCCGCTCAGGACGGAGACACAAGCAGCAAAATAAGCGAGGTTTTCGTCGATGCGATAATACCCCTTCTTGCGTTTTTCGGCATTGAAAGCAGCGTAGATACCGTTACCTTTTACGTCCGAAAGCTCGCGCATTTTCTCGGGTATTTCGCGCTTACGTTGCTTTTGCACTCTCTGCTTACGCGTTTCGTTTCGAAAAAGCTCGCGCTGATCATCTCGCCCATCATTTCGCTGTTGATCGCCATCGTCGACGAATTCGTCATACAGCGCAATTCGTCGGGCCGCTCACCCGAATGGCGCGACGTTCTGATAGACCTGTCGGGTGCGACCGCGGCAGTATTGTTGATAACGCTTTTAAACCTAATAAAAAACAAAAAAGGAGAAGATCGCTGAAAGGTCCTCTCCTTTTCATTATATATTATATATTACAGCTGTAAAACACCGAAAACAGCCCTTGTAAATATATCGAGCACGCGGTTCTTGTCGCGATAGACCGTCGAGCGCTCACGATAATATCTTTCCATAATCAGATCGACTGCGTCCAAGACACGTTCGACGTAAAAGGTGTCGATCAGATCACGTTCGTAATCGTTAAGCAGGCTCATCCCCTTTTCGATCTTTCTCAGCTCTCTCTCGACGACGCTTAACCGAAATCTGCTGTCGTCAAGGCAGGCCAAGGTGTTGATAAACCTGTCGTCATAAATGCTTTTGTCCCTTCCCAAGCACTCGCATTCATTCATAAGCTTCTTGCAGGCGACCTTTTCCCTTTCGAGCACAGTCAGCTCCTCCTTGATGGCGCCGTAAGCCGAAATAAGGCTGTTCTTCCTCGCAAGAAGATCCTTTGCATATTCTCTGTAGTCCATTTTCCATCCTTTCGTCATAAAATCAAAGCCATACGTTTTTAATCGGGCGCGGATGGAGCTAACCGCGTTGTCCGACTCCTTCATAAACCGAACATCTGTTCGGTATCGATGATTATAACAGAGCGTTTTGATTTTGTCAATAGGTTGTGCAAAATATTTAAAAATCCCCGTTATAGATTCCCCGCAATTTGAAAAATTAAAGAAAAACGAAGAAAAACGCAAAAAATACCCCTAAAATTGAAAAAAGTTTTGAAAAAGGTATTGACAAAGCAATTTCTTGTGTTATAATTGCGGAGTACGAAAAAAACAGATATTATCGAAAGGAATTCAACCTATGTCTACAACTATGTTGAAGAAAGAGGCTGTTGAACGTAAGTGGTACGTTATCGATGCTGAAGGCAAGACCCTCGGTAAGGTAGCAGTTCTTGCGGCAACCATCCTCAACGGCAAACACCGTCCCGAATACACCCCCCACGTTGACTGCGGCGAATGCGTTATCGTTGTTAACGCTTCCAAGGTAGTTCTTACCGGCAAGAAGCTCGATCAGAAATTCTACTACCGTCACAGCGGTTACGTAGGCGGTCTCAAATCCGTTAAATACCGCACCCTTATGGCAACCAAGCCCGAAATGGCAGTTGAACTCGCAGTTAAGGGTATGCTTCCCAAGAACAAGATTGGCGATGCAAGCTTCGGCAGACTCAAGGTTTATGCAGGTCCTGAACACAAGCAGGCTGCTCAGACCCCCATCGCTGTAGAAGTAAAGTAAGGAGGAACAGAACATGAACTATCAATCCGCTATTCCCTATTTCTACGGAACCGGTAGAAGAAAGAGCTCTGTTGCTCGCGTTCGCCTTATCCCCGGTACCGGCAACGTTACCATCAACGGCAGAGATATCTCTGAATATTTCGGCCTTGAAACCCTTAAAATGATCGTAACCCAGCCCTTCGGCGTTACCAAGACCGAAGGCACCTTCGACATCATCTGCACCGTTAAAGGCGGCGGCGTTTCCGGTCAGGCAGGCGCTATCCGTCACGGCGTTGCTCGTGCACTCCTTCAGGCAGCTGATGAATACCGTTCGCCTCTTAAGAAGGCAGGTCTTCTCACTCGTGACCCCAGAATGAAGGAAAGAAAGAAGTACGGTCTCAAAGCAGCTCGTCGTGCTTCCCAGTTCTCCAAGAGATAATTACTTGTTCGATTGGAT
>JAFZDO010000022.1 GCA_017561145.1 Clostridia bacterium | reverse complement strand
TGTTTAAGGATTTTTGACCCAAAGGAAATAACAGACTGGATTGAAGATACAGAAGGAACAGCAATCTGTCCTCATTGTGGTGTTGATTCTGTCATAGGGGAAAGCTCAGGTTTTCCTATTACAAAAGAGTTCCTGTCAAAGCTGAATGAGTATTGGTTTTAATAAAACTTATTCGGGAGTAGGCTCCCTACCTAAGGGGACAACTGTGGAGACGGTTGTATGCCTCGAAAAGTCCGACAAACACATTTGATCACGGAGAAACAAAAACATGAACTGTCCCATTGCAAAAAAGTGCGGCGGCTGTCAGCTTCAAAATCTCGATTATGAAGAACAGCTTTCGCTTAAACAGTCGAAAATAATCAAATATATCGGAAAATACTGCCACGTTGACGAAATTATCGGTATGGAAGAGCCGTTTCATTACCGCAACAAGGTTTCGCACGCGCTTGCATTCAGAAGCGGCAGAATTTATTCGGGCATTTATCAAGCGGCAACGCGCAGAGTTGTGCAAACCGACCGTTGCTTGCTTGAGGACGAATATGCCGACGAGATAGTGCAGACGGTAAGAGAGCTTTGCATCGATTTCAGAATAAAGGCTTATGACCTTAACACCGGCAAGGGCTTTTTCCGTCACGTTTTGGTGCGCCGTGCGGCGAACACCAACGAAACGATGGTGGTTTTGGTTACCGCAAAGGGCGAATTCCCCAAAAAAGCGGCGTTTGCCTCGGCTTTGCTTAAAAAGCACCCCGATATAACCACCGTCGTATGGAATATCAACCCGACCGAAACACCGCTTTTCCTTGGAGCAAAAAGCGAAATTCTTTTCGGCGACGGATATATAACCGACAAGCTTTTGGGAAATTTCTTCCGCATAAGCCCGAAATCCTTTTATCAGGTCAACACCAAGCAAACCGAAATTCTTTATTCGAAGGCGATCGAGTTTGCCGCTCTTACGGGCAAGGAAAGAGTTATCGACGCCTATTGCGGCATCGGTACGATAGGTCTTTCGGTCGCAAAAAACGCACGCGAGGTTTTAGGTGTCGAATCGAATTCCGACGCGGTTGCCGATGCTGTACAGAACGCAAAAATCAATAAGATCGAAAATGCAAAATTTATCAACGCCGACGCAGGCGAATTTATGGCAGACCTTGCGCGCAAGGGAGAAAGCGCCGACGTTGTTATTACCGACCCGCCCCGTGCAGGCTGCAGCAAGCAGTTTCTTGAATCGCTCATCTCCCTCTCGCCGAAGACCATCGTTTACGTTTCCTGCAACCCCGAAACCCTCTCGCGCGATCTTTTCGCACTCCGTAAGGGCGGATATAAGGTCAAAAGGATCCAACCCGTCGATATGTTCCCCTTTACAGAACACATAGAAACGGTCGTTAAGCTTACAAAATAATAAGAGCGTTTAGTATTGATTTTGCCGCGAGGACTTTTATGACAGAAATCATTGAAAAGCAAATAAAAAACGTAAAAAAGTCGTGTGTTATATACGGTTTGTTTTCGTTACTGTTTGCACCGTGGCTGATAGTGATTGTTGTGGCCATATGCTTTAAGGGCGTAGGCGATACGCATAAAATTGTTGTTACAGCTATTACTCTTTCCGTTATCGGTACCATTGCAGGAGTGTTTCTGAATTTGTTTTTCAAGCACTTTTCGGTATACCGCAAGCTTAGAAAAGCCCGCGGTAAGGATTTAGACAAATTCGAGATCGAATGCACAAGCGTTAAGCTTTTGACCGAATCGAGAAGCAAACACGGTAGCTACGTAATCATTACCGGACTGACCTTGATCGGAGCGGACGGCAAAAAATATTACTTCCCGTTGCCGAAAAGGATAGAAGAATACAACGAAACCATAACAAAGCCCCTGCATTCGGGCAGAGTTTTCTTTAACACAAAGCTTAAAGACAAGCATTTACACGTCAAATGCTACAAGGACACAAACCTTATACACGAGATAAAAGAGCTTCCCAATTACGAAATTGCTAAAATTGACTCATTTACGACGAGAGCGTAAAGAAAGGTGTTTTTGAAAATGATTGAAATACACGGAAAAAATCTATCGCTTCGCACAATGACACAAAAGGAAATGCGCGCGCTTTGGCGCAAATTCGTACCCGAGGGAGACAAGCCCTTTGTTTATGACGAGGCGGTTATCGACAAAATGTACGATTTAAGCGTTGAACGCGAGGAATGGAATCCGACTGTCGGAATTTTTTCGAAGACCGACGAGGTCATCGGCGAGCTTACGCTTGAACGCATCGTTTATTCCGAGCTTCGTTGCGACCTTTCTATCCTCCTTGCGAACGAGAGCTACCGCAACAAGGGCTTTGGCACCGAGGCGATAATGCTTGCAAAAAAATACGCCAAGGAAAAGCTTGGCTTGAAGCGTATGTATGCCGACGTTTCGGTCAACAACGCGCGAATGCGCGCCGTGATGAAAAAATGCGGCTTTATGAACACAAAGACCTTTAAGGGCGATATGCCCGACGGAAGCGACCGTTTGGTATATTTTGCTCTGCTTTAATCCTTGCAATTTCCACACTGTTATTATATAATGAAATGAAAATTACATAAAGGATATAAAAAAATGGAACAAAGAAGAAGTAAGATCAACTATTATCTTGATATTGCGGAAACCGTTACTCGCAGAGGCACCTGCCTGAGAAAAAATTTCGGCGCTGTTATCGTTAAGGATGACGTTATCGTTTCGACGGGCTATAACGGCGCGCCCAGAGGAAGAGCAAACTGCTGTGACCTTCAATTTTGTCTGCGCGATAAGATGAACATTCCGCGCGGCGAAAGATACGAGCTTTGCCGCTCGGTACACGCAGAAGCAAATGCGATAATCTCCGCCGCAAGAGAAAGAATGCTCGGCTCCGACCTTTATATGGTTTGTATAGACGGCAAAACGGGCGAGCTCGTTTCCGGTACAACAAGCTGTCAGATGTGCAAGCGTTTGGTTATCAATGCGGGTATTGAGCGCGTTATCGTTCGCGAAAGTGCCGACGAATATACAATTTACAACGTCGCCGATTGGATCGAAAACGACGACAGCCTTGGACAGATCGGATATTGATTATGAAAAGAATTATTGCATTTATACTTATTGCTTCTTCACTTTTGCTTGTTGCCTGCGGCGGTGGCGAGCCGACCGAGCTCGGCTTTATCGACCCCGATACCGGCATTGAATACGTCGACGTAACGCCGATGGGACTTTATCCCGTTGACAAAGGCGAGGAATTCATTTCGGTAACCGTTAACGGCGAAGACACCGTTTATTACGAGGTCGAATTCGAAAATACCTCTAACTTCCTTTGCTATGAGATCGAGGGCTATTACTTTCTTGTGCGCGCAAGCAACATCAAGGAGCCTACCCTGAAGGAATTCAACGCTATCGCGGCACAGATATACAGCCAGAACAACACCGTTAAGTTTGACAATCTTTTTGCCGATCAGGAATATATTCCCGAAGAAAACCGCGACGATCTCACTACGGGCGAAACCGCGCTTGTAAAGCAGATCGAGGATGCGATCACAAACGGCGAAGAGGTTTCGCTTAATATCAAAGAGGATGATCTCAGCGTGCATTTTTATTTCCATATGCTTTCCGCTGATTACCCCGGACTTTACTATATCGTCTCCTTCTTCGGATATAACGGCAGATATTTCCTCCGTGACGACACGATAAACAAGACGGTTCACTGTCCTCGCGACGTCATCATCCGCATGGTAGGAGAAGAATAATGAAGGACATCGTCTGCCGCGCGATCGACGGCAAGGACGAAGCGGTGCGCGCCGCTTATATCGAAAGCGTATGCCTTGACACCGCGTGGAGCGAAGCGCAGATTTCCGATCTTCCGAATTATGCGGTATATATCGGCGCATTTTCAGACGGAAGCATGTGCGGGATCGCTTCGGTTTATTTGATAGCAGGCGAGGCAGAGATTATGAATATTGCGGTACTGCCCGAATACCGCAGAAACGGCGTTGGAGATGCACTGATGCACACGGTATTTTCTATCGCGCGCGAAAAGGGGTGCACGGCTGCAACGCTTGAGGTTGCCGATGGAAACGTCGGCGCGATCGCGCTTTATGAAAAGCATAATTTTGTTGTTTCGGGACGGCGCAAGGGCTTTTACAAGGGCGTCGATGCGCTTAATATGGAGAAAACGTTATGAAAATTCTTGGAATTGAATCGTCCTGCGACGAAACCGCGGCTGCGGTCGTCGAGGACGGCAGAAAATTATTGTCGAGCGTGGTTGCCTCGCAGATAGATATCCACGCGGTCTACGGCGGCGTTGTGCCCGAAATCGCTTCGCGTGCACATACCGAAGCAATTTGCGGCGTGGTTGAAAGCGCGCTTTCCGAAGCCGGCCTTACTATGGACGACATCGATGCTATCGCGGTCACCAACGCGCCCGGACTTATCGGTGCGTTGCTTACGGGGCTTTCGTTTGCAAAGGGTCTTGCTTTTGCAACCGGCAAACCGCTTGTACCCGTACACCATATAAGAGGTCACGTTGCGGCAAACTATCTTGTACACGAGGATCTGAAGCCGCCCTTCGTTTCGCTTGTCGTTTCGGGCGGACATACCTCGCTTATGCGCGTAAACGATTACACCGACTATTCGCTTATCGGCTGTGCAAGGGACGATGCCGCGGGCGAAGCCTTTGACAAATGCGCGCGCGTGCTCGGTCTTCCCTATCCCGGCGGCGCGGCAATGGACAGACTTGCATCGGTCGGCGATAAGAACAAATACAAATTCAAGGCAGGCAGTGTTGACGGCGCCGAATACGATTTCACCTTTTCGGGTCTGAAGACCGCCGTTATAAATATGGTCCATCAGGAAACGACACAGCGCGGACGTGTTATGGACGATGAATTCAAGGCAGACGTTGCGGCATCCTTTACCGAAGCGCTTATCAAAACGATAAACACCCGTCTTGAGCTTTTGCTCAAAAACGAGGGCGCGATGAACGTTGTTCTCGCAGGGGGCGTTGCGGCGAATTCGCATCTTCGATCGGCGGTTGCCGAAACGGCTCAAAAATTCGGTGCAAAGCTTTATCTCCCTCCTCTTAAGCTGTGCGGAGATAACGCCGCGATGATCGCATCGCAGGGTTATTTCGAATATTTAAAGGGCGTTCGCGGCGACACCGATCTTAACGCTTTTGCGACCAAAGGCGTGTGATTTTCGGCATTAAAAAACGGCAGATTTTTACCGTTTTTCACTCGGTTTACACGTAATGTATGTTACATAATGTTTTATGCCGTTTGTGGAAAACTCTGTGGAGATTGTGGATTTCTCCACGGCGTTTCACACAAAATCAAGCATTTTTCGCCTTTTGATGGTGGAAAAGTATGTGGACAAAGTGGAAAAGTCGGGTTCATAACCAAAAAAGCTTCCATAATTATGTAAACTCGTGTGGTGTATAATTTGCGGTTTTATACATTTTCCGGAGCCGATAAAAAACGCTTCCTTTGACAGCAAAGGAAGCGTGAAAATTTTTACTTGATATTAAAGGTTTCTTCACCTGTGAGGAACTTGATCGAGCGTTCGACGGAATCCTTCGATTCGCCCCAGGGAAGATCGTCAAATCGGTAATCGAACTTCTTGCAGAAGAGTGAAACGTCATCCTTGAGAGAATCGAGATAATCGGTCACCTTGCCGTTTGCGGCGCGTACGAGCTCGACGTAATCATCCTTGCCCAGCACTCTTTTTGCGGCAAGCATATATTCACGGTAGTGCGGCAGACAAAAATATTTTACTTCCTTGAAGTTTTCGCGGAAATCCTTTTCCTCGTTATAAAGGTAAGCCGCTGTCGTGAACATTTTGGATATCTTATCCTCGATGCGGAAGCAAACGTAACAGGTCTTCGAAAGCTTTTCGATACGGTCAACGCTCTTCGATGCGATATCGCGCGAGAAGATGTTGCCCGTCTTTACCTCTTTTTTAAGCGATTCGAGATGGCTTTCAAGCATAAGCGCAAGACCTAAGCGATTTTTCATTCCGAACATTTTGCGGAAATGGCGCGAGCAAAAGCCGTGCTCGTTGGTCTCTCTTCTTATCTCGGGCTCCATCATCGATGCGCCGAGAATAAGCTCCAATTCGTCTCGCTCTAACTTTTCGGCAAGAGCGCAAAAGGGGCAGCGGTCCTTATGGTCGGAAAACGCCTCGGTTACGGGTATTGTATAAATATGCTCTCTCATCTTTTGCTCCTTACGGTTGATGCTTTTATTTTACATTAAATTTTTATAAATTACAAGAGCAATGCTTATGAAATTTACAAAGATAGAAAATCATCTGCTTTTAAGCGAATGCGAAAACTTCGACCCATTCGTTTCCTGCGAATGCGGTCAGTGCTTCCGCTTTAACAAAATAAGCGAGGACGAATATCTGCTTTTTGCCTGCAACCGACCTCTTACGATCCGCAAGCAGAGCGACGGTTGGCTTTTTCTTGATATAACCGAGGAGGAGTTCAGAAAAAGCTTCCTCGATTATTTCGATCTTCAGCGCGATTACGGCGAAATAATAAGCTCCTATTCGGGCGACGAAAGCATCGCACGCGCCGCAACGGAGGGAAACGGAATACGCATCTTCCGTCAGGACGCGTTTGAAACGATAATTTCCTTTATCATCTCGGCAAACAACAACATTCCGCGTATCAAGAAGATCATCGAGGCGCTTTGCGCTTTGTTGGGCGAAAGGGTCGGAAACGGTTATGCCTTCCCCACGCCCGAAAGCATCGTCAACGCAGGAATCGAGGGTCTTGCGCCTATAAGAGCCGGCTTCCGCACGAAATATATCGTAGACGCGGCAAAAAAGGTCGCAAGCGGCGAAATTTCGCTTGAATACGTGAAGCGCTGCGGTTATACCGATGCGCTAAACGAGCTTAAAAAGATAAAGGGCGTCGGCGACAAGGTTGCAAACTGCGTGCTTTTGTTCGGGTTCGGATATTACAACGCATTTCCTATTGACGTTTGGGTAAAGCGAGTTATCAATAAATATTACGGCGAATCGTTTGATCCGTGCACGCTCGGCGAATATGCGGGCGTTGCCCAGCAGTATTTATTTTATTACGAAAGAAACATTTTGGGAAGAGAGGAAAAGGAATGAAAAAAAGCGTTTTAGCATTAACTCGGTTTTTGTTGCCGTTGATTTTTATTTGTCTTCCCTTTTTCCTTGCCTATTATTTTACCGAAAATATATTCTTGCGCCTTACAACGATCGCTATTGCTATCGGCGGCGCTTATATTTACAAAAACGGTGCACACCGCGCGGTCTTTAACCCCGATTCGCGCTTTCAAAAGGCTATCTTTTCCTTTGCAATGGCGCTTTTGATACTGTTTTCGTTTTTCCTCTGCACCGTCAGCATCGAAAAGGAATGGCTGCACGATTACCCGTTGAAGGGCAGTGTTGACGATTACGGATGCTATCCGCAGATGTTCGATGCCTTTCAGAAGGGACAGCTTAATATCGATACCGATTACGACTTAAGCATTCTCGAAAAGCTGGAAAACCCCTATGATACCGCCGCGCGCAGAGAAGCCACGGGCGAAAAATACGGCGTTATATGGGACAGAGCGTTTTATGACGGTAAGCTTTATTCCTATTTCGGTATCGCACCCGTTATCTTCCTTTATTACCCCGCATATTTCCTTACGGGACACGTCCTTTCGGATGCGCTTGCGGCGGCGATAATGACGGCAATAGCGGCGGTTTTGATGTTTAAGATACTTATCGAGCTTTGCAAGCGGATGAAAAACAAGCCTCCGTTTTTGCTCGTTCTTCTTTGCGGGCTTACGCTACCCTGCGGCGCACTTTTGTGGACGACCGAGGTCAATGCAAACTTTTATCATCTCGCCGTGCTTTCGGGCATTTGTGCGATATGCGCGTTTTTCCTTTACGTTTTAAAGGCGGATGCCTTAAACGACGGTTGGAAGCGAAAGATCAATTTTGCTATCGCAGGCGTTTGCGTTGCGGCGACGGTCGCATCACGCCCCAATCTCGTTATTTATATTCTTATCGCGTTTCCCCTGCTTTTCTCGATTATCAAAAACCGTCCCTTCGGAGTGAAAAGCCTGATTTACGATATCGCCGCTTTTTCGCTTCCGATGCTTGCTCTCGGCGGATTGATAATGGCATACAACGCGGCAAGGTTCGGCTCTCCGTTTGATTTCGGTGCGAATTATCAGCTAACGCTTGCCGACACCTCGACCTATTCGTTAAGCGGTGCGTTGGCAATGCCTGCGATGTATCATTTCTTTTTCCAGACTCCTATATTCGACGGAGAATTCCCGTTTTTGCATCCGAACGCGGCACGGCTTGAAAGCTATGACGTCCAACGCGTTGTTTATATAAGCAATTCCGTCGGATCGTTCTTCTTCCCGATAACCTGGGGCGTTTCTGCGCTCGGTCTGCTTTGGAAGGAAAGCAAGCGCAAATTCATCGCGGCAACGGTTGCCGTCCTTTGCGTGCTGTTTATGGTCGTTTTCGACCTATGCTTTGGCGGTGTTCATTTGCGATATTCGGCTGATATAATGTTCGTGCTCACCATTCTCGGCGCATATCTGTTGCTTTCGGGTGTAAGCAGAGCAAGAAAGGGATCGGTCGTTTATATTTCGCTTAACACCGCGGTGATCGTTTTGTGCCTTGTCACCGTTCTGGTTGCGCTTCCGCTTATCTTCGATAACGAGCGCGATATGATCCTTAAATACCACAAGGATTTTTACAACCTTATAAAAGCGTAAGACCTGCTAAAAATATTTGGCACACAAACGGCAACGCCTTCATAATCTTTAAGTAGTGAAGGGAGGCATTGCAATGGGCTGCTTTGATTCGTTCTTCGGCAACAACAATTGCTGGATTATCATTCTTATCGCGGTTATTATTCTTTGCTGCTGCGGTTAAGTAAAAAACAAAAAGACCACCCGTGAAGGTGGTCTTTTGTTTTATCCTGCTTTGCCGATCAATTTAAGATAATCGGAATCGCTCATCGGAGAAGTGACGGTATAACGCGGAATTTCATAGATTTTGTCACCGGGTACGGCATTGCGCTCCTCGGTGGTGACTGCCGCAAGGAAGCCCGCCGCCTTAACGGCGTTGATCACTTCCGCATCGTAATCGCCGTAGGGATATGCGAAATATTTGTATTTTTCGCAATTTTGCGATTGCATAAGGTCGTTATAAACCTGATTGTAGCTTTGCTGTGACAAGTGATTGTGGTTTGCCCAGGTATGACATTGTTGGTCGAGCACGTCGGAGAACGAAGCAAGATCCTTGCGTGTGATGTGCTGAAGCGAGGAAACGTCGTACCAGTCCTGATACTGACCGTCGAAAAGGCTCATTATCGAAAATACTGTCGCCTTATATCCGAATTCGCGCAAGATGGGTGCGGCATAATAGGTGTTGGACTTATAGCCGTCGTCGAAGCAAAGAACTATGCTCTTCTTCGGCAAAAGTATCTCGCCGCGCACGTAGGCAACGACCTCCTCAACGGTAGCGACGTTATAGCCGTTATCCTTGAGCATCTTCATATGTCTGCGGAATTCGCTTGTCGCAATGGTTATATCGTTGTTGCGCCACTGGTCGGTATTTTTGTCCGCATCGGTAAGCATATGGTGATAAAGCAATATCGGAACGCCTGCGCTGTTTTCGGGAGTTTTTAACGTGTAGGTCTTAAGACAAATACGCTTTTCGAGAATGTAATCGTAGGAATTTATATTGCCGTCCTTGTTGATATCGGCACAGAAAAGCTCCTGCTCGTTAAGCTCGTAGGTCTTAAGGCAAAAACGCTTGATAAGGATATAGGAATAGGCGTCCGCCTTTCCCTTTTCGGCAACGTCACCGAGCACCCAGGCAACGTATTCGCCGTTTGCAGTAACGACCGTATCGCCCGAGGCGATAGCTTCGGAAGCGTCGAGCGTTTTGGAATCGCGCTTGATCTCTAAAATCGCAGGAGAGATCTCACGCGCGGATCCGACCGTCATGCCCGTAACGAACCAGCTTATCTCGGGCAATTCGGCTTTTGCCTGTGCGTGGCAAGCGGGGAATATTGAAATAAATGTAAAAACGGTTGCGAGGACAAGGAGCGACGCAATCAATTTTTTCATTTTTCTATCTCCATTTCACCGAAAAATTGGGGTTGGTGGAAATTGGGCTTTTCGCTGTCGATGGGCGACCACATACCGAAGTGAGGAATTTCGGTCTTGTCGCCGCACTTATAGAAGTTGCCCTTCAACACCTCTCCGCGGCTGAATTCGGTCTTTCCGAAGGTCTTGCCGATGAAGTCGAGAGTGAAAAACGCCTCTACCGTCCAGAAATCATCGCCCTTGGTCGCCTTAACAACGGGAAGGTCCGCAAGTGTGTGAATGGGTGTCTTATTCGAACGGTCAACGCGCACCGCCGAAAGGAATGCGCCGTTGGAGTTCATTTCAAAGTTCATATATTTGGGGTCATCGGGATTGAATCTTACGAAAAATTCAAGACAGCTGTCCTCGTAAACAGGCTGATTATATTCGGTGTTCACAGCCAACGGATTCGCTTCCTTTGCGGTCATACGAAGCGCAAAACCCTTGTCTTCAACGTAAATCAGCTCTGCAAACGCTTCGGGCGTGTAGCCCTCTGTCCATTTATAGGTGGATATCATTGCCTTATCGGCACGCGAAAAATCAATTTCCTTTTCCACGCGAATAATATAGCTCATTTTATTTTCCTCCGTAACTTTATGTGTACATTTTATTATATACGCAAAAATTTGTCAAGAAGCATCGCTTTATGCGTTCTCTATCATCGAGCCGAGCTTTTTTGCCGCGGCGGCAAGCTCTTGAATGCCTACGAAAAGGTTTTCGGCATTATAGCTGCTAAGGTGGTTTACTGCTTCGAGTGTGAGATAACCCTGATAATTATTGCGCTTCAACGCCTTTGCTACCGCGTCGAAATCGATATTCATCGAAAAGGGGATCGCATGGCGGTCGCCGCGTTTATCGTTATCGTGGATATGAAGCGCCTGAAGGTGAGCGCCTAACGCGTCGATCATTTCGGGTGCGCTTGTGTTGAGCCCTGCCATTTCGGAATGTCCGATATCGAGGCAGGCAACCAAGTATTCATCGTTTACGGCGTTCAGGTGATCCAAAAAGCTTTTCGGGTCACTGCAGGCGGCAGGTGCGGCAGATTTCGTTTCCTCGCACCAGTTCCACATATTTTCGGTTGCAATTTTCACACCGCAGCCCTTTGCGACAGGCAACAAGCGGTTGAAAATTTCGGCATTTTCCTCGGCGGGCTTGTAGTTATCGGGGTGGATGATACAAATTTTTCCGCCCGCTTCAGCGGTAAGCTCGATGCATTTTTCATAGCAGTCTGCAATTTCCTTGCAATAGGTCGGGTGGGGTGCGTGAGATTGGTTGCAAACGATACCAAAGCTTTCGCCGATGTCCTTGAGCTCACGCGCGAACTTATATGCATCCTTGCCCGCAATCGGATGGTCGGTCAACGTGCCGACGCGAGTCTTCCAGTCGTAATGTATCATCGAAAACATCGAAAAGTCCCAAGCGTCAAAGCCTGCCTTCGCGATAAGCTCAATTGCCTTTCTTTCACCGACAAACCTGGATGCGGATTTTATTTCGGTAGAAATTTTAAGCATAATCTATCTCCTTACTTCGCAATATTTGCGAGATAAAATCTATTCTCGCTTGATTTTAACAAATTACAAAAGCGGAGTCAATGATTTTCTTGATTATCGTTTGTTTTTTTGATATAATGCCGTTACGAGGTTATGATTATGGCAAGATATTATTCACTCAACGATTATCTAAAGGAAAAATTCGGCGAAAAGGTTTATAAGCTGTCGCTCGATTTGGGCTTTACCTGCCCTAACCGCGACGGAACGCTCGACACGCGCGGATGCAGCTTTTGCCTTGCGGGAAGCTCGCATTTTGCATCAACCGGACGGAATATAAACGAACAAATAGAACGCGCGAAGGAATTAGTCTTAAAAAAGACCAAGGCAAAAAAATTTATCGCCTATTTCCAAAGCTACACAAACACCTATGCGCCGACTGAGCTGCTTAAAAGCGTGTTTTCGCAAGTCATCGCGCGGGAGGATATCGTTGCGCTTTCGATTGCGACACGCCCCGACTGTCTGCCCGATGAGGTAATCAGCTTACTTGCCGAGCTTAACAAGCAAAAGCCTGTCTGGGTGGAATTGGGGTTACAGACCGCAAACGAAAAAACGGCAGTTAATATCCGCCGTTGCTATAAAAACGAAATTTATGAAAAAGCGGTGCGTTCGCTTAATTCTGTCGGGATCGAGGTGATCACCCACGTTATTTTAGGACTTCCCGACGAAACTAAAGCCGATATGCTCAACACCGTCGATTTTGCAATTAGCTGCGGCACAAAGGGGATAAAATTACAGCTTCTTCACGTGCTTAAGGGCACCGACCTTTGCGATGATTACGAAAAGGGCTTGTTTAAAGTATTAAGCTTCGACGAATACGTTGATATTTTGTTTGATTGCATCCGCCGTTTGCCAAAGGACGTCGTCGTCCACCGAATAACCGGCGACGCGCCGAAAAAATTCCTTGTCGCGCCGCTTTGGAGTGCGGACAAAAAAACCGTTATGAACGAAATTGCGCGAAGAATGGAGCGCGAAGATCTACAACAAGGTGAGGGTATATTAATATGAAAACCGAATTCAGAAACGCAACGGCAGACGATTGCGCCTTGATACTCGAATTTATCAAGGGACTCGCGGAATACGAAAAAATGTCCGACGATGTGGTCGCCACCGAGGATCTGCTTCGCGAATGGATATTCGAAAAGCAAAAGGCGGAGGTCATATTCGCCCTTGAGGACGGTCGCGAAATCGGATTTGCGCTCTTTTTCCATAATTTTTCGACCTTTGTCGGAAGGGCGGGTATTTATCTTGAGGATCTTTTCGTGCTTCCCGAATACAGAAAGCGCGGACACGGCAAGGCGTTGATCTTAGAGCTTGCGCGTATCGCAAACGAGCGAAAATGCGGCCGTATGGAGTGGTCCTGCCTCGATTGGAATCAACCGAGCATCGATTTCTATCTCTCGCTCGGAGCAAAGCCGATGAACGAATGGACAACCTACCGCCTTTCGGGCGATGCGCTTTATAGGTACGGCGGTAAGGAATAGTCGAAAACACCAAAATAAAGTAAAATGCCCCATCGCTCACACAACATAAAAAGGACTTCCGAATCGGAAGTCCTTTTTGTTGTTGGGTATTAAAAATGATTATCTTGTTGCAGTTACAGTAACAATCGTTGTTCCGAGCCACCAGTCTTCAGTCCAACCTGTACCAGTAGGTTGAGAAAAGATAACAGAGAACGAACCATCGCTGTTTAATTGATCTAAGTTAACCGAGAATGAAACAGTTGTGTCATCCCAGCTTCCCGGCATGTCGGCTAATGACCACGTGTTGCTGTATAGGGTTGCGTCTTTTGCAACGACCGCTAATTTTGCGTCATTAAACATTATCGGGTCATCTTCTGATTTATGATCGAATTTAATAGTAATAGTCGCTTTCGTATAGCCGTTTTTCTTTAAATTCGACAAATTAAATCCGGTTGAAATTTCATCCTTTTGCGATTTTCCTTCGGACAAATCAATAGACCTACCTTCGAACGAAGTTTTCGAACTTGTCTTAACCCATACCGCATAAAGCGTAATAGTTGCGTTAGCTGTATAGTTTTGGTTTACGATATTCTGTCCATTTACAAAATCGGGGGTTACAGAGTCTTTATTCCAAGCCCAGCCGACGCAGGTATAACCCGAACGGGTAAAGCCACTTTTTGCTAATGCGCCGTTTGTATCAACGGTATGTTTTGTAGATGCGGTGCTGCCACTGCCTCCATTTGCATTATATACAACTGTATAGGTATTTGCAGTCCACTTTGCGTAAAGGTTAACAGTGCCATTAAGAGTCGAGGTCAGGTTGACCACAGTGTCATTAGCTCCGCCTACTTTCTTTGTGCATGCGGCATCCGAATACCAACCGCCAAACGTCCAACCGGTGAGCGACGGTGCTGCGCCGAGTTTAAAGCTGCTGTCATATACGGCGCTTATATTCGAAGGCATACCGGTAACGGATTTACTTGCATTGCTCGGCTTGTTTGCGTTATATTTAACGGTATATGCGTTAGCGCTCCACTGCGCGTTAAGCACAAGCAATTTACCAGGCTCCGCTACGTTGTTAACTGTTTCGCCTGCAGAATACTTAACGTCATGATTAGTAGCCCAATTAACATAGGTATAACCTGTATATTTAAAAGGGTTGTTTTCCAAAACAACGTCAGTGTTTATGGGATACATTTTAACTACATTGTCAGTTGTAAGGTTATTCGCAGAATATTGAACAAAATAGTTGCCGGTAACCTCATCGCGAATTCCTATAATATCAAAATCATACAGGAACGATTCGGAAACATATTCGCGATCCTTCTTTTCGTCACTCAAAACCGCGGTAGTGGTTTCGGGGTTTAAAATATTGATAGTTTCCAATTCATAGCTTTTCTTAACAGGATCAAATACTATAAACGCATAAACCTTAACGGTACCAACATTTGCGTAATAATAGTTGCCGGGTGCAACATCATGCGAGAAAGAAATAGTTCTTTCCTTAGATTGGCTTATCGAGGTATTATATGCTAATGTTGTTTCAATAGTTTCGGAATTTTCATCAGTTTCGTCTCTGCCTCCGCCAATTTCGAAGCTTCCGCCAACGCTTGCGCTGGCTTCTAAGGAAATACCAACCGACATTTCAGCTTTTACTTTAGCAAAGTCACATCCAGCCTCAGAGCCGACGGTTACGTTAACGTCCTGACCAACGGAAAGCGTCTCTTCCCAATCGCTTCCTTTACTCCAATCGGTGCTTGAAGTAACAGTGTGAGAGATTGTTGTTGCAACGCTTTCGGAAAGCGCTTTTTCAATTGTTGTAGTTTCAGCCAATGTAAGCGAACCTGCGATATGTCCCCCGTTATGTTTGGTTTTAACCAAACTGTTATCGGGGTCTAAAACTACGTTTTGAATTTCGCCTAAGCTATATAAGAACCAATAAACTTTTTCCGTTTCATCGTATCCGCTGTTAATATAACGCTCGGCTGCGGCTCTTTTATCGGAGACAATGAGATTACGATTATCTTTCCATTGCGCCATCAATTCAATATCGCCCGTTGTTCCTTTGTTAACACGCCATCTGGTAATGCCAACGCTATCCGTGTATTCCTCGACTTTTTTTGTTGAATTCTCGGGAGCTTCTTCTCTCCAACCTGCAAAGGTCAAGCCGTCTTCAATAGGCTCAGGAAGTACCACGGTGTCTTCAATAGTATACTCTATTGGATCGTATTTCCAAGTGCCGCCAAGGTAAATCGTATAAATTTCAAGATCAACTTTCGCATAAAGCTCAATGTTTTCGGTATTATTTGCAGAAATGCCGTTTACTCTCTTGTCGTTGCCGTCAACCCAATATTTAAAGTCATATCCGGCGATTTCGAGATAAAGAAGGTCTTCCACTTCTTCGCCCAATTTATACCATACGGTTTGTTTGGATTTGATCTCATCGCAATAATATGTTATCTTAAAAAGCTTCCAGGGAATATATTCATAAGGAACTTCCTCGGTTGCAGCTTCATCAAGATAATACTTTTGACATTTATCGCAATACCAGTGAGCGCGATTACCGGGGTTATTGTTGTCAACAGGATCCTGTTCGGGAACGAACTCCAAGTTATGGCCAGTTGCCTCGTTTAAGGTTGCGTTACAAACGATACAGATCTGATCCTCTGTACATGTTGCTTCGGTGCCTTCGATATGACCGCTCGGTCCATTAAGGAACTCTCCGCATACGGTACAGGTTTGATCCGCTGTACAGCTGGCAACGCTCGGCGTGTGTTGTTTTTTAGCTGTCTCGGTTTGAGGAACTAATACATCACCGCAAGCACCGCAATGCTTGCCCTCGGTCAAACCGGTCTGCGAACACGTTGATTCTACCGCCTTATCAATTACTTCAACGTGACCGTCGGTTACGATGATAGTCTGGGAGAATGCTATTTCTTGCTTTGCATCTTTATCCAAGAAAAGCTTTTCGCAGTCTTCGCACGAATAATATGCAACGCTTCCGTTTTCGGTACAGGTAACATCAACTGCCTCGTGAAGAACGGTTTTGTGTTCGTTTGTAGTAACCACTGTGCTTTCGAGAGTGATTTCGTTTTTGGCAGTTGCATCCGAGAAGCATTTACCGCAATCGGCACAAGTGAAATAGGCAATATTGCCTTTTTCGGTACAGGTTGCGTCCTTTGCTTCAACGCTTATTACGTTGTGCTTTTCCTCGATTGTATATGTCTTCATAACGTGGCGCTTGATAAGGATATAGTCAAACTTTTCAAGCTCGCCGTTCGCATTTACGTCACCGCTGACCAACTGTTCATCGGTGAACGTGACGGTTTTCATAATATAGCGTTTGACAAGAATGTAGTCATACTTTTCAATCTCGCCATTGTTGTTTACGTCTCCGCGAAAACAAGCAGTCTTGCTTTCGGTCGCTTGTGCAACAGTTGCCGCTGCAGGAAGGATGCACATAGAAACGACCAATACAACCGCCAATATTGCGGAAAAAAGGTTAAAACGTTTCATTTTTTCGCCCCACTTTAATAAAAATAATTATAAAAATATAACCAAACGGTTATATTTGGTAAAATTTTAACATATTAGTGTTAGAATGTCAATACCAAACGGTTATATTATTATAGAAGGGGGTATTGAATATTGGGATGAATAATTATTATCCCCGCATTCGTGACTTAAGAGAAGATCATGATTATACGCAGGAATACGTTGCCTCCTATCTTGGAATGAAGCAATCGCAATACAGCCGTTACGAAAGGGGCTTGCGCGACACACCGACCGATGTTCTTATCGCACTTGTCAAGCTTTACAACGTTTCCGCGGATTACATATTAGGGATATCCGACAATTCAACGTCGTATAAATAAAAGAAGCCAAACCCTTATCGGATGGCTTCTTTTTGTTTTGCAAGAAACAAGGTTAAATTAGGCGCCGTAAAATTGCAACGACAACTGCAATTTCGCAATAATTTACTTGAATCAACAAAAAACGCGTGGTATAATATTACAAAACTCAACAAGGAGAAAAAACAATGTCCAAGCTTATCAGATCCAACGCTTTAAGCGGAAAGACCATAGTTGCATTTGGCGACAGCTTAACTAATTTTTGCGGCAGCTCCTATGCGTCGCACATAGCCGAGGATCTCGGCGTGACGGTTATCAACGCGGGCGTCGGCGGTAACAACACCTACCGCGCACGCGACCGTTTCGAAGCCGACGTGCTTTCGCATAAGCCCGATCTTGTTATAATCGGATTTGCGGGAAACGACCAAGCGGTAAGGCGCGATGACCGCAAGAGCATCGTTCCTATCGAGGAATTCCGCGCGAATCTCCTTTATTTCCTTGAAAGCATTCGCGCTCAGGGCGGCGACGTTATATTTTTCACCGTAACACCGACAATGCCCGAGCGTTACACCCCTTGGGAATACAATATCCATTATATCTATGAGGACGGCAAGGTGCTCGACAGATATTGCGACTGTATACGCGATCTTGCGATCGAGTTCGGTTGCGGCCTTGTAGATATCCACCGTGAATACGACCTGATCACCCTTGACGATTATATGCTTGGCGACGGTATGCACCCCTCCGACCTCGGCAGACGTTTTATTGCCGACCTTGTGGGCAGTTATCTGCTCGCGAGATACGATAACGTAAACAGAGCAGAAATGACGGTCAACTGTGTCGACGTGTCGGGCAACGTTTTAAGAAGCAATAAGCTCGTCGGCGCGGTTGGTGCGCATATAGCCATCCCCTCGCCCGCTATCGACAACCTCTCCCCCGCAAGCGAAATCACAAACGAAACCTTTGAAAACGGCAAAACGGTCGAAATTCTTTATAAATAATGAAAAAACGGTACTCATCGTGAGTGCCGTTTTTGTTTGTTTGAGGGGTTAGAAAGGGTTACGCGCTTTGGGTTTTTGCAAAGCTCGGTTAGTCAATTTCGTGGAAACTTTCGTGGAAATGCTTTGCATTTTCTCGTTTTTCTGTCACAACAAAGCGCCGCGGCACGACCAGTTCTGATCACTAAATTTTCAAGAGAATGTATTTATTGGTTTCGTGATTGTGATTATTTGCATAAGCCTATTTTAGAAAATAGTTTATCGCACACCAATTATATGCAACACCTGGTATCAAGAAAACAATTCCAAGCACAACACTTGCACTAACCGAAAAGATTTTGCCAATTAAAACACCTATTACTACCCATAAGCAACCATAAATCACACCCAAAATGATTGAGGCGAAGCGACACCATTTAAACCTTTTTGAAAACACAAACACAGCGAGAGGACACAATAGCAACAATCCAAATACAATCCACGACTCAAAATAAATACCGCCGAGGATTGAACATATTCCAATTTGACCGATAAATGTATTTATCATTTCATCGGTTAGACGAGCATCCATTATGGCATCTCTTATGGTTCGTTTCATAAGGCACTTCCTTTATCTTTGAAGAATTGTATTTAGTATATCATACTCCTGCTATTTTTTCAACTATTTGATTTTCGCAATATCACTATAATAAAAACAGAACCACCTCTTAATTTTCATCAAGAGGTAGTCTGGAATGGTGGAGCCGAGGGGAATCTCCGTTCGCTTTCAAGGCTTACCGCGGCACTCCGTTCCGCTCTCGCCTTTTCGCTCTCTCCCCCGTGGCGGCAAAAACGTGTCCCCGACACCTTTTTGCTCGCCCTTCGATTCCCTTCAAATCAAAATAAAAAAGCCGTGCTTTGCACGACTTTTTTATTTTGGTGGAGCCGAGGGGAATCGAACCCCTGTCCGAAAACCGATTCACGGTGCTTTCTCCGAGCGCAGCCTATCTTTGGGATTCCCCACTTAACGCGCCGACAGGCAGGCGCATTAAGCCGGTAGCTTCATTAGTTCATGGAAGGGCTCAAAGCTTTGCCCAACACACGTTCACCGCTAAGTGACGCCGTATCCGAAGCCGCGGTGCTCTTCGGTACGACGGAAGCTGCGCTTAGGCAGCTACTGCTAATTTGTTATTGTTAGCGTTTAATTTTAAAGTGCACATTTTTAAGAAGTTATGCGCTTCTGCTCGCTTACTCCGCTTCACAATCCCCGTCGAAACCTTTACGGCCCCATATGTAAACCCCCAAAAATGGCAAGCATTTTCGGGGACCCCATATTTTTGCCGAAAAATATGTAAATTAATTTATATCGAGGAATGGAGATATTGTTATATATTATGCTTTTCTTTTAAAATTTTTCTTATTTCCGTTGCGGAAGCTTCAACGATCTCGTTTGAGCGTTTTTCGTCATGGGTGAAAAACTCGGTATCGGGATCGGTTTTTACGGTTTTATAAAGCTCGTACGCATATTTTATACGTTCGGTTATATCGTCATACGCGAAATAATCGATCGTCGTGTTGGGAAATTCTTTTACTCTGCCGATAATTTCCAAAGGCGGATAATTTTTATTCTTTTCGAGGAAGCGGCAATCGATCTCATACCAGCTTTTGCGGATGAGCTTGATATTCGCGCGCCAGGTTTCCCTTCCTCGTCCGTTAATGAACGGATGGATTATATCGCGCACATAGACAGTATCGGTTAAAATATGCACGTAATAGCCGAGGTAAAAGGAATACATTCGGTTATCCTTTTCATCAAGCGCATATTTCGTGAAAAATTCGCGGTTATCCTCAAAGCGTTGCTCGTAACTAACGCCCTCTCGCTTCCAGTGCGAAACGTCTTTAGAGGGCATATATGTGAAATCATCGACCATTCTGCCGCTGTCGGGTGCGATCGAACCGACGAAAAACGCCGCTTCATCGACATTTTCCAAGGTCTTTAACAATTTTTCAGCCACACGGAGGTGGGTCAACCACGTTGCCATTAATAGTTCCCCTTGCTTGCACGCTCGATTTCGCGCTTTGCCGTTTTTTCGGCTTCGACGTCGCGCTTGTCATAAAGCTTTTTACCCTTGCAAAGACCGATTTCGACCTTTACCCATCTGCCCTTGAAATACATCGAAAGCGGAATGAGCGAATAGCCCTTTTGACCGACTGCGCCGAAAAGGCGGTCGATCTCGCGGCGGTGCATTAAAAGCTTACGCGCGCGGTAGGGATCGCGGTTGAAGATATTTCCCTTTTCATAGGGGCTGATATGGATGCCGTAGGCAACCAATTCGCCATCGTCGATACGGCAAAAGGAATCCTTTAAATTAACTCTGCCGCAGCGCAGAGATTTTACCTCGGTACCGAAAAGCTCGATGCCGGCTTCAAATTTGTCCTCGACGAAATATTCGTGATATGCCGCGCGGTTGTTTGCGATACCGCGTATCAAGTCCGACATGCGAACCCTCCTCTCTTTTGGTAACTAATTATACTATGTCTTTATACAAAAATCAACGGATAAATTTGTTAAGAACGCAATCTGCCTCGAAGCAAAGCGATTCGTTTGTCAAATTAAAGGCAGAAACGACGTATTTTCCCTCTTTTTCTGCAAGACCGATCGATAAAACGTCTTGTATCTTCGCTTCGTGGTGGAAAATTATCCGCATTTCGCTTACAAAATCGTCCTTGCGGTCGAAAGGAACGTAGTCAAGCGTGATATCCGAATAGATGCAGTTGTTGAGGTGATCGTTTTCATCGAGATCGGAAAGTCTTACCGTTCTTTCCGCGTGGGGCGGAAGCTCCTTTGCATCAAGATTGCGCGGGATTTCGATACTGCCGCAATCGAGATTATGCTCGGGAATGGGGAACGGAAATTCACGCGGGCGCACAAGCTTGCGCGTGTCGTATTTAACGATCACCCATTGAGTTGTCGCGTGGATGATCTTTTCGCCGTCACGGAAAAATTCGAATTCGCGCTCGTAGGTAATGCCTGCAACGCGGTTGTTAAAGGTGCGGACGGTGAGCTCGTCATATGCGAAGACCGGCTTGCTTATCTTCACCGCAAGCTTCGTGATGACGAAAACCATATTAACGTCGCGCATTTGATTGTAGGTACAGCCCAAAGCGTCGCAGTCCTCACGTGCGAGCTGCTGCATATAGCGCTGAAGTGCCGAGGGCTTTATCGTACTGTTGGGGAAAACGTCAAAGCTTTTTACGGTAATCTTTGTTTCTAACATCAGTTCTTTATCTTCGCAAGAGGATTTGCCTCCGTTGCATCCCTTAATTTTTTATTTGAAAGATGTGTGTATATCTGGGTGGTCGTAAGCTGCTCGTGACCGAGGATTTCCTTTACGGCAAGGATATCAACGTCACCCTCCGAGCACATAAGCGTTGCCGCGGTGTGGCGGAGCTTGTGCACCGAAAGACCGCGTCCCCCAAGACCTGCGAGGTCAAGATAGCGGTAAACGAGTGCCTGCACCATTTTGTCGGAAATCCTTTTGCGGCGCGAGCTTAAAAACAGCGCTTCCTTATCGATGATGGGTTGTCCGTGCTCGGTCGCTTTTGATTGGCGGACGTTCAGATATTCCTCAAGCGCGCGTCTGCAAGCGCCGTTAAGATATACCATTCGCATCTTGTTTCCTTTACCTGTAACGTAAAGCCTTGACAGGTCGGAGTCTATATGAGCCAGATCGATACCGACAAGCTCGGAAAGACGCATTCCGCAATTTAAAAACAGCGTTAATATGCAATAATCACGCTCATAAGTCGGGCAATCGCGCGGAACGCTTTCCAAAAGCTTTATGCTTTCATCGAGTGTAAGATATTTCGGCAAGGCAGGCTTAATCTTCGGCGTTTCGATATCCTTTGCGGGATTTTCCTCGAGCTTGTGTGATTTTATCGTATGGTACTTATAAAACGCCTTTATTGCCGAAAGCCGTCTTGCGCGGATACGCGCGCCGTTATCTCTGCCGCTTGCGAGATAGAGCATATAAGAATATATCTCGTCGGTACGGACCGAGCCGGCAAGCTTATAATCAAGCTCGGCAAGGCTTATTTCGGTCATATCCACCTTTTCGGGCTTTTCGCCGCGGCGGGATACGATGATATAGCGGAAGAAAAGAACGATATCGTTAACGTATTCGCTGACAGTCAGCGGCGAGCAGTTCTGAATCGACCCCTTATAGCCCGCAAAGGTCACTATAGGCTCGGGAAGGCTTGCAATTACCATTCATTTTCCTCCTTTTCGTTAAAATACCTGCGAAAAGATACTTTCCGCAGGCAATTTGTCAGTTGTTTGTGCTTACCCTTTCAATGTCTGCGCCAACCGAACGGAGCTTGCCGACAAGGTCCTCATAGCCGCGCTCGATGTGATGGATATCATCGATAAAGGTCGTGCCCGTAGTGGAAAGTGCGGCGATAACCATTGCCGCGCCTGCGCGCAGGTCGACCGCACGAACGGTGGACGGGGTGAACGCTTCGACACCCGTAATTATTGCATCTCTGCCCTGTACGGTGATCCTTGCGCCCATACGGATGAGCTCGTCGGTATATTTAAAGCGGGAATCCATAACGCTTTCGGTAATTCTGCTTTCACCCTCCGCAAGACAGAGAAGAACGCAGAACTGGGGATTCATATCGGTCGGGAAGCCGGGATAAAAGTCGGTCTTGACACGGACTTTTTTAAGCTTGCCGTCATAGCGGACACGAACATAATCGTCGCCCTCTTCAACCTCAACACCCATTTCCAAAAGCTTTCTCGTGGTTGCTTCAAGGTGACGGGGGATGACGTTGTTAATGGTAAGGTCGCCCTTGGTTGCCGCGGCGGCGATCATATAGGTGCCTGCCTCGATCATATCGGGGATTATTGCATAGGTACCGCCATGAAGCGATTCAACACCGCGGATCTTGATAACCTCGGTACCTGCACCGGAGATATCTGCGCCGCAGGAGTTTAAGAAGTTTGCAAGGTCAACGATATGGGGCTCACGCGCGGCGTTGTCGATAACCGTCATACCGCTTGCGGTTGCGGCGGCGATCATAATATTTGCGGTCGCGCCTACCGATGCAACGTCCATATAGATCGATGCACCCTCCAACGGCTTTTCGGTATAACAGCTGATACCCGAGGTGCAATTTACCGTTGCGCCGAGAGCCTCGAAGCCCTTGATATGCTGGTCGATAGGACGGGCGCCGAGGTTGCATCCGCCGGGAAGCGAGGTAAAGGATCTTCCGAATCTGCCCAATTCCGCACCGAGAACGTAATAAGAACCGCGCATATTGCGTGCGAGATCCAAGGGTACGCTGTTACTGCGGACGGGGCGTGTATCGATGCTGTAGGTAAAACGGTCGATCTCCTTGATCTCCGCGCCCATACGGCGAAGGATCTCCAACGCGTTTTTAATATCGCTTACGTCGGGAAGATTTTCCAGAACGCATATATCATTTACAAGAATTGTGGCAAAAATAATAGGTAAAGCGGCGTTTTTCATTCCGCCGATATTGACGCTTCCGACAAGCGGTCTGCCGCCCGAAACACAAAGCTTATCCATATGTAAAAACACCTTTCGGTTGTTATTATTTCAATTGCGCATAAGTATACATAATTATGATATCATCAAGCGTTTGAATTGTCAAGAGCTTTCACACTACAGTTTATGCTACTTTTGGTATCTTGACAATTTTTCCCACTTGTTATAATATAATATACCGTCAACCTTGAACTTTGTCGGGTGGATTCCCGATTTTATACATAACGAAAAACCCTTAAAATTACCAAACGAAAGGACTTTATATGGCAAAAAACCAAAAACCAAAGGTTAATATTGTTTTTCTCGGCGGTGTCGACGGTATCGGCATAAACTGCACCGCGTTTGAATATGAGGACGATATTATCGTCGTCGATTGCGGTCTTGCATTCCCCGAGGACGATATGCTCGGCGTTGATATCGTTGTGCCCGATCTGTCCTATCTCGAAAGCAGAGCAAGCAAGCTTCGCGGACTTCTTATCACTCACGGACACGAGGACCACATCGGCGCAGTACCCTATTTTCTTACGAAATTCCCCAACTGTCCCGTTTATGCGGGACGTCTTACCTTGGGAATTCTTGAGGGAAAGCTTCAGGAGCACGGCATCCGCAACGCAAAGCTTGTTGAGATCCGCGCAGGCGACTGCATTACCGCAGGCTGCTTCCAGAGTGAATTTATCAACGTAAACCATTCGATGCCCGATGCCTGCGCTATCTGCATCACGACTCCCTGCGGAAGAATTCTGCACACGGGCGACTTCAAGGTGGATTACACCCCCGTCGGCGAAAAAATGATCGACCTTCCCCGAATTGCCGAGCTTGGCAGAAAGGGCGTTAGATTGCTTCTTTCCGACAGCACAAATGCAGAACGTCCCGGCTATACCCCGAGCGAAAGCAGTCTTGCCGAAAGCTTCGACAGAATTTTTATGAACGAGAGCAGGCGCGTTATTATTGCGACCTTTTCCTCAAACGTACACCGCGTTCAGCAGATAATAAACGCCTCCGAAAAATACGGCAGAATGGTTGCGATAAGCGGCAGAAGCATGCAAAACTTCGTCCGCGCGGCTACAAAATTGGGATATCTTGATATTCCCGACGGAATATTGATCGACCTTGCAGACGTTCACCGTCTTCCTCCCGAGCGTGTGACGCTTGTTACTACGGGAAGCCAGGGCGAGCCGATGAGCGCACTTTACCGCATGGCTTTCGGCGAGCACAGTCAGATATCTATCGGATATGAGGATCTTGTCGTTCTTTCCTCCTCCGCTATACCCGGAAACGAAAAGCTTATCACCAAAATTATAAACGAGCTTTACAAGCGCGGAACCGACGTTATCACCTACAGTCAATATGACGTTCACGTTTCGGGCCACGCCTGCCGCGAGGAATTAAAGCTTATTCAGGCGCTTACGGCTCCCGAATATTTCATCCCCGTTCACGGTGAATATAAGCATCTTATTGCCCACGCAGACCTTGCGCACGAAATGGGCGTTAAGGAAAACCGCATCTTCATTCCCGAGATCGGCAGAGTTTTCGAAATGAGCAACCGCAGCATCAAGCCGGCAGGTGTTGTCGAAGCAGGCCCCGTTATGGTTGACGGCGGCGCGGGCGGCGAGGTAAGCAGCGTTGTACTGCGCGACAGAAAGCGCCTTTCCGAGGAGGGCGTAATTATCGTTTCGGCAGGTGTCGACCTTGAATATATGTGCATTTCGATCGACCCCGAGGTTATCACGCGAGGCTTCGTGTACGAAAAGGAAAACGAAGAGCTTATCGGCAGAATAACCGAATGTGCAAGGCAATCGCTTATCCGCACGCTTGCAAAAGGAATCGACGATATCGAAACCCTGCGCGCAAGATTGCGCGATGACGTTGCCGAATATGCACGCAAACGCACGAAGCACCGTCCGATGATCGTTACGCTTCTTAACGATATACAGCTTTAATATGCAAAAAAGCTTCCCTTTTTCGGGAAGCTTTTTAATTTTATTCGGAGAAAAAGAATCGCAACATCGCGAGAAGAGATGCTTTTTCGGAATCGCGCACCGAAAACTCCTCGCCCTGCGGAACCGACGGGATATAAACCGAAAAGATAAATTTGCCGTTTACGCTTGCCGAGATCTCCCAAAGGTTAGTATCTGCAATAAGCCTCGTGAAAAACGCCCAGAACGACGGTCTGCCAAGCGAATTTTCGTCCGATTCACGGTTGTAAAGCGCGTTTGTGAATAAAACGGCGTCGCTGCTTTCATCTTCCATATCGCACGAGAAGCAAACCTTTATACCGTTTTCGCAATCGCTCGCCGAAAAACCGACCCTTCCTCCGTTTGAGCAATCAAAGCAGAGAGAAAGCACGTAAGCGGAGATAAGCAAAAGATCGTCGCCATGTCCGAGCGCAACCGATTCCGGAAAGCTTTTCGGCATATCGACTCTGCGGAAAAGGGCGGGAGAGAACTCGCCGAGCGTCGAAAAAAGCGCCGAAGCCGTTTCGGCTAAATTGAAAAACACAAGCCTGTGCACGTCGGAAAGCTCGATCAACAGCCGCTCGATAACGGCAGAAAGCCGTTTGCCGCTTTGAGTAGCGCCAACGTCCGCCAAAACCGCCGAAATATATGTATTAATGCCGATATCATAGCCCGAAAGCTTGTTCATGCGCTCCAATATATGCCCGACCATACTGTCGGAAAGATAGCGAAAGCAAACCAAAAAGCAATCGCTTCCGCGGATGACGGTTGCATAGCCCTTACGCTTACCGTCGAGCAGATCCGCAACAAGCGTTTTTCCTTCCTCAAGCGAATAAAGTCTTTCGCGATCGGATTTGCTTAAGAAATTATCAAACCTTGTGCCGATACGAAGCGTTCTTGAATCGGAAAAGCTGTTGTTTCTCGCAAGTATTTTGAAATCGCTTCCCAAAATCACCGCAGGCAGATGAAAAATGTCTGCCTTCGGGATCAATTCGTCAAGCGAGAGAAAATTATCGTTTTTTACTTCAAGCTTCATTTTTGTTCGTCTTTTTTGTATTCCGCAATATCCGAAAGCTCGCAATCAAGTATCTTGCAAAGCTGGTCGAGGGTATAGGTGCTTACGTTTTGGTTTTTGCGAAGACGGTCAAGCTGACCGTTGCTTACTTTATAGGTGTTTATCAACTTATATTGGGAAATGTTTTTCTCTTTCATTGTTTTCCAAAGCTTTTCGTAAGTTATCATAACATCACCTTTTCACTTGATGATATTATGATAAAATGACATCCGTTTGCAGACAATCGCCCATAATCGGTCAATATATCCTCAGCACGCAAACCGACATATCGTCGGCGGTTTCACAGCTTTTCCTTGCCTCGCGGATTATTTTCGAGGCGAGTGCACGTGCAGACGGCATTGGGGGCAGACCCTTTTCGGGGAGTATCGATCTTTCACTTCCTGTTTGCAATATTCCGTCGCTCAGCATTACGAGCATATCGCCCTTTAAAAGCGGAAAGCTCTTTTTTTCGGCAATAACGTTTCGCATAATTCCCGCAGGCGGCGTGCGCGATTCGATAACGGTCGTTTTGCCGTTGCGGATAAGCAAGGTCGGTGCCGCGCCTGCTTTTATGAGCGTTGCGCGGGAGTTTATTCGGTCGAGCTCGAGCAGATCGACGGTTGCAAAGATCTCCTCCTGCTTTTCGACGAGCGCCTTGTTGAGCAGCTTTATTGCGCTTTCCTTTTCGGCTCCGACAGAAAGCAGCTTTTCGAGCATTATTGCGGCAAGACGGCTTGTAAGCGCCGCATCTCTACCACTTCCCATCCCGTCGGAAACAAGGCAGTAAAAATATTTATCCTCGTTTTCGAAAACGCTTACGGTATCGCCGCAAACGGTTTCGTTTTCCTTTGCCTCGGATATCTTTGCACATTCAACGCGGAAATTGGGGATAGAATGCAGCTTCATAAGATGATAACCGTCGTGAAGGACGATATCGGGTGCCGAAAC
Organism: Clostridia bacterium; assembly: GCA_017561145.1. Classification (GTDB taxonomy): domain Bacteria; phylum Bacillota; class Clostridia; order Oscillospirales; family CAG-382; genus Coliplasma. The sequence goes on along the minus strand of JAFZDO010000022.1, from coordinate 26,929 downwards.
TGCGGTTTTAAGCTCCTTTGCTACTGCTTGCGCTATTTCGTTCGGCGAGGCTTTGATCTTGTCGGGCTTGATTCCGAAAACGGTCACCTCGCGCAGACGGGTGCCGACGACCTTGACCCCGTCGGATTCAACGCCGAGCGAAGCAAGTGCGTTTTTTATGCTTTTTGCAAGGCTTTTGTCGTTTTTTGAATTTTCGTCCTGCTTTTTGGCGGCATCTATCAATATCGAGGAAAACGCCGAATATTCGTCTGCCATTTGCTTTAATCCCTTTTCGCCCTCACGTGTGCGGCTTGTTTGGATATTGTTTACCTCTCTTGCCATAGCGCAAACACTCGGACAGCGCGAGCTTATGTGGGTCGGTATACGTGAATAGGCGGCAACTCCGGCGCGCCTTATTTCGCTCGTGAAAAAGTTGCTTACCTCGCTTTTGTCGAGCTCACAGCCGTCACATCTCGAGCAATGATTTTCGACACATTTGACTATCTTACCGTTCAGGTCGGTGATCTTCGTTTCGGTCGTGCTGTCCGAAACCGTGTAAAAAAGCGAAGAAAGCGATGAAAATGCGGCGGCATAGCGCGAAATACGGCGGTCGTGCGCTCGTTTTTCGGCGGTTACGACCGCGGTTCTGTGTATCGGGAGCCTTTTGCGGAAAAAGGCGAACGCGGTATAGACCGCAAGCATCAGAACGGCAAACGTATAGACACCCTCGCCGCCCGAAAGATAAAAATATCCGCTGACGGCAAGCATATAGGAAAGCACGAGAGCAAGCGGCTCTATTTCGGTAACGAGCAGTCCGTAAGCCATGCCCAAAACTCCGAAAGCGCCCATCGCCTCGCCTCCGCAGGCGATCCCGCAAATTATTCCGCAAACTCCGCCGAATCCAAAGCCGCGCGTCCTTGCCGCGCAAAGCGTGAATATCGCGCCCACACAAACGGCAAGCGAAACGCCGCCAATCTCAATGGGTATCAGCACGAGCGAAAACGAAAAAGCAAAAGCGAGAAGCGCCATATCGTGTCTTTTCGGTCTTAGCTCCTTTTTGCGGTCGAAATAGCCGTAGAACGCGAACGTAAGCGCAGGATAGGAAATGACTGCGGCAAGCAAAACAAAAATATCGCCGACACCGTTGATTCCGTTTATTGCAATATATGCCGCACGCAGGGCGCTTAACGAGAGCGAAAGCAAAAGACGGGTATAAAGAAAAACTCCTCCGTTTTTTTCCTTTGCGGTAAGCACACAGAAAAGATAGACCGCGCAAAACAGCGAAAGCGGTATGCAGGGGTCGAAAAAGGATGCAAGAAGCAGACCGACAAACGTGCTTTTTCTTATGTTTTTCGGCACGGCGCAAAGAAATGCAAGGCCGAACGGCAAAACCGCGTCGGTAAGGTGTGCGCTCGACAGCAAAAACGCGATTATCGACGGCACTACGTTTATTTTCAGGGCTTTTATTGCAGACTTCGTTCTTATTTGTTCCATTTTTTGCTCTTCCGTTCTTTTTTGATTTTGGTTTGACCATTATACAAAAAAAGAAGAGCGTTGCTTGTCGAAGCAAAAGCGAATTTTTTGTGTTGTTTTTTCCTTTTTTACAGTTTATGGGGTGTTTGGGAATAACAAAAGCGGTTTTAAATTTATCAGGTCGTTTATGGCGATAAGGCTTTGATTGTTTTCGCGGTTGAGGTTCCACCAAAGCGCACCGCGAAGCGATTTTTCCGCCATAAGCCGCAATCTTGCCGATATCGAGCGGACGTCCTCGAACCAGACGCGGTGAGCCATGCCGTTGGCATCGGTATAATCGAAATAGGGCGCAAGGACCGTTTCGTCAAAGAATATCTCGGCGCCGTTTTGCGATGCGAGTGTAAATGCCTGACGCGTCGAAACCGAATTCGCACGTGAAACGCCCTGAACATAGGGCAGAGTGAAATCGTATCCGTAGTTTGATATGCCCAAAAGAATTTTTTCGGCAGGGATTCGGGTCAGCGCATAATCGACGACCTCGCGCACCGGCTTTATCGGAGAAACCGCCATCGGAGGGCCGTAGGTATAGCCCCATTCGTAGGTCATAAGCAAAACGGCATCCGCCGCCTCCCCCAAAAGCGCGTAATCGTGCCCCTCGTAAAGCGCACCCTGCTGACCGTCGGAGGTCTTTGGCGCAAGCGCAGTCATAACTCCGAACCCATAGGGGTGCAGTCTTTCGCGGCAGTAGGCAATAAAATCGGCATAGCGAGCCGCGTTTTCCGCGCCGAGGAATTCAAAATCCACGTCAAGCGAGGTATAGCCCTTGTTTAACATATTTTCAATAACCGAATCAAGTAGTTTTTTCTGAATTTCCGCAGAATTAAAAAGCGTTTCCGCCAATTCGACCGAGAAATTATCGTTATCGGTAAGGGTGGAAAGGTGCATTATCGGTTCGCTTCCGTATTCCCTCGCGAGCGATATCATCACCCCGTCATCGGGCGAAATCAGACTTCCGTCGGGGCGGAAGCCATAGGTAAAGGGCATAAGCGCCGACATAAACGGCAACGCACGGCGAAGAAGCGAATTGCTGACGAACGGATATGCATAGCCGCCCGTAGCGAATTCGCCCAAGGGGCTTCGCTGTACCGTGATATAAAGCGTTTGACCGATGCTTACAGACGGCAGACCGTTTAAAAACAGGTTTGCGCGGTAGATATCGTTTTCGGTAACGCCGTATCGGCTTGCTATCGAAAAAAGCGTTTCGCCGCCTTGAACGGTGTGGGTAATTATCGGCTCAACGATTGCTATCGGCTGACCAACGGGAAGGCGCAAAGGATCGGCAACGTCGTTGTTAAAGGCAAGCACCGAGGCGTCGACACCGTAACGGGCCGCGATTGAAAAAAGCGTTTCGCCGCTTGTAACGATATGTATTTGCATAATATCCCTCTCCGACCTGCAAAATATTGCAATTTTTGGTGTATTTATGGGCGCAAATGGTTGCTAACGTCTTGATTTTCAAAGCTTTTTGTGTTATTATGTTATAATCATAATTATAACAAATTTTAAGTTTGCGAAGCAACGCTTCGCTTTGGAAGGTAGAGTTTAAAATATGAACGATATCAGAACGAGTATATGCGAAAGAGTCAGCGCTTATGTTAATACAAAGGGCGCAAATCTTTCGGTTGATGAGGCGCTTGCTTTTTTGGAAACTCCCTCCGACAGCAAGCTCGGCGACCTTGCACTTCCCTGCTTTAAGCTTTCGAAGCTCCTCCGCGCACGTCCCGACGGGATCGCAAGCGAATTGAAGGGCGAATTCGACGGATTTGAAGGTCTTGAGCGCGCTGAAGCAGTTGGCGGGTACCTTAACTTCTTCTTCGGCAGTGCAAAATATTTAACCGACCTTGACGCTCTTATCAAGGACGAATATCCTATTCTTGACGAATACGGCAAGGGCAAGATAATCGTGCTTGACTTCTCTTCGCCCAATATTGCAAAGCGTTTCCACCTCGGTCACCTCGGTACGACCGTTATCGGTAACGCGGTTCGCAATATTTATAAGGCTTGCGGTTACAAAACCGTTGCACTTAACTATTTAGGCGACTGGGGTACCCAAAACGGTAAGCAGATCGTTGCTTTTAAGAAATGGTCGAGCAGAGAACGCCTTGAAAGCGAAGGCATCAAGGAGCTTGAACGTATTTACGTTATGTTCGGCAAGGAAGCCGAAAACGATCCCTCGCTTAACGACCAGGCACGCGCCGCATTCCGCGAATTGGAAAACGGCAACGAGGAATATCTTGAGATATGGCGTCTTTTCAAGGATATTTCGATGCGCGAATATACCCAAACCTATAAGAGATTGGGCATTGAATTCGACGTTTGGGACGGCGAAAGCCTTTACACCGACAAAATGCCCGCTATCGTTCAGGAGTTGAGAGATAAAGAGCTTCTTAAGATCGACGACGGTGCATCCATCGTTGACCTTTCGGAATGGAATATGCCCCCCGCGCTTATTCTTAAGCGTGACGGCAGTACTCTTTACCCCACCCGTGATATCGCGGCGGCTAATTACAGATACAACACCTATAAATTCGATAAATGCGCTTACGTTACCAGCGCAGGTCAGTCGCTTCACTTCGCACAGTGGTTCAAGGTTACCGAAATGATGGGCAAGGATTGGTCGAAGAACCTTGTTCACATTCCCTACGGCACAATGAGCTTCGGCGGCGAAAAGCTTGCATCGCGTACCGGCAACATCATTCTTCTTAACGATGTTTTCGATGAAGCGGTTGCAAAGGCAAGAGCTATCATCGAGGAAAAGAACGTTGCAAACGGCAACAAGGAAGAAATTTCCGAAGCTGTGGGCATCGGCGCGGTCGTATTCAGCGCACTCGCAAACGGCAGAATCAAGGACACCAACTTTACTTGGGAGGGCACTCTTTCGTTTGAAGGAAACACCGGCCCCTACGTTCAATATACCTATGCGCGTGCGGCAAGCGTTCTTCGCAGAGGCGAAATGAAGGGCGGATACGAAAGCTATTCTCCCGAAAGCGCCGAAACAGAGCTTATCCGCAAATTGAGCGAATATGCCGAAACGGTCATCCGCTCCGCAGAGGAATACGAGCCGAGCATCGTTTCGCGCTTTGCGCTTAACGTATGTACGCTCTTTAATCAGTTCTACCACAACTGCCGTATCCTCGGTTCGGGCGGCGAAACCGAGCAGTTCCGTCTTGCGCTTACCGCGGCAACGAGAAATATTCTCGGCAGATGCCTTGATCTGCTCGGCATCAAGAGAACCGAGGAGATATAGGGCGCTTCGCTCTCCATTGAAATCCGAGGATTTCAATGGGTTTAGTGAGATTCGTTCGCTCGCGCCACGCTCACCGCGTGCGAATCTCTAAGGTATAAAAATCCACGGGGTCCCCGAAAACGCTTGTCGTTTTTGGGGCAAAAGGCACATGTCGCGGATTTTTATAAGAAATTTATTGTATATTTAGGTTATAATTACCTGTTTTAAAGGAGATAAACGATATGTCCGGACATTCCAAATGGAAGAATATAATGCACAAAAAGGAAAAGACCGACGCTCAGCGCGCAAAGGTCTTTACCAAAATAGGCAAGGAAATTGCCATCGCAGTACGCGACGGCGGTCCCGAACCCACCTCGAACACTCGCCTTCGTGACCTTATCGCAAAGGCAAAGAGCCTTAACGTGCCCAACGATAACATCGACAGAGTTATCAAAAAGGCATCGGGCGCAGACAGCGTTCAGTACGAGGTAATAACCTATGAAGGATACGGCCCCGGCGGCGTTGCCGTTATCGTTGAAGCGGCAACCGACAACCGTAACCGTACCGCAGGCGACGTTCGCCATTACTTCGACAAATTCGGCGGTAATTTGGGCACCAGCGGATGCGTTTCCTATATGTTTGCCGAAAAGGGCGTTGTCGTCGTTTCGGGCATCAAAGACGAGGATGAATTTATGGAAGCGGCTCTCGACGCGGGCGCGCTTGACTTTACCAGCGAAGACGATCACGGCGAGGTATTCACCGACGTGAGCGAGCTTTCCTCTGTTCGTGAAGCGCTTGAAGCAAAGGGCTACACCATCGAATCGGCAGATCCCGAAAAGATCCCCGCAAACTACGTTCGCCTTGATGACGAGGACCAGATCAAGATGATGAACCGTCTCCTCGAAGCGCTCGAGGACAACGACGACGTTACCGAGGTTTGGCATAACTGGGACGACGAAGAATAAGATGGGCCGAAGGATCGGTATTTTCGGAGGAACCTTTAATCCGATACACAGGGCGCATTTTGACGTCGCTTTGGAATTTATCGATAAATTTTCGCTCGACCTTTTATACGTTATCCCGAACAACGTCCCTCCTATGAAGGAATCGCACGGTGTTTCAGGTGAGGAACGTCTTGAAATGCTTGAAATTGCATTTTCGGGACAGAATAAGATCGTTGTGAGCGATACCGAAATAAAGCGCGGCGGCATGAGCTACACGCGCGACACGGTTGCCGAATTGAAGGAAAAGCATAAGGATGACGAGTTGTTTTTGCTTATCGGCGACGATTGGATCGATAATTTCGACAAGTGGAGGGACTATAAGTTCATTCTCGATAACGCGCATCTTGTTATCGCATACCGAGGCGAAAGAGATATTTCGCATTCGGTCGGAAGATTAAAGGATGTTTCGGAAAACGGAGTTTATCTTCTCGAAAACAGACGGAACGGAATTTCCTCCACAAATTTCAGAAATGAACCGAAAAAAGAACTACTCCCCGACGGAGTTTACGATTATATACAGAAAAGGGGGCTTTACGGAGTATGACCGATGCAAATGCGATTTTATCCGCAATGACTATATCGGAGCGCAGGCTTAAACACACGCTCGGCGTTGCGGAGGCGGCAAAAGAGATCGCAAAAACCCACTTCCCCGCGCTTGATCTTAAGCAGGTCGAGCTTGCGGCGCTGATGCACGATTTTACAAAGGAATATCCGTATGAGCGCCAATTGGAGCTTTGCGCAAAATATTCGATCGAGCTGACCGACGAGGAAAGAAACAACCCCAAGCTTTTACACGCAAAGACCGCGGCAATGATCGCGAGCGAAAGATTTTCGCTTTCGACCGATATCTGCAACGCGATCTATTGGCATACGACAGGCAAGCCAGCGATGTCACCGCTTGAGATCGTTATCTATCTTGCGGATTACATCGAAGAATTCCGCGAGGATGCCGCCTGTGTCAAGCTCCGTGAATTTTACAAAAAGGCATTATCCAAGGAATTGGACAAAAGCATCGCGCTCAACAAAACGCTCGTAAGATCCTTCGATACGACTATAAAGCACCTTATTGCGGAGGAGCAAACGATCTGCAAGGACACCTTTGAGGCGCGAAACTATTACATTGATCAGCTTAGAGCGTTTAATTTTTAAGCGCTTTGCGAAAGGATAAAAATATGAACGAAAAGAACCAGATTCAAAGAGCAAAAGATATCGCAATGCTTGCGGCAAGCACGCTCGACAACAAAAAAGGTATGGACGTAACGACTCTTGAGGTCGGCGAGCAAACTATTCTTGCCGATTATTTCGTGCTTGCGACCGGTACCTCGAACACCCACGTACGCGCACTTGCCGACGAAGTGGAATTCAAGCTTCGCGAGGAGCTTAACGTCGAGCCGACTCATATCGAGGGCGCTTCGGGCAATGCTTGGACGCTTTTGGACTACGGTTGCGTTGTTATTCACGTCTTTACCTCGCAGGCGCGTGACTTTTACAAGCTCGAAAGACTTTGGAGCGGAAATGAAATCAAATTCGAAGGCGGTGTTGAAGAATGAGACACGAATTCAGAGATATAGAAAAGAAATGGCAGGATAAATGGGACGAAGCCAAAATCTTCGAAGCGGCAGACCCCGGTCAGCCCGGCAGCGAAAAGCAAAAGTTTTTGGCGCTCGTCGAATTCCCCTATCCCAGCGGCGCAGGTATGCACGTAGGTCACATCAAGGCATATTCGGGTCTTGAGGTGATTTCGAGAAAGAAGCGTATGGAGGGCTACAACGTAATGTTCCCCATGGGCTTCGACGCTTTCGGTCTTCCCACCGAAAACTACGCTATCAAAACAGGTATGCACCCCAGAGCGGTTACCGACAAAAATATCGAAAAGTTCACAAGCCAGTTAAAGCGCGTAGGCTTTGCTTTCGACTGGTCGAGAGTTGTTGATACCACCGACGTTGATTACTACAAGTGGACTCAATGGATATTCCTTAAGATGTTTGAAAACGGACTTGTTTTCCGTGATACCGCTTTGGTAAACTACTGCCCCGAATGTAAGGTCGTTCTCTCCAACGAGGACTCACAGGGCGGTAAGTGCGACATCTGTCACAGCGACATCGTTCAAAAGTCGAAGGACGTTTGGTATTTACGCATTACCGAATATGCCGACAAGCTTTTGACAGGTCTTGAAGAGGTAGATTATCTCCCCAACATAAAGCAACAGCAGGTAAACTGGATCGGCAAATCCGAAGGCGCTTTCGTTAACTTTGCGCTTTGCGGCAAGGACGAAAAGCTTCGCATTTACACGACCCGTCCCGATACCCTTTTCGGCGTTACCTTTATGGTTATGGCGCCCGAGCATCCTTTGATCGATAAATACGCAGACGGCATTAAAAATATGGATGCCGTTGAAGCATACCGTACCGAATGTGCAAAGAAGACCGAATTCGAGCGTACACAGCTCGTTAAGGAAAAGACCGGCGTTCGTTTGGACGGACTTTCGGCTATCAACCCCGTAAACGGCAAGGAAATTCCCATTTACATCGCCGATTACGTAATGATGGGCTACGGCACGGGCGCTATCATGGCAGTACCCGCGCACGATAGCCGCGACTGGGAATTTGCGAAGAAATTCGGCATTGACATTATCGAGGTCATCAAGGGCGGCGATATCGAACAGGAAGCATACACCGGCGACGGCGAAATGGTAAATTCGGGCTTCCTTAACGGCTTTAACAATAAAAAGGACTCTATCCGCCGTGCTATCGAAGAGCTTGAAAAGCTCGGCTGCGGTGAGGGCGGCGTTCAGTATAAGATGAAGGACTGGGCGTTCAACCGTCAGCGTTACTGGGGCGAGCCCATTCCGATAGTTCACTGCGAAAAGTGCGGTATGGTTGCAGTTCCTTATAACGAGCTTCCTCTCCGTCTTCCCGATATGGACGAATTTGCACCCGGTCAGGGCGGCGAATCGCCTTTGGCAAGAATCGAATCCTACGTAAACTGCAAGTGCCCGAAGTGTGGCGGCGATGCTAAGCGCGAAACCGACACTATGCCTCAGTGGGCAGGTTCCTCGTGGTACTTCCTCCGCTATTGCGATCCGCACAACAGCGATGAATTCGCAAGTGCCGAAAAGCTTAAATATTGGCTTCCCATCGACTGGTACAACGGCGGTATGGAGCACGTTACCCGTCACATGATCTATTCGCGCTTCTGGCATAAGTTCCTTTACGACCTCGGACTCGTTCCCGTTGCAGAGCCTTATGCAAAGCGTACCGCACAGGGTCTTATTCTCGGCCCCGACGGCGAAAAGATGAGTAAATCCAAGGGTAACGTTGTTGACCCCAACGACGTTGTCGACGAATACGGCGCAGACGTATTGCGTACCTACACCCTCTTTATGGGCGATTACGCGTCTGCCGCACCCTGGTCGCAAAGCAGTGTAAGAGGCTGCAAGCGCTTCCTCGAACGCTTTGCCGCACTCGACGAAATGCTCGGCGCAAAGAACGACAAGCTCGTTCGCTCGCTCCACAAGACCGTTAAAAAGGTTACGAGCGATATCGACGGTATGAAGTTCAACACGGCTATCGCCGCAATGATGAGCTTTATGAACGAAATTTACGAGGTCGGCTCGATCGACAAGGATAGCTTAAAGACGCTCACAAAGCTTCTTTCTCCGTTTGCTCCGCATATCTGCGAAGAAATGTGGGCATCGCTTGGCGAAAAGGGCTTCTGCTCGACCGCAAAATGGCCCGAATACGATGAAGCTCTTACCGTTGACGACGAAAAGGAAATTGCCGTTCAGGTTTGCGGCAAGCTCAAGGGCGTAATCGTTATCCCCGCAGGTGCCGAGGAGAACGCAGTTTGGGATATCATTCAGGCAAACGAGGGCATTATGCAATCGCTCGAGGGCAAGCAGATTATCAAGAAGATCTATATCAAAGATAAAATTTTCAACATTGTTGCAAAATAGGAGGCACAAATGGACACTATCAAAATTAACAAAGGCGACGCTTTGATCGTTGCTCACAGAGGTCTTTCGGGTATTGAAAGAGAAAACACCGCGGCTGCATTCGTAGCGGCAGGTAACAGAAGCTACTTCGGTATCGAAACCGACGTTCGCGTTACCGCAGACGGCAATTTCATTCTTCTCCACGACGGCGACGCAGTTCGTTGCGGCGGCGACAACATCATCCCCGAGCAGTCCACTCTTCAGACCATTCAGTCGGTTCAGCTTATCGAAAAGAACGGTGAACGCGGAAGAGTTGACCTCCGAATCCCCACCATGACCGATTACCTTCGCATCTGCAAGTGCTATGACAAGGTTTGCGTTCTTGAATTCAAGGGCTATTTCAGCGAAGAAAATATGGCAAAGGTCGTTGAGATCGTAAAAGCAGAATACTGCCTCGAAAAGATGATCTTCATCTCCTTCGCGTTTGAAAACCTCATCAACCTCCGCAACGTTTGCCCCGAAGCACGTTGCCAGTTCCTCACCGGTCAGCTCGGCGAAGGTCTTCTCGAACGTCTTGTTGAAAACAAGATCGACCTTGACATCTGGTACGGTGCATTCACCGAAGAAGCACAGGTTCGTGAATTCCTTAATAACGGTATCGAAGTTAACGTTTGGACCGTTGACAAGAAGGAAGACGCCGAAAGACTCATTTCCTGGGGCGTTCAGTACGTTACAAGTAACATTTTGGAATAATTTTTTCAAATATAAAAAGCTCTCGGATAACTCCGAGAGCTTTTTTGATTACAACTTGATAACAAAGTTAAAGCATACTTATATAAAGGGGTGACTTTATGGCTAAGATTCTTATTGCGGAAGACGAAAAGGCAATCAACGACCTGATCCGTATAAATCTAACGTTGGCAGGATACGAATGCAAGCAGGTGTTCGACGGAGAAGAAGCCTTGAATACCGCGTTTGAAAACAAATTCGACCTTGTTTTGCTTGACGTGATGCTTCCAAAGCTTTCGGGGTTTGAAATAATACAGGAATTAAAGGGCACGCCCGTGATATTTGTAACGGCGCGCTCTGCCGTATCGGACCGATTAAAGGGTCTGAAGCTCGGCGCAGACGACTATATCGTAAAGCCATTTGAGATGCTTGAGCTTATCGAGCGAGTAAAGGCGGTGCTCCGACGCACAAAGGGCGAAACGCGGCAATTTGAATTTGACGATATCTGCATACACCTTGACGACAGACGGGTGTTTAAAAACGGCATCGAAATCGCGCTTAAGCCAAAGGAATACGATTTGCTCGAAGCCTTCATAAACAACCGCAACATTGCCCTATCGCGCGAGAAGCTGATAAGCTTGGTTTGGGATTTTGATTACGAGGGAGATACCCGTACCGTAGACGTGCACGTTCAACAGCTTCGCAGAAAGCTGGGACTGTCCGAGCGAATCCAAACGGTATATAAAACGGGGTATCGGCTTCAGCTATGAAAATGAGATTTTGGCAAAAAACCTATGTTTTCACGCTGTGTCTGTTTTTGCTTTGTCTGAATGCAGGGGTACTTTCTCTTTCGGTATATACCTATCAAAAGAGCGTCAGCGCCACCGAATCGGCTTTTGCGGCAGAGCAATATTTTATAAAGCGCTCGTTTGAAATGGATTATGCAGAAATGACACGCTCAAGCAAAAATCAAAGCCCCTCGTTGCTGATGCAAACCTATTCCGCTTACTATGAGCAAAAGGGGTTGCTGTTTGAATTCCGTGAAAACGGCAAAGTCATTCACACCTGCTTTGATGAAACTCCTACCTTGGGCAAAAACGCTATTGCTCACAAGGAGCTTGACGGCATTCGTTATATTTTCATTTCTTCGGAGCTGTGTGACGGAAAATACGAGTTCATTTTTGCGAAATGCGCGCAATCGATCGACGCGGAATTTGTGTCCCTGATGACGGTTTATACCCTCACGGTGCTTGGCGTTTCGGCAGTGCTTGCAGTTTCGCTTTATTATATTTTGAAGCGGCTTTCGATACCGCTTGAAAAGCTGCGTGCTACGACCGACCTTATAGAAAACGGCGAGCTTTCGGTAGTCGCCGAGGAAAAAGGAAGCGACGAGGTCGTCGCCCTTGCGCGAAGCATTAACCGTATGCTCGGAACGATAAAGCACCAAATGGAATCGCTCGAGGCGGATTCGCAAAAAAAGCAAATGCTCGTTGACAATATGGCGCACGAGCTTCGCACCCCTCTGACCGTTATTTACGGCTATGCAGAGCTTCTTGAAAAGACAGAGCTTACCGACGACGACAGAATAGCGGCAATTAAATATATTTTATCCGAAACGAAACGGCTTAAAAAAATATCGGAGCTGATGCTCGACAGCGCATTCCTGCGCGAAAATGCCGTTTACACCGAAAAAACAGACTTGGCGGAAATTCTTAACGATGTTGCGAAGCGTCTTTCTCCGAAAGCGCAAAAGGCAAAGATTTTTCTTCTGTGCGAAACCGAAAAAACGATTATAAACGGAAATCCCGACCTGCTTTCCCTGCTTTTTTACAACCTTACGGAAAATGCTATAAAGGCTTGCAAAAGTAACGGCACGGTGCGTCTTTCCTGCAAAACAAAGCAGGCTTGCGTTGAGGACAACGGAAAAGGGATAACCGAGGAACAGCTTTTGCACATCACCGAGCCGTTTTACCGCACCGACATCGCCCGTTCACGCGCAGACGGAGGAGCGGGGCTCGGACTTGCGCTGTGCAAGAGGATCTGTGATTCTCATAATGCAGGGATGTCGTTTGAATCAAAGCCCAACGAAGGAACAAAGGTCACCGTTTCTTTTACAAGTTGATTATATTTTGAAGATATTTCGTTTAAAAACCGCCTTTAAAATACCCGTAACACTTTACGGAGGTACAGAAATGAAAAACAACAAAAAAATCGCGGCGATCGCCTTTTGTATGGTGATTGCGGCAACGCTCCTCTTTTCGGTCACCGCGTTCGCGATGTCCGATGTTTCGGACACAGAAAAAGAATTCGTTCCCGATGAATTCGAAAGCGCAATTCCGTCGGTTGAATTGGAAACCGCACCCGAATCGCAATCGGATATGCAAGCAAAATTCAACGAATTTATTTCGGTTGAAAATGACGGCAAAACAGCAATTCTTTTCTCTGACGAACAGTATGAAGCTCTTTTAGCCGTTCGTAACGAGGGCAAAAGAAACGCTCTTTCCTATGAGGAAGCTCTTTACCTTATCAACGATACGATCGGAATGTATTCGCAATACGAAGAAATCGTTATAAAAAGCGAAATGATCGATCTTCTCGGCCTTGAGTTTTATCTCGGCGGAAACAGCGGAATCATCGTTCCCGATGAAAACGATTACAGCAAAACGGTAAGAGATATCTATTCGCTTATTCTCTACCGCCTGTATTTGCACGATTCGGGATTCGTTTCGATGTATACCGGTCATCTTTGCATTCCCGAAAAAGCCGAATCCGAATTTTTGATTCTTTTCGAGGGCGACAAGCGTCTTGAATCGAAAGAATCCGACGGAACTCCTTGGATCACCAACGATTCGGTTTATTTCGTAAACAAGCGCATCTTCCTCCTTGCCTTTGACAACGGAAGCGAGATCGGCGCAGATTACAACAATACCCTTATGAACAACTATATCAAATGGGCAGATGAGGATATGGCGGCGGAGCTTGCTCACCGCGGAATCGAGCAGAATTTCGATTTTGAAGGCAATTCGCTTTCGGCGCCTATGCTCGTGATCGATATGCCGCTTGAAGGCGATAATATGTTCGTCAACTCCTACACTATCGATATCGTTACCCAAGCCGCTGACAGCCGCGACCGTCTTTACCCCACTCCCGAATTGGCTGCAGCAAAGCCCGAAGGATATTTCGACCGCATCCACTCCTTCCCGATAGAAAGCATCACCGTGTCGATCGGTTTCCCCCATTTAGGCGCTGAACGTCACGAGGTTACAAAGGAAGAATTCGACAGCATCAAAGCGATTCTCGACAACGGAAAAGAATGGAGCTACGGCATCCACGTCGGCGACATCACAGCAAGATTTACCGTTGACCAATGCGGAATCAATTACTATAACGGAGCATTATATAACACCGAAACCGGAAGATACCTCACCCTCACTTCCGAAGAAAACGAATTCATCGTTTCGTTGATCGAGAAATACAAATAGCGTGCCTTACAGCAAAAAACCCGTCGGACAAATTATCCGACGGGTTTTTCTTTACCGTTTAAACCCCGATGTTATTACGAAAAAAGCCGCCCTCTTGACATGCAACGCTGTTTTATGTATAATGTTAGTGCAACGGAGAATCCTGCCGAAGTTAATAGTAAGACAGATTAAAACACTGCTATGATGAAAAAAAGGAAATTAACGAATCACGAAGTTAATATAAATCGTTTTGAAGGTCCGAACTTCCCCAAGGGGTGAGTTTGGGCTTTTTTGCATGTCGAATAAGCGGAGAGCAGAAAACAAAAGAAATCACGCAAAATCGCAATGAACAAGCTGCGTATACAACATATTAATAGCAATATTTTCAAAAAATAATAAAAATATTAATAGACAAACCGGCAAGTAACAACATGTATATAATGAAAGGTCAAAAAGAGAACATAATGAAAAAGACAAAAATATTTCAAGATGCATTTTCGGAAGTGCTCAAACCGCACGGATTTGTTTATAAAAACAAGACCTTTATTCGCGTTATCGGAGAAAATATAGTTCAAAGCTTGTTTTTAGAAGCTTCTTCACCTATGTACAGCTTTGAAATGAATATAGCGCCGGCTGCTACGATGGCTATCGAGCGCGGTAGAACGTTTTTCGAATCCATGAAAAAGGAATTTCGCGGGGAACATCGGCTTGGCTTTAACGATTTTTCGGAATTCCCTTACGTCGATTATATCGAAGATGGTTTCGGTTCCGCTTTGAAGGACGGTGTTGAAAATGACATTACATATTTTCCTGCAGAGTATATCGAGGGCAAAGAAGTAGAAAAATGTATCGCAAATATGCAGAAGGCTGCCGAAGTTTTTGAAAGAGATTATCTTCCGATTCTTAACGAAACCGTCGATTTTGATTCATACATCTATTTCATTGAAACCCGTTTACAAGACAGGTCGTTATTTATGGGCAAAAGAAAACCGATGTTGAATTGGATGGTTCTTTCTTATAAGGCGTATTGCGACGGAAATTCTAAATACGGCGTTGAGTATTTAAGAAGATCTTCTGTGGATAAAGCTGTCGATATATTGAAAAACCAATTTGTTGATTGGGAAAAATATGATTTAGGCAAATATTATCAGCAACGCGAAGAAGCGGATATGGAACTGGTTCAAATGTACGGTTTTGCTGAAGATAGAG
Source organism: Clostridia bacterium (assembly GCA_017561145.1). Taxonomy (GTDB): domain Bacteria; phylum Bacillota; class Clostridia; order Oscillospirales; family CAG-382; genus Coliplasma. The sequence goes on along the minus strand of JAFZDO010000022.1, from coordinate 11,854 downwards.
TTCTGCGCTTTTCTCCGCAATGTATCGAAAAAGCTTTAGATGATTCAAAGAGCGCAATCGAATCAATTCCCGATGAGCAAAATCGTATATACAAGCCTTTTTGGGATTGCGTTTATACGAACAATTTCAATGATATTCCAAAACAATGGGCGGACGAGGAAAAGTTTGTTTTGGATTTGATAAAAGAAGCTTTTCCGAAAATTGTATTGCCGTGACAATTAACAACCCCACGGCGGATCTAAACCGTCCGCCGTGGGACAAGATATGGCGCTTAATGTAAATTTTTGGAGGATTTTATTATGAAAAAACACACAACGTTAAACATAGCCTTAAGGAGCTAATATGATAAATATAGGTTGTTTATATAAAGAAAACGACTGCATTTTTGTCGCAGAACAAATTCTTCCTAAAATTGATGACGAAAGATATGTTTTATGTTACAAAACGCAACTGTTAAGAGAAGATTTTCTTCGGGGTGTAACTAATGCTTACGTAAAATGCGAGAAACCCTTTATCTTATCGTTGTCTGAGCTTGAAACAAAAAGCAAAGTAGATATTAAATGCCTGAATTGCTTATATTTCCTTCGTATAAATTTGCTTCAAAACGATAAATATTGCACATGCAGATGCACCCAACATTGCTATCCTGCACTTATAAAGTGTGTTGAGTTTGCACCGGATTGTGAATTGTTTCGTGATGTCGGTCAACCGTATATCAAAAGCAAGTGCAATGATAACTTTATTAAGGAAAGTTTAAACGCCTTATTTACGGTGTACAAGTTTAATGCAGGCGAGGTTACAAAAAATGATTTATCAATAGCTCCGATGTATGGATGCTTAAACGGTATTCTTGACGAAACGGTTTTCGAAGATATTTTCAGCAATATTATCGACGATAACGTAATAATTGTGGATGGCTTTAACAGCGTTCTTAATGGTTTGGAATCGAGCGAGGGTATTGCTTATAAAATTTCAAATAGTGAATTTGACTATAATTTTTATGTGCACGAATGTAGCTTGAAATTCAATATTGCGTTTATATTGGAGCAATCAAAAAAGATAATATGTATATATAATGAAAGCATTTTTGTATTAGAACTAGAAATTTAGAAATATTTTATATCTCAAATATGCGTTGTTTCCCACGGCGGATCTAAACCGTCCGCCGTGTGACAAGACATTAAATTTTTGGAGGATTTTATTATGAAAAAATACACAATGCTAAACAGTGCCTTTTCGATATTGGTTATTAGCTATTTAATCCTTATGTTTACTACTGTTCTTGGATTTAATACGGTGACGGCAAATAACATCAGTATTCTTCATATTGCGTTTGGTGTGTCAAGCGAAAATGCAGCTCTTTTGTTCGGAATTTATTTTCTCGAACAATGGTTATGGTTGCTTCCTTTTGTGCTTTATAAGAATAAGGCGTTTTCTGCGGTCTCAATTGCCATTTATCTTGCCGACATCGTTTGTATGTTTTGTTGTTATTCGAGCGGAGCCTTTGAAAAGTTCCAACTTCTGTTTGAATGCTCCGGAGTAATATGGCAAGTATCTTTGATTTTTGACGTACTTTTAAGTGCTTTGCTCGCTTATCGAGTCTTTGCCTTGCCTGCACAGTTGCCTTTAGTGAAGGAAAAAATATACATGGATTTTTCGTCGGATATAACATTGCGAAACGAAGAAAGCGCAATCGATTTTCAAAATAAGAAAACAGATATATAACGTTAACATATACTGTTTCAAGATGCTTTTATAGCTTAATCCTAGTTTAATCCCGAATGTTCCGCAAAAACATAAATGCCCCTCCTTACAGCAAAAACCCGTCGGACAAATTATCCGACGGGTTTTTCTTTACCGTTTATTGTTTATTTGAAGGGATAACCTTCGGTGCAGGCAAGCTTTGCGATTTCTTTAAGTGCCTTAACAGTCGCATCGTCAAGATTTGCGGTATAGGTTACGTCATCGGGGTTGATATCGAGGAATTCGTAAGCCAATACCAAGCCGATAAGGTATGCGCCTGCGTGGGAGTGGTGAGAATTATCGGAGTGGTGAAGCTCGATCGAAGGATACTTTTCATAGCAAAGAAGGAACGCATCCGAAACGTGAGCGTGCTTTTCGATATTGAAGTCCTTTGCGATCTGGGTGTAAGAGTTATGCAATCTTCTGCCGCTTACGGGACGCTGCTTGGGATCGGAGTTGGAGGAATAGCGTTCGTAAAGCAACAATTCTGCCTGAGGCTGAGATTGCTTAAGAATGGGAACGAGCTTATCCATACCCGCCTTAACGTCGGCATAGTCTGCGTTACTGTTGTCCTGAAGAACGATATAATCGTATTTCTTTTCGGCGAGCTTTTCGTTCAAGAGCTTGCCGTGGGTAGAGGTTGCATCCGCAAAGTAGGAAAGATATGCACTGCCGATGGTGCAGTAGGTAGCGTCGATCTTAAGACCGGCAGATTCTGCGATCAGGGTGAGCTTGTCGGGAACGCTGTAGTAATAGGTGGTGCTGTTACCGATCATAAGAACGTTGATAACGTCTTCCTTGGGGTATGCCTTTGCCTTTTCGGCCTTGATACCGTATGCTTCAACCTCGCAAACGAACACCCAACCGGGAGCGCCGACCACGAGACGGTATTCAACGTAACGCGCGGTAACGGTTTCTTCAAGCTCAAGCGTGCTTGCGAGAACGTTGGTGTCGCTTACTCTCTTATTGGTAACGGTGCCTGCCTTGTACCATTCGTTTCCGTCGTTGGAAACTCTGATCTGTACCATTTCGGGGGTATAGATGCCGGCGCCCGCAAATTTGTCGGTAGCTACCTGAGCAACAAACTTGTCAAGCTCGTAAACTGCGCCGAGGTCAACTCTTATGTAAGTATAGCCGTTGAAACGGTAGAAATCGATGTTGGTAGAGTTTATACCCATAAACGCGGCATCGGAATAATTGCCGGTTGCAATCTTTCCGTCGGTCATCGACTTGTTTCCTTCATCGGGGTAGTTCGAATTAACGGGAGACTTGGTGTATACCTTGTTAAGAGCTACGTTTTTATAATTAGGATCGTCTTTAATGGAAGTCACGGGTTTTACCTCCGGTTCGCTCGATTCCTCGGGCTCACTTGATTCTTCGGGTTCGCTGGATTCCTCGGGCTCGCTCGATTCTTCGGGTTCACTCGATTCTTCGGGTTCACTCGATTCCTCGGGCTCACTCGATTCCTCGGGCTCACTCGATTCCTCGGAAACGCTTGATTCGGTAGATTCATCAGCAACGCTCGATTCGGCGATGCTTGAATTTTCGGTCACTGTGCTCGATTCATCAAGCTTGCTTTCCTCGGTCAAGCTCGATTCGGTCTTGCTTTCAGCCGCTTGGGAAGATTCTTCAACAGTTTCATCCTCACATCCGATAAACGATGCCGAAAGCGACAGCAAAAGAAGTGCCGCAACTATCAAACAAATAATTCTTTTCATAGTGTCCTCCGTTTTATTGTATGCTAATTATTATACCCTTTTAAGGTTATTTGTCAAGCCATTTCTTAACTTCCTCGATAATCCGTTCGGCATCGCGAACGCCGATTTCGTATGTGGCTCTGACCTTGCCTACGTCGTGCTCCGTTCTGCCGATTTTTAATTCCTCGCTTGGGCGGATAACGAAAATCTCGCCGCTTTTTTCAAGCTCGCGGATATATTCGAGCGTTTTGTTGTATCTTTCGTGAAGTTGAAGCAATGCATTGACGAAATTAGGATACTTTCGGTATTTCAGCTTTGCAAAAAGACCGTGCTCCTTCTTTTTTGCAAAACCGTCGTGCCGTGTAAGCACCACGACGTTCTTTTTGTACCCCATTTCACGGAACGCCTTTATCGGAATGCCGTCGCAACAGCCGCCGTCGAGGTATTTTTTGTTATTAAGCTCGACAATACGGGAAAAATAAGGAAGCGACGCCGATGCGCGAAGATAATCGATTTCGGTAAGCATATCGTTGATCTTGATATATTCGGCTTTGCCGCTTTCAAGATTGCTTACGGTAACGTAAAATTCGCTTTTCTGCGCCTTGAACGCTTCGAAATCATAGGGCACGAGCCTTTCGGGCAGATCGTGATATGCGAACTGAACGCCGACGATGTTTCCCGTTTTGATAAAGTTTTTAAAGCTCACAAAGCGCGGATCGTCGCAATATTTGGTGTAATAATCGATGCTTCTTCCCTTTTGACCGGAAAGATAAGAGCATCCGTGCGCGGTGCCCGCGGAAACGCCGATGACGCCGTCGAAGCTGATTCCGTGCTCAAGAAAAACGTCAAGCACGCCTGCGGTATAGATTCCGCGGAATCCGCCGCCCTCCAGTACCAATCCTGTTTTCATTCAAAACCTCGCAGCCGTTAGTGCTCTTATTTTATCATTTTTTCGTTTGTTTTTCAATATATCCGAGAGAAGATTTGCATAATTTATCTTTCTTTGGCAAATGATATTTGCAAGATCAAAAAAGGAAGAAAAGTTTTATGAAAAAACTGTTTGCAATAACATTTTCTGCACTTATCGCGCTAACCTTGCTTTTGTCGCCTGCGGCAGAGGGCGGCGAGGTGTCGTACGGGAAAGAATACTCGCTTATCACCCCCGCCTCGAGCGGATATCCCGACGACGGAATAAAGCTTACCGACGGGATCTTCGGCACTGTACCCGACGGAAAGAACAATTACTATTCAAGCTCTGCTTACGTCGGTCTTAACCGCAGTAACGTTAACGAAAACGGCGATTTCGTTATCATTCTCGATCTCGGACGTAAATATTCAGACCTTTCTGCGTTTACAATAGGCTTTCTCAACGAAACCGACGTTGGTATTTATGCGCCGAAAAGCGTGACCTTTGCGCTTTCGGACGAGCGCAACGGCGAATATATCGACGTCGGAACGCTCGACACCGCAAAAAGCACGGCGGGCGGGCTTTCGGAAACCTTTGCGATGACGCTTGCCGCAGACGATGCCGAGGGCAGATTCGTACGGGTCACTATCGAGCATCTCGGTCTGTTTTCAAACGAGGACGGAGAGGAAACAACGGCAGGCTGGACCTTTATCGACGAAATAAGCGTTTATTCATCGGGTAATGACGGCGCTGTCGGCAACACCTCAAGCGAGGACGAGCCCGAAGGCTCGGATAGCGAGCCCTCCTCCCCCGAATCGAACACAAGCGATATTTCCGATATTTCCGATGTTTCCGACGAATCGGGCGACGGCGAGGAGATCAAGCCGGGCGACAACGGATTTGCCATGACAGTATGGATACTTCTGGCATTATCGATGCTTGCGATGACCTTTGCACTGTTTACAAAAAAGAAAGCAAGATTCTAAGATCAAGTAAAGCCGAGTGGTTTGCTCGGCTTTTTGCGTTTTTTGTTGACAAAGCTTACCGTATATGCTAAAATGAGCGCAAGACAAAAGAATAAACGCATGCCATCGGGCGAAAACGTCCGTTGTCGGGGAAGCTTTTTCTTCCTCGGGGATAAGGAAATCGCGGTGAAAATCCGCGGCAACAGCCATTACCGTAACTCGTATAAATTACGTCAAGTCGGAATGCTTATCGGTCTGCGACACGTAAAGGTCTCTTGGGCAAATTGGGGAGATGTGTGAATGAATTCGGTTAGGGGATACCTCTGACTGTTTTTCGGTATGGGCAGGATACCGCTATTTTCGCACCCCAATGAAGGGTGCTTTTATTTTATCCTTTTGTGAAAAATATTTTTTCTTAGAAAGGATCTTAAACAATGAAAAGAACAATTTCAATCGCGCTTTTGATCGTCTGCCTGTTCTCGTTTGTTGCCTGCAAGGAATCTGTCGACGTGACAGGCTTGTGGGAAAATGCGACCTACGTGCAGGACACCGAGCTCGGCGAAGGCGCAAAAACCGTTAAGGTAGAGGTAAAGGTCGAGGAGCAAACGGTCACCTTCACTATAAACACCGACAAAAAGACTGTCGGCGAGGCGCTTGCCGAAAACGGACTTATCGCAGGCGACGAGGGCGCTTACGGGCTTTACGTAAAGAAGGTCAACGGAATTGTTGCCGATTACGACGTAAATCAAAGCTATTGGGCGTTTTATATCAACGGCGAAATGGCAATGACCGGCGTTGATATGACAGATATCGATGAAACGGCAATCTACCGACTTGAATACGCCAAGTAATACTCCAAAAAGCACACCGATAAAAACGAAAAAGAAGCCGTTTCGGGTCTTGTTTGAATTAGCCCTGTTTTCAATGTTCGGCTCCTTTATGTTCGTGTCAAAGGTGTTTATGGAATTTCTGCCTAACATTCACCTGCTCGGAATGTTGATAATGGTTCTTACGGTGGTTTTCCGCGCAAAGGCATTGATCCCCATTTACATATACGTGTTCCTCAACGGTGTGTATTCGGGATTTGCCACGTGGTGGTATCCCTATTTATACGTCTGGACTATACTTTGGGGAATGACGATGCTTTTGCCGAAGAATATGCCGAAAAAGGCCGCACTAATCGTCTATCCCACCGTTTGCGCGTTACACGGGCTTTTCTTCGGCGTGCTTTACGCCCCCGCGCAGGCATTGATATACGGTTATACGTTCGAGCAAATGCTTGCCTGGATATCGTTGGGTATGACGTTCGATATTCTGCACACGGTCGGCGATTTTTGCGCGGGCTTGCTTATCGTTCCGTTATCGGAGGCTTTGAAAAAGATTTTGGCATCCGCCTCACGAAGGTTTTAAAACGACATCAGCAACAAAAGGGCGGAAAATATCCGCTCTTTTGTTATACTGTCTAAAAAACGCGTCGGTTTTTTGAAACACTTAACAGTTTACTATTGTCTGTTAATGAATTATAATATAACTACATTAAGTATATTAATAAATTTGAGGTGCCTTTATGAAAACTGCAAAATCCTTTATGCGATCTGTTCTTTTGGCGCTGTTTTGCGGTTGTATCGTTCTTACGGCAGTCGCTTGCGCAAGCGATACCGATGAAACGTCGTCGACCGTCGCTTCCGAAAGCGTTTCCGAAAGCGAAAGCCTTTCCGAATCCTCGTCCGTTTCGACCGACGAAGTGAGCGAAGCTTCAGAATCGAGCGTTGAATCCAACGCTGAGTCGAGTGTTGAGTCGAGCGACGAATCGAGTCTCGAATCGAGTGCCGAATCGAGCACCGAGGAAAGCAAGGAAGAAAGCAAGGAAGAAAGCTCCGAAGTAAGCGATGAAACGAGCGACGAAACAAGCAAGGACGATGAAGATATGAATTACACATATAAGCACGTTATCGTTATCGGCGTAGACGGAGCCGGAAACTTCTTTAACAAGTCCGAAACACCGAATATCGACAGAATTTTCGCAAACGGCGCTATTTCCTATAAGGTACTTACCGAAAACCCCTCGATAAGCGCTCAATGCTGGGGCGCATTGCTCCACGGTGTTACCAACAAGGTTCACGGCCTTACCAACGCAATCGTTGCAGAAACTCCCTATCCTCAGGACTCCAAGTACCCCAGCTTTTTCAAGGTAGTAAGCGAAAATGACAGCAAGGCTGTAATGGGCTCGTTTACGAACTGGAACCCGATAAACGTCGGCATAGTTGAAAACGGAATTAACGTTTACAAATACGGCAGTGTAGGCGATTCCGCGATATGCAACGCGGTTTGCAATTACGTTTCCACAAAGGCGCCCAAGCTCGTTTTCGTTCAGTTTGACGAGGTTGACGGCGCAGGACATTCGTCCGGATATAACACCCCCGCACATTTTGCAAAAATTACCGAGATCGACGGCTATATCGGCAAGATTTATGAAGCTTACGAGAAAAAAGGCATCCTTGACGATACTCTCTTTATCGTGACCGCAGACCACGGCGGCAACGGCACAAGCCATGGCGGTTATACCGACGGCGAAAAATATATTATGTTTGCGGCGGCAGGCAAGACGGTTGAAAAGGGCACTATCGGCGATATGGAGATACGCGACACAGCATCGGTCGTTCTTCACGCATTCGGTTACGAACAGCCCGAAACCTGGACCTCTCGCGTCCCCTCGGGACTTTTTAAGGGCGTAACCGCAGGCGAGCGACCGGTTTACGTCGATAAGACCTCGAACCGCTACCACGAAACAGTACCCACCCCCGAAAAAGGCAGCAGCGGCCACATTTCTAACTTTGTAGACACTCCTTTGAAATACTATCTCCCCTTTGACGGAGATATTAAGGATGTCTGCGGTAATGAAACGGCGCAAAACGGCAAGCTTTATTATATCGACGGATATTTCGGCAAGGGCGTTTCGCTCGATGACGGTTACGTCAGCATAAAGAACTATGCACCGCAAAACGATAGCTTTACCGTAGGTATGTGGGTAAATACGGGCGGTGTTACCTCCGACCCCGTGCTTTTCTCGAACAAGAACTGGGTAAACGGATATAACAACGGCTACGTTCTTTCGCTTCGAAACACAAACGACGTGAAATTCAATTTCGGCAACGGCACCGTCCGTACCGACAAGGAAGTTCCGCTTCCTTCCGACTACCGCACAGGCTGGATGTACGTTCTTACCGTGGTCGACCGCGAAAAAGCAGAGGTCAGAATTTCTGTCGATTTCGGTGAATTTTCTGTCCTCAAGCTCCCCGAAGCGCTCAAGAACACCTCGGCAAACGCGTTTAACGTGCTTAATATCGGTCAGGACGGCACCGGTGTTTACAACGCATCGCTTGCCGCTACCGTTGACGAATTTATGCTCTTCGACGGCGTTTTGGATAAGACCGACGTAAGCAAGCTTAAGGAATATTACGGAAAATAAAATATAAAGAGCGTTCTTCGGAACGCTCTTTTTTTATGCTTTACAAAAGCTTTGACAACAACGCCTTACAGCCGTCGAAAATGTCGTTATAGGCAATATCGAATCTGTCGGAATACCAAGGGTCGGCAACGTCACCGCCGCGTGGGGTATAGTCCATAAGCTTGGATATCTTATTTTCCGCATCTCCGCCGAAAATTCGGTGCATATTGCGGATATTGTTCGTATCCATACCGATAAACATATCGTATTTGCCGTAATCCTCTCTTTTCAGCTGAACGGCGCGTTTTCCATTGCACTCGATGCCGTGCCTTTTAAGCTCTGCACGCGCAGGGGGATAAACGGGGTTGCCGACGCCGTTAAAACCGATCTCCTCACTGCTCGTAGCGCAGGACGATACCGAAAATTTACATGATACGCCCTTTTCGTCAAGCATTTTTTTGAATATAAACTCCGCCATCGGCGATCGGCAGATGTTGCCATGGCAAACAAACATAATTTTTTTCATTACTTTTCCTCGTTTTCGACCGATTGCTTATCCAACGCCTTCATAAGCAGATATTTTTGATTTCCGCTTGGGATGTCGGGCAATACTCCGATCACCTCGTAGCCGTGTTTTTTGTAAAATTCGGGTGCTTGCCAGTTCATTGTGTCGAGATGCGCGTGGTGACACCCTCTGCGAAGCGCTTCCTTTTCGGCTTCCGAAAGCAGCTTTGATCCGATCCCCTTAAAGCGGTGGCTTTCCTGCACCCAAAGAATATCTATATACAGCCAACCCCAATAGGTTCCGCCGAGAACACCTCCGATTATAATACCGTTTTCATCATACTCAACAATATTAAGCGGCGTATGTCCGTCAACGCCGACCTTCTCGGAATTAAACCGATACAATGCCTCGCGTATATATTTAATTTCGTTTTCGGTAGGAGAGTTATTCATCAAATCGCCTCGCCAAATTCAAATTCATAACAGTATTATAGCAAAATTTTCGCTTTTTTCAATATTGCGCGGCAATCATACCTTTAATTTTTTCGCGATAGGTTTACTTCTTTGGGTTGACTTAACCGAAAATGTTATATATAATACGCACAGTAATCCTTTTTTGATTTTGGAGCATATTATGATCGGCATATCCTTAAGATTCAGATGGCTTTTAGGCACAAAGGTAGCACATTATGACGATCCGCAAAAGCTTTTACCGCTTTTGTACGATGCAGGGGTAAGAAGCATCGAGCTTCGCCCGCTTGCACCCAATGACGACCCCGACGAGGTTTTAGGTCTTGTTAATTCGCTTTGGGATCAGGGCTTTTTCGTAACCGTTCACGGCTCGGTCGACACTGTTGAAAACGCAGTCGAGGAGGTTTTCGCGCCCCTTCGCGGAGTTTTGGCTAATCTGCGTCAGTCCGATCTTACGATAACGCTCCACCCGATAAAGGGCGACAACCGTGCAATGCTTTTAAAGCTTTCGGATCATATCAACGAAAACAAGCTTCCCGTTCGTATCGCTTTGGAAAACAACAAGCATATGCCCGATAAATCAAACGGCGATTGCACCCGTTTCGTCCTTGACATTGTCCGCGACGTCGACCGCGAAAATATTGGAATCTGCTTCGATTTGGGACATTACGCATATTACTGCGCTACTCAAACCGACAATCCGATACAAATGCCGCAAAAGGAATTCCTTTCGCGCACTATCCATACACATATCCACGCCTTTACCAACGGTGTTGCCCATTATCCGATGACCGAATGGCGCGATCCTTTTGCAAGTCAGCTCGAAGAGCTTGCAAAGGATTACAAAGGCATTTATAATATCGAGCTTTCACCCCACCGCTATAAAACTCTTTATTGGTCGACCGATTCATTCCTGACCTCGGTAAAGACATTAAAGGAAAACCTTAAGGAAAGCATGAAATAACAAAAAGCACTGCCGAAGGCGTGCAAAACAAGCGATAAAATTGAATTTAGCCATCACGGTTTCGTGATGGCTTTTTCATACGCAGAAAGCAAAGAAAAGCCCCGCGCAAGGCGGGGCGAGGATTACGATTCCTTTTGTTTAGTAACAATTAACGCTTTTACACGTTCGCAAAGTTTTGTAAATTCCGGATGATTACGGAGAGGTTCAAAATCATTTCCGTTGAGAATATCATAATAATTGCTGGGAAACAGGCAATAGCAACTACACATACCATTCATTTGAGTAGCCATATAGATCATTCTCTCTTCTGGACTGTCAGGATTATTATCACGATTCATCCAATCCTCTTTGGCTCGCCATTCCATTCCGTCAAGGAAACGGCAGGACGTTGGTAATAGGATCTCATCTGTAATCATCATTGTATCCTCTAACAGCTTTACTACCGTTTCTATTTTCGAAAGAGCCTCATCTTGATCACCCGCAGATATTGACCGTACCGCAGATTTAAGTCCGAGTTCAATGCGATCATCTATCCACATATCAGGGCGATTATCCTCAGCATCACAACGAATTAACGAAAGCATGGTTTCCATAAATTTAACCACAGCTTGTTTATGTTCGTTGCTTTCTCCCCACTTTAGCAAGTAGCGTGGGCAAAGTAATGTGTTGAATGCTTGATACAATTGATATCTACGCTCCGGCTCAAATTTTTCTGCATCACCGCGTCGGAAATACCTGTTAAACAACAGTGCACGCGCGGAGCAATCAAATGATGTCGTATATTTACTCAAAAAGTCTTCTAAATGTTCCTCATCCTCGATTTCCGCCATTGTTTCTATTACATGCGGCTGCATAGGGTGACGTTCAAGGTAGGCTTCTGCCAGCAAACGTGCCTCGGGAAGTATTTTAGGATCGCGGAATGCTCTGTCGTTTCCTTCAACCCACGGACGCCAAGCAGAATCACTGTTGAGATAATTTCTTCGTATATCACGAAGAAGATCAACAATTTTATCGGCATCATAATCACGTTTTATACACTCACGGCGAAGCTCATCAAATGTTTGAACCGCGCGTTTTTCTTTTTCGATTTGAGGCATTCCAAGAAGCTCGTCAACAGTCACTGAAAGCACCTCGGCAATAGCGGGAATCAGTTCA
>JAFZDO010000021.1 GCA_017561145.1 Clostridia bacterium | reverse complement strand
GTGGATTTTGCGAAGCAAAAGACGGAGGGATTGTAGGATATGAAATATCCGTAGCCGTTATCATAATTAAATTAAAAGGACAATCCCTCAGTCACCTTGCGGTGACAGCTCCCTTTACACAAAGGAGCCATTTTTGCAATTACGCTATGTGTCCTACGGTAACGTTACTTAACTTACTCGTGATACTCAAGCTTGCCGACCACGGCGGTTACAAGATCGTCGATATGCTCGCAAACCCCGTTGAAATTCGTGTTGACTTCATAGTTCGGTATACGAACGACCGTCAAGCCGTATTCTTCAAGAAATTTTGTCCTGATCTCGTCATTCCAAATGCCCTTTTCGGTCGCGTGTCCCGAGCCGTCAAGCTCGATTACAAGCTTCGCACTCGCGCAATAGAAATCGGCAATATATTTTCCAAGCACCTTTTGGCGTAAAAATTTCACAGGGTAATTCCGTAAAAAGTCATACCAAAGACGCCTTTCCTCTTTCGTCATGCTTTTTCGAAGCATCTTCGCAGTCGGGACTATTTCTTTGTTGTGTTTTCTTTGCATTTTTCAAAAAGGCTCTCTCGCACTATATTCAAAAATCAAAAAACTCAAATACTCTTTATTATTATTTTTCTCTCTTCGGGAGGGAAGGCGGAGATGGTGACGGCCTTGAAGAGATATTCCATACCGCTCTGAGCACGCTCGAGCGTTTGCGCCTGGAGGGTCGCCAAAGCCTCGCCCTCTTCTATTCGGTCGCCGACCTGCTTGTTAAGTATAATACCCGCCGTGTGGTCGATCGACTGACCGACGATCTCGCGGCCCGCACCGAGCACGCTCGCCGCCTTGCCGACCTCAAAGGCGTCTATTTTCGAAATATAACCGCTTTTTTCGGCAACGAGAATAGCGGTCACGTTGCTTTCCTCGAAAAGGCTTACGTCGTAAACGTAATTCCTGTCGCCGCCCAAGCGTTCGACAAGATCCGCGAGCTTGCTTAAAGCGCTTCCGTCGTAAAGCGTTTCTTCGGCAATCGCCTTGCAGTTTTCAAGCGTATCGGCATTCGCCGCATAAAGCATATTTGCCGCAAGCGTGATGCAAAGCTCGGTCAGCCTTTCGTCGCCCTTGCCCTCGAGCACGCGTATCGCCTCGATCATTTCGACGCTGTTGCCGACGGCACAGCCGAGAGGGGCGGACATATCGGTAATAAGAGCAACCGTCTTGCGCTTTGCTCTTGCGCCGATACGCACCATCAGCCTTGCCAGATCCTCGGCATCGCGAAGCGTCTTGCAAAACGAGCCGCTGCCGCATTTAACGTCAAGCACGATGCATTCGCTGCCCGATGCTATCTTCTTGCTCATAACGCTTGCCGCAATAAGCGGAATACAACCGCTCGTCGCAGTAACGTCGCGCAGAGCCGAAAGCTTGCCGTCCGCAGGGGCAAGTCGCTTGCTCTGTCCCGCAATGCAAAAGCCGAGATCCTTTACAATGCTTTCAAATTCTTCTGCCGAAATTTCGGTGTTTACGCCCTTTATCGATTCAAGCTTGTCGAGCGTGCCGCCCGTAAAGCCGAGTCCGCGACCTGCCATCTTGGGGACGTAGATGCCTTTATTTGCGGCGGCGACCATAGGACCGACGATAAGCGAGACCTTGTCGCCGACACCGCCGGTTGAATGCTTGTCTACCTTCTTGCCGATGATGGAGTCGAGCTTATCTATCTCGCCCGAATCGACCATACATTCGGTAAGAATTCCCGTTTCCTCATCGGTCATACCGCGGAACCAAACCGCCATCAAAAATGCGCTTATCTGGTAATCGGGAATGCTTCCGTCGGCAACACCGTTAACGAAAAATTCGATCTCTTCCTCGGTAAGCTCTCTGCCCGATTGCTTTTTCGTGATAACGTCATACATCTTCATCCTATGGAACACCTCCTATACGTTAAAATTCTTGTTTATCGCATCGCCAATACAGTCAAAACCGTAATTTCCGCCTGCATCAAAGCTTTCACAGCCATTGTAATACGCAAGCAAGGGCACGTTTTCGCGCGTGTGGTCGGTCCCCTTAAATCCGGGGTCGCATCCGTGGTCTGCCGTGATGATAATCAAATCGTCATCGCGCATTTTGTCCATAAATTCGCCAAGCGTCCTGTCGAATTGCGCCAACGCGTTCGCATAGCCCTTAATATCGTTGCGATGTCCGTAAACCATATCAAAATCAACGAGATTTACAAAGCACAGTCCGCAAAAATCCTTTTGCTGAAGCTCAAGCAGACGCTTTTCGCCCTCGGCGTTGCCCTTTGTCGGGTAGCTCTCGGTCACCCCGCGTGAAGCGAAAATGTCGTTTATCTTGCCGACCGAAATAACGTCAAAGCCCTTTTCCTTCAATCGGTCGAGCATAGTAACGCCCGTCGGCTCAAGCGAATAATCGTGTCTGTTGCCCGTGCGGTAAAATGCACCGACCTCGCCCAAAAAGGGGCGTGCGATAACTCTGCCGACAGCGTGCTTGCCCTTTAGGATATCACGCGCGCTTTGGCACATTTTATAAAGTCTGTCAAGCGGAATAATCTCCTCGTGCGCCGCGATCTGAAAAACGCTGTCCGCCGAGGTGTAGATTATCGGGTTACCCGTCTTTAAATGCTCTTCGCCGTAATCCTTGATGACCTCTGTACCCGAATAGGGGAGATTGCAAAGCGCCTTCACGCCGTTTGCCGTTTCAAACGCGTCAATCACCTCGTCGGGGAATCCGTTCGGGTAGGTGGGTAGGGGAGAGTCCGAAACAACGCCCGCGATCTCCCAATGACCGACAGTCGTGTCCTTGCCCTTGCTCTTTTCCTCTGCATAACCGTATATGCCGATAGGAGAGGGAATTGCAAACTGCTCAAGCTCGGCACGCGCAATATTAAACAAGCCAAGTCGCGTAAGGTTGGGAAGTAAGGGCGTTTCTGTCATAACGCTTTTTAACGTGTGCGCACCCTCGTCACCGAAATCACCTGCATCAACAGCGTGCCCGATGCCAAGACTGTCCAAAACCACCAAAAATACACGTTTAAACATATAAAAGCCTCCTCCCAAACAGTATACCTATATTTATACAGAGTTATTATAACAATTGCGAAATGAAAATGCAAGTGTTTTCCGCGTGTTTTTGGTTTATCGGACTTTTCAAACCAATAAAAAAGAACGCGGAAAAATCCGCGCTCTTGATCGAAATATCTCTTTAAGATTTTCTTAAATTCTTAAACCAGCATTCGTTGTTGCCGATCTCGGGCATAAAGGTGTAGAGTATATAGGTATCGCTTGCCGTGTCAGCCTCTCGAAGCATCGGCTTTGTAAAATAACCGATATAAGTATAGGGGTCACCGGCAAAATAAGGATCATTTCCATACACTGCATCGGGAAACATCTTTTCGTACCGTGCTTTTCTAATCGTATCCTTTTCGGCATCCGTTTTTGCTGCGGTCAGCTCATTATAAAAGCTTTTGTAACCGAGGAAAGGATGGTCGGCAATTTCAATTGCACCTATGTGCTCGAGCATTTGGGAAAATTCTGCATACTCAAGAGTTTCTCTGCCGAAGGGGAGCGATAACGCAACCACAAACCAATCGTCGTCCTCTGCTGATTCGAAAGCAGCGAACGTATCTGTTGAAAACCTGATCTCCATAAAGGGCGGAAACGTTGTTTCCTTCCCGGTGTAATCCATATAGCCGTCGTAATAATGCACCTTATCTTCGTTAAATTCGGTGTCAAAGGAGGCAATACCCGCAAATTTATCTTCAAGCGACGATTCTGCTTCGGGTTCGCTCGATTCGTTGATTATAACCTCTGAGGATTCTTCAATTACTTCGCTGACTGTAATGCTTGTATCTTCGCTTGTTTCGTTGCTTGCAGATTCGCTGATCGATTCTTCATTAGCCGTACAGCCGACAAAAAAGACAAGCACCAATAATAACGCTATCGCCGAACGT
>JAFZDO010000020.1 GCA_017561145.1 Clostridia bacterium | reverse complement strand
GGATGAGGGGTAGATGCGAAGCATCGTTATATTTATCTTTAAATAAGTTAACGAACCCCTCATCAGTCAGCTCCGCTGACAGCTTCCCCCCAAGGGGAAGCCTTTGTTCTGCATCATTCCGCTTGTCTCCTTTTGTTGTGTTTTCCGTATGCGTGACAAACAAAAAAAGACCGCAACGAATGCAGTCTTCAAAATACGAAGTATTTTTATATTTAATTTCCATATTTTTCGGGGACATGCGCCTTTTGCCCCAAAAACGGCAAGCGTTTTCGGGGACCCCTCGAAAAATATACCTTGGAGCATCGCAACCTTGGACAAGCCGAAAGCGCGCACAAGGTTGATGCGAATGAACGATGCTCACAAAACCCCGCCGCGCGGGCATGGGGTCCCCGAAAATGCTTGCATTTTTGGGGGTTAGAATGGGGTCCCCTAAAAATGCGAAGCGTTTTTTGGGGAGAGCGAAGCGATAATCTCGCCGATGACGCGGTTGGAAACTCTAAAGCCGCTTGAGTTGAGCGAGAGTCTGCTTCCGTCGAATGAACCATATCCGAGCGAGGCGATCCTTGCCGCCGTCTTTTTTGCGCCTTCGGGAATTTCGGCACCGTCGCTCGTGCGCAGACCAAGCATTATCGCTTCCTCGAGCGCCTCTTGTGGCGTGATCTCGGGCGAATTATAATAATCGGTCGGGGCGAAAAGCCCGTCGTTCGTCAGCCTTATATATTCGTTAACGTCGGCAATATTTGAAAACCGACGGTTGTTATAAAACGAATGCGCGCTTGCACCGAAGCCGAAATATTCGGTTCGGCTCCAATAGGAAAGGTTGTGACGCGAGCGCTTGCCGCCCTTGCAAAAGGACGAGATCTCGTAATGCTCAAACCCGTTTGCCTTTAAGGATTCGCAAAGTAAATTATATTGCGCCTCCTCGTCTTCCTCTGTGGGGAATGAAAGCGTTTTACGCCGTTTGTAAAGCGGCGTGCCCTCCTCAAGCTGAAGCGAATATGCCGAAATATGTGAAACATTGGTTGACATAATCATTTCTATGCTCTCTAAAAGCCTATCGGGCGTTAAAGAGGGGAGTGCGAAGATGATGTCCGCGCTGATATTGTCAAAGCCTGCCTTGTGAGCGTTGGCTATGCATTCGACGGCGTCTGAAAAGCTGTGAATTCTGCCTATAGAAGCGAGAATTTCGTCGTCTGCCGATTGTACGCCGACCGAAAGACGGTTAAATCCTACCTCGCGTAATTTCAGCATTCCGACAAGATCGACCGTCTTTGGGTTGACCTCGACAGTTATCTCGCAATCGTTAGCAAGAATAAATCTACTCTTTACAGCCGATAAGAGTTTACATAATCTGTCGATGCCGAGCATCGGAGGAGTTCCGCCGCCGAAATAGACCGAGCTTACGGTCTTTTCGGTAATGAAGAAGGATAGCTGGCGGAGCAACGCTTCAAAATACGCGTCTTTTATGTCCTCGCCAACGTTGGCAAGCGAGTAAAAGGCGCAATAATCGCACTTTTTAACGCAAAAGGGGATGTGAAAATACAACGCGATATTATTCATCGTCGTATTTAAGCACTGCCATAAACGCTTCCTGCGGAACCTCAACGGTACCAAGGGTACGCATACGCTTTTTGCCCTCTTTTTGCTTTTCAAGCAGCTTCTTTTTACGGGTGATGTCACCGCCGTAACATTTCGCAAGAACGTCTTTTCTCATCGCCTTGACGGTCTCGCGCGCGATTATCTTACCACCGATAGCCGCCTGAACGGGGATCTCAAAGAGCTGACGGGGGATGTTGTCCTTCAATTTTTCGCAAATACGTCTTGCGCGGGGGTAAGCTCTGTCCGAATGGACGATAAAGGAAAGCGCGTCGACAACGTCGCCGTTTAAAAGTATATCGAGCTTGCTCAGCTTGCTCGGTCTGTAATCCTTGAATTCATAGTCGAGCGAGGCATAGCCCTTGCTCTTCGATTTTAAGGAATCGAAAAAGTCGTAAACTATCTCGTTAAGCGGCAAAAGGTAATGCAATTCGGCACGGTTCGTGTCGATGTACTTCATATCGATATATTCGCCGCGTCGGTCGTTGCAAAGCTGCATTATCGTGCCGACGTATTCGGTAGGAGTTATAACGGTTGCCTTAACAAAGGGCTCGCAAGCCGTTTCGATAACCGCAGGGTCGGGGTAGTTGGTGGGGTTGTCGATATAAACCACTTCGCCGTTGGTCTTGTGTATTTCATAAATAACGCTCGGCGCGGTTGTGATAAGGTCGAGCATAAATTCGCGCTCAAGACGCTCCTCGATGATCTCCATATGAAGAAGTCCCAAAAATCCGCAACGGAAGCCAAATCCCAACGCTACCGAGGTTTCAAGCTCATAGGTGAACGAAGAATCGTTCAATCTCAGCTTGTCAAGCGCGTCCTTCAGATCGCCGTATTTACTGCCGTCTGCGGGATAGATGCCCGCATAAACCATCGGCTGGCTCTTTTTAAAGCCGGGAAGCGGTTTTTCACACGGGTTATCGCAAAGAGTAACGGTGTCGCCGACGTCGGTATCGGCAATGTTCTTGATGCTCGCGGTGAAATATCCAACCTCGCCTGCCTCAAGACATTCCTTCTTATCGAGCGAGAAGGTCGAAAGCGTGCCGAGCTCGACGATTTCAAATTCGGCACCCGTGTGCATCATACGTACTCTGTCGCCAACGCGCATTCTGCCGTTTTTAACACGAAGGTAAACTATAACGCCCTTATAGGAATCGTAATAGCTGTCGAAAACAAGCGCCTCGAGCGGCTTTTCGGCATCGCCCTTGGGGTGGGGGATGTTCTTTACTATCTGCTCAAGCACGTCCTTGATGTTGGTGCCCATTTTTGCGCTTATGCAGGGCGCTTCGTCGGCAGGGATGCCGATAATATCCTCGATCTCGCGCTTTGCCATTTCGGGGTCGGCGGAGGGGAGGTCGATTTTATTGATAACCGGTAAAATTTCAAGATCGTGGTCGACCGCAAGATAAGCGTTTGCAAGCGTTTGCGCCTGGATGCCTTGAGTCGAGTCGACGATAAGCACAGCGCCCTCGCAAGCCGCCAAGGAACGTGATACCTCGTAACCGAAGTCAACGTGACCGGGGGTGTCGATAAGGTTCAGCGCATAGGTCTCTCCGTCGTCTGCCTTGTAGTCAAAGCGTACCGCGCGCGCCTTTATCGTAATTCCGCGTTCGCGCTCAAGCTCCATATTGTCGAGCATCTGCTCGTCGATATCGCGCTTCTGAACCGCGCCCGTGTATTCAAGCAAACGGTCGGCAAGCGTGCTCTTGCCGTGGTCGATGTGCGCTATTATAGAAAAATTCCTGATTTTTTCAATGTTGGTCATAACAGTTTTCCCGTATCTATATTTAATCATTTTATTATACTATGCTTTTAATAATTTTTCAAGGATAAATTTAATGCGAGAGCTGTTTTTTGGGAATATAGTGCGAGAGCCCCTTTTTAAAAAAAGTGACTCTCGCGCTCTCTCCAAAAACTTTTCAATATTAATTATTAATTATTATTAGTGCATTGATGTTGCGTTTTCCGTATTTGTTTCGTTTGCGGTCATAATAGCCTTCCCCCTCGGGGGAAGGTGTCAAAATCATTGATTTTGACGGATGAGGGGTAAAAAATAACGTTTTCCATATATGTTACCTGCGGGCGATTCGTGAATCGCCCCTACAGTTTTATATGTTATATCGATTTTAAAACCGAAACGTAACGAATAAATTTAACGTCATCACATAAAAAACAAACCTATAAATTTACACCCGTAGGGGCGATTCACGAATCGCCCGCAAACGCGACGGTTAAATTTAACGCTCGTTTGTGAGATATAAAATAAACTAACCAACAAAAAAGACCGCAACGAATTGCGATCATTAAATAATTATAATATTTGGAGTTTTTGGGGAGAGAGTTCGAGAGAGGGGCTTTTTGCAAAAAGCTCCTCTCTCGCATTAAATAATCGATTATTTAGATTCTTTCTTCTTGCCGATCTTCGCAAGCGCGTTCCAGATCATACCGGACATAAATACGGAGGAGAAGAGACCTGCAACGATACCAATGATGATGGGAAGTGCGAACTGCTGGATAGAATCAACACCGAGGATGTAAATCAAACCGATGGTGAGAAGGGTAGTGATGGTGGTGTTGACGCTTCTGCCGAAGGTTTCGTGGATACCGGTGTTGACAACCTCGGAAAATTCGGTGCCTGCTTCAGCCTTTGCTTTATTTTCACGTACACGGTCGAACACAACGATGGTCGCGTTGATCGAGTAACCGAGGATGGTAAGCAAAGCGGCGATGATGTTGGAGTTAACGGGGATCTGAAGGAGCGAGTATGCCGCGAAGATGACGAAAAGGTCATGTGCGAGACAGAGAACTGCTGCGATACCCGATTTAGCCTCGAAACGGATCCAGATATATACGAGCATGAGCACGATTGCAACCGCAACAGCGATAATAGCGGTCTTGGTGAGCTGATCGCCGATGGTGGGAGCGATGGTGCTGATCTGAACGTTGTTTACGTTTGCGTTGGTGTACTTTGCGGTAAGTGCATCCTGAAGGGCAAGCGTCTGCTCGTTGGTGAGAGCCGCGGTGCCGGTACGGATGATAGCCATGTTGATATTATCGGTCGACTGGGTGGTGGAGGAAACGTAATCGTTACCAAGCTTTTCGTGGTTTCTGATGATATCGTTGATATCGTCGCAAACTTCTTTGGTAACCTCGGTGCCGAGGTCGATTTTGATTTCGGTACCGCCGGAGAAGTCGATATCGATGTTAAAGCCTCTTACAAAGAAGGAGATAAGACCGACAAGGATCACGAGAGCTACTACGCAAAGAGTAACCTTTTGGTTTTTAATAAAGTGGAACTTGCTCATTATTTTGCTCTCCTTCCCAACGATCTGTATTTTTTAGGTTCGGTAATGCCCATACCGATGCAGAGGTTAAGGAGTACCTTGGTGATAACCAATGCGGTGAAGAGCGAGATTACGATACCGATGAAGAGGGTCGAAGCGAAGCCCTTGATGGTACCCGAGCCGAGGAAGTAAAGAACGGCACAAGCGATGATGGTTGTAACGTTCGAGTCGAGAATTGCGGAGAACGCTCTCTTAAAGCCTGCCTTAACAGCCGCCTTTGCGCTCTTGCCGAGGTCGATTTCTTCCTTAACGCGTTCGAAGATGACAACGTTTGCGTCAACTGCCATACCGATCGAGAGGAAGATACCTGCGATACCTGCAAGGGTAAGGTTGGTGCCGAAAATAACGAGAACAAGACCAAAGATACCAACGTAAGCAACGAGTGCGATCGAAGCCATAATGCCGGGAACCTTGTAATAGATGCTCATAAAGATAAGAACCAAAAGAACGCCGATAGCACCTGCGAAAAGCGAGGTGGAAAGCGAATCTTCACCTAAAGTAGCGCCGACGGTTCTCTGTTCAACGGGGATAAGCTCGTAACGGAACGCACCTGCGTTGATGTTGTTCGCAAGAGCGAGAGCAGATTCATAGGTGAAGTTGCCGGTGATGATAGCCTGTCCGTCGGTAATTTCTTCGTTAACGGTGGGCTGGCTGATCATTTGACCGTCGATATAAATACCGATAGCATCCTTGGTTGCGGCTGCGGTCTTGGTAGCAGCCGCGAACTTCTTTGCGCCTTCTGCGGTAAGGGTAAGAGAAACGGCGTATTCATACTTGCCTTCGGAAACCTGGAAGTTGCCGCCGACTGCCGATTCAATATGCTCGCCCTCGATAACTACCTTGCCGTTTTTGTCCTTGAATTGGAGCTTAGCGGTCTGCATGAAGTTAGCGATAGCTTCGTTAGGATCTTCAATATCGGGAATTTCGATAGTGATCATATCGTCACCGGTGAGATAACAGAGCGCTTCGGTAAGGCCCTGACCGTCAAGACGGTCTCTCATTACGGTGTAAACGGAATCCATGCCCGATTCAAGATCAAGGCCTGTATCCTCGGTTTTAGCTTGGAAAGTAACAACAGAACCGCCGGCAAGGTCAAGACCCAAGCGGATAGTTCCTTCTTCAAAAATTCCTTTTAACTGCGTATCGTCGTCGATGTAAATACCGGTTACCGTGACCATGCAAACAAACACGATCGCAAGCAACAGCAATACAAAACGCGAGATATTGGCAGTGCGTGAGTAATTCATCGCAAATACCTCCGGAAAGTTTTTTTAACATTTCAATTATACATACGTTCGCTCTATAAGTCAAGCATTATTTTACTAAAGTGCACAAAATAGAGCAACAATTTACAAATAATCAATAAATAAAGCGCAATGCCTTTTCCTTGATTTCGATAACGGCATTTTCGGTCGCACCGCCGTTTTCTCCGTCAAGCGACCATTCGCTTTCGGCAACGCTTATAAATCTTGCCCTTTTCGCCTTGCGCGTGACAAAAAGAGGGGAGTCGAGCCTGCCGTGCATAAGCGAATTGATAAGCGCAGTCGTTTCGCCGACCCCTTTAGGCGCCTTGATCATCGTCAGCTCAAAGTAACCGTCGTCAAACAAAACGTCGTCCTTCGGGTATTTGAAAACACCGCCGACGCTATAGGTGCTCGAAACGCCTGCGAGTATATATTCTCCGTCGAGATTTTCGCCGTCACAGTCGACCGAAAGCTTCATTTTGTGGGTGTGGAAGAGCGAGCCTGCGCCCTTCATAAGATATGCGCTGTGACCGAGCGTGTTTTTCATCCTCTGGCTCGTTTTAAAGGAAGTGTCGGCAAACATACCCGCGCAGGCGATATATACAAAATATCTGTCGCCGAAAAGCCCGATATCGATATATTTCGGCTCCTTTTTCGCAATAGCCTCGCAAGCCTTGACGATATCCTTCGGGAGTCCCAAGGATTTGCCGAAATCGTTCGTCGAGCCCAACGGGATATAGCCCAAAGGAACGTCGATACCGCTTTGCATAATACCGTTTATTACGTTATTAAGCGTGCCGTCACCGCCGATAGCAACGACTGTGCCGTAATTTTTACATTCCTCGGCGATCGTCCTTTCGGTCTTACCTCCCGAAACGGTGGGAAGCACCGTAACGCGAAAGCCGTGGTTCGTTAAATTTTCAACCGTGTTAAAAAGTATCTCCTTGCCCTTGCCCTTGCCCGCAACGGGGTTAAGCACGAGCAGAAGCGAGTTGTTCGATCGTTGATAGCTCATGGCCCTTAAAAATTCCTTTTTCGGTAATGATTCCGGTGATAAGCTCGTTGGGGGTAACGTCGAAGGCGGGATTGTAGACCGAAACGTTTTTGTGCGTCATACGCTTTTTGTAATGCATTTCGGTAACCTCGCTTGCGTTGCGCTGCTCGATAACGATATCCTTTCCGCTTTCGCAAAATGGGTCGATCGTCGAGAGGGGAGCGCAAACGTAAAAGGGAATGCCGAAGTGCTTTGCGATAATAGCCACGCCAAGCGTGCCGATCTTGTTCGCCGCATCGCCGTTCATCGCAATTCTGTCGGCGCCGACAAGCACCATATCGACCATGCCCTTAGCTATAAGCGAAGCCGCCATATTGTCGCACTGGAGGGTGACGGGAATGCCGTTTTCGGCAAGCTCAAACGCCGTTAATCTTGCGCCCTGAAGGAGAGGGCGTGTTTCGTCGGCATAAACGTGAACGCTCTTGCCGTTTTCGTGCGCGGTATATATGGGAGCAAGCGCCGTGCCGTAGCGTACCGCCGCCAATGCACCTGCGTTGCAGTGAGTCAAAATACGCGCGCCGTCCTTAATAAGCGTGTCGCCGTAAAAGCCGATCATTTTGCAGGTTTCGATATCCTCGTTATAGATCGCAAGCGCTTCTGCCTTGAGCGCAATCTTAATACCCTCAACGCCCGATCCCCTTGCGCCCTCGGCACATTTGATCATACGTCTGACAGCCCAGGAAAGGTTGACAGCCGTCGGACGGGAGGAATTCACAATTTCGGCGCTCTTGCGGAAGGAATAAAGAAATCCGTCCTCGCTTTCGTCCTCAAAACGGCTCGCCGCCGCATAAAGTCCGATAGCCGCGCCGACGCCGATAGCAGGCGCACCGCGGATAGATAAGCGCTTTATAATATCGTAAAGGTCGAAAATATTGTTGCACGTGCAAATTTTAAGCTCGTTGGGAAGAAGCGTCTGGTCGATGTAGCAAAGCAGATCCTTCTCCTCGTCAAGCCATACGGTATCCTGCATAAATACCTCCGAAATTTTATTCATAGTATTATAACATATATTTAAATAATTTTCAACATAAAAAAGAAAGAGCACAGAATTTTCTGCGCTCTTTGAAATTTATTTTAATCTCATGTTCTTAAACCAGCATTCGTTGTTGCCGATCTCGGGCAAAAAGGTGTAGGGTATATTCCCTTTAAAATAAGTATTACCTAATTCCTCAAGCATCGGCTTGGTAAAATAACCGACGTAAGTATATTTGGGGATCAAGCCTATGGGATTAGGATCTTTTTTGTATTTTGCTCCGGGGAAAAGCAGGGCATATTGTTCAGCATATAATGCCTGCGCTTCTTCCTTGTTGGGATTTTCCGTCCGTTCTTTATACCAATCGTACAGCTTCGAAAAGGGATGATCCTCTATTTCAATAGCTCCGATATGCTCAGCGACTTCAATAACGTCATCTTTGCAAGATAATGCAACAACAAACCAATCATCGTCATGAGCGTTTTGGTAAGCGGAAAATTTATTTGATACAGAATGCTCTTCGTCTAAACCGTCGGAATAAAGAAAGTTGGTAACCTGATATACCATATCTCCATCGTAATAAATAACGTTTGCTTCGTTAAATTCGGTGTCGAAGGAGGCAATACCTGCAAATTTATCTTCAAGCGACGATTCTGCTTCGGGTTCGCTCGATTCGTTGATTATAACCTCAGAGGATTCTTCAATTACTTCGCTGACTGTAATGCTTGTATCTTCGCTTGTTTCGTTGCTTGCAGATTCGCTGATCGATTCTTCATTAGCCGTACAGCCGACAAAAAAGACAAGCACCAATAATAACGCTATCGCCGAACGT
>JAFZDO010000019.1 GCA_017561145.1 Clostridia bacterium | reverse complement strand
CAGGCGACTTTTTTGTTGCTATCGGAATGATTGACCAACTGTCTTATCCCTTGATTTCGTTGGCGGGTATCACTCGACAACTCATTGCGATAAAACCGACATGTCAAAAAATGAACGAGATCCTTAAAGACACAATGCCAGTTCAAGAGGCTGATACAGACTACTTCTTTAAGGATAGAATTCAATTCCAGAATGTACATTTTGCATATGATTCCGCAACACCTATTCTAAATGGATTAAATTTGACCATTGAAAAAGGGAAACGCTATCTATTGCAAGGTCCAAGCGGATGTGGAAAAACTACGGCGGTTAATCTGTTGTTGCGGTATTATGATGTAAATAGTGGTGAAATCTATATTGATGACAACAGAATTGATACCTTCAACAGCACATACGGTTTTATGACCGTAGTTCGACAAGAAGCAACCTTGTTCAATGATACATTGAGAAACAATTTAACGATGTATCAAAATGTTACTGATGCAGACATTTTGTCTGCCTTAAATTCTGTCGGATTAGAAAAATTTGCTTCAACAGATATGCTAAACAGTGTTGTGTCCGAGGATGGAAGCAATTTCTCCGGTGGAGAAAAGAAACGAATTTGTCTTGCCCGTGCACTTTTACGGCATACAGATATCTTAATATTGGACGAACCGCTTGCAAATTTAGATACAGAAACCGCTGAAAGAATTGAGGAGTTGTTATTATCCATTAAAGACAAAACACTTATTATCGTTTCGCATCAATTTAGTCAAGAAAAGATATCCGCATTTGATGCGGTGTTGGACTTCTCTTAGGTGTTAAATGCCCCGATGAGTTGGTGCAAATTTGGTTCAACACTTTAAAGGGCGATACTCACGATATTCACGATATTCACGATATTCACGATATTCACGATATTCACGATATCGCACGAAATCACACGATAAAGCTACGATATCACACGATATTCACGATATCGAACAGCGTTCCTAAAACTCGAAGAGATAATTACTTGTTCGATTGGATACGGCGCAGACCGCACAAAAAGAACTATTCTTATTCAAATTATGGAAGAGTCGGTTTTACCGACTCTTTTATTTTTTTCTTTAACACTCTTTTAACAAAATTTCCTTGACTTTTTAACAAACAAGGTGTATAGTACTAATGTAGTAGACTACATTCAAAGGAGACACATTTTATGAAAAAAAGACTTTTTGCGGCATTTACCGCTTTGATCATGCTTTTGTCGGTCTTTGCTTTCGCTTCCTGCGAGGATGAACCCGTTACCGAAACCTCCTCGGAGGCAGAAAGCCAACAGGAGCTTACCGCGCGTGAGCTTTTCACCGCTTCTCTTTTAAAAGCTGCGATCAGCGACGCCAACACCGGCGACCTTTCGTTGTTTAAGGATATCCTTTTCGGCGATCAGTCAAAGGACACCGAAGGCAAGATTGAAGTTAACGTTAACAAGCTTTCCGCAGAAGGCGTCGACCTTGCTTCTCTCGGAAAAATCGGTATGACTGCCGACGTTAAAGCCGATATCGAAACCGAATCGGTTATGGTCGATTACAATATTTTCTTCCTTGGCGAAACTGTCGACGCAGGCATTTTCGTAGAAAACGGCACCAAGGTATATCTGACCAACATCCTCGGCGCTATTGAAAAGCCGGTTCTTATGCAAGACGGAAGTGCTGTTATCGAAGGTGGCGCGATTGGAAGCACCGTTGGCGAGATTGATCCTGCCGTGATCGAAACGCTTCTCGAGGATATAATCAAAGCCATTACCGAAAACGTCAAGGACGAGGATTTCACCAAGTCAACCGAAACCGTTACCGTTGACGGCAAAACCATTGAAAACGCTACCGTTGTTACACTTACCATCGGCAACGAAGCTTCAAGAAGCATACTGACCAAAATTACCGACTCGATCAACTCCAACGAAGAAATCGTTAAGCTTTTCGGCGAAGAGCTTACTCTTGCGGAAGATGAAATTCCCCTCTCTACCAAAATTGTAAACACTATTGTAAACGAAAAATCGGTTGCACTCGCAGTTACCGTCGAGTGTCCCGAGGATAAAGCCGATGAAAGTGCTGCATCCGACGAGGATACCGCAGAAGACGATGACCCCGAATATAACAAGTTCGTTGTCAGGGCAGATTATTTGGACGGCAATTTCAATCTCGTTCTCGGTCCTGCCAACGACGAAGGCAATTTCTTTGACGAGCACGGATATATTAAAGTTGCTTACAAGCTCGAAAACGAAAAGGAAAGCTTTGTTTTTGCACTTATAGGCGAAGGCAAAGAGCAAGAGCTTATTAAATTGGACGGTACCAACAAAAACGGCGAGCGCAAGGGCAAGCTTACCCTTGAAGTCGAAGGCGAAGGAGTGACTATTGAATATTCGCTCAGCGGCTCTGAAAACAACGGCAATATTCAGCTTGGTCCCGTCACCGTCACAAGCGACGGCGAAACGATCGAGCTTGATTTCAACTATACCGCAAGCTACACCATAACCGAAACCACAATTAACGTTAGCGGCGAAATCAATTTCGCAATGGAAGGCGGATTAGATCTTTCTGCCGACTACAGTGTTTCTTGCGAATTCAAGGACGTAACGTTTGAGCCTATCAACGACTACGTCGACGTCGAAGACTTTGACGAATCGAAGATCGAATCGGCATTCAAGGAAAAATGCCCCACCCTTTATCAAATGATTGCGGGCAATAACGAAGAACTCGTTCCCTACTTTATCGACGGCAGATTCGTGCTTTATCTCCCCGAAGGCTTTGAAGAACAATCCGTCACAGGCTACACCGCTGTGTTCGACAGCGCAGAGGTAGCGGTTCTCGTATTGGAAGAAAAATTCGACGATCTCGGCGTTGAGCTTACTCTTGATGAATATTTAAACCTCGTCCGCAACAATGCCAACGGCAGTGTAAGCGAAATTTTCGATGATTCTATCCCCTATTTCGTCTATGAAAACAGCGAATTCGGAATGCACTATATCGTCACCGCCTACGAAGGCGATGATTCCTTCTGGCTCGTTCAGTTCTGCTGTTCGGAGGATAATTTTAACGATTATCAAGAACGCTTCCTCGCATGGGCATACGGTTCCGGCGTTGTCTATCAACACGTAGTAGACGAAACCTTCTGATATAACATACAAAACCCCGAAAGCTTCACACTTTCGGGGTTTTGTCTTATCAATAGTTGTTACTCTTGACAAATTCGCTTTAGTATGCTACAATGTACATGCTACACAGTTTAATATCTATCGCCCGAGGTTTACGTTACAAAAAACGTAGGCTTTGCTTGTCATATCTTCGAGCGATGTGAACTGTGTAGCAACAGAAGCAAACTGCGTTTTTTAGTGCGCAGTTTCGGCTGCGCACTTTTTATATTTATCAAAACAAAATTATTCAACAAGGAGAATTTGCTATGAAAAAGTTTTTTTGTTTTACTTTTGTTTTTGTAATTATAGCTTCCTGCCTTTCGGGTTGTAATTTCAACTCAAACGTATCGGGCGCATTGGCAGGTGATTCGCAAGCAACACCAAAGGTCGAGCAAATGATGACCGCCTTGGCGGAAAACCGTATTCCCGATGCAAAAGCATTTATGCATCCCGATGCTAACAACAAGCCCGATTCGGCATATACTCAAATGAGCCAATACCTTTCCGGCCGTAAAACCCAAAGCGTTCAGCTTATAAACATCAACGTTAAAAACTCAAGCGGTACAGCAGGCAATATCAGACAAGAGGAATCTGCATACAAAGCAACGCTTTCCGACGGCACCATTGTTTACTTAAACGTGGTATATCTTACCAATGACAACGGAAGCGGATTTTCCTCGTTCCAGCTGGTATTAGGCGCGATATAAAGATAATGGTGCGGTCTATATTTCCGCATCTGCCATTTTGCCTATCATAGTTGCATTGACTCGATAAAATTTTTTACCCGCAAATCGTTTCAACTAAATAACCAATTAAAACGCACGGTTGGCTTTCCTCATAATTAGGTGTATAACACTAATGTTGCAAACAAAACTTCAGCAACCCCGAAAGGAGACAAATTTTATGAAAAAAAGATTTCTTGCCGTATTTTTGGTTTTCCTTATGCTTTTGACTGCAATTAATCTTGCGTCGTGCGACGGCGAAAACACAGAAACCCCCGAAAGCTCCGTAGTTTCGGAGGTGACCGAAGCTTCCTCGGAGGTATCGTCGGAGGTATCGTCGGAGGAAAGCACAGAAGGAATAACACCGCAGGGACAGTTTATAGAATCTCTTATCAACGCCAACACCGGCAGAAAAGATTCGCTCATATTTAAGCTCTTCGGCAGCGAAGAAAAACCGAAGGACGTTGTCGGCGAATTTTCTATGAAAGTAGATACGCTCAAAATGGAAGGCGAGGATATCCTTGCTTCCGGCGGCGAATTTTCCTTCACGGGAAAAACGCAATTTGATGCCGACAATCAACTCACCAATATCGACTTCACGGTAAACGCATTGAAAGAAAAGCTTTCCGCAAGCATCCTGTATGACAGCGCAAATCAAGATATCTTCTTCACCGATTTCTTGGGCGCACTCAAAAAGCCGCTTTCTTATAATAACGGTTTACTCGTATCCGATTTGAAAACGAGCACCGACGTCGATCTGTTAAAGCTATTCTACGATGCGGCAATTGATTCCGCCAATAAATACGCAAGCGATTTCATATTTGATTCCGAAATCAAAAACGTAACCGTTGACGGCAACAGTTACACAGATGCAAACGTTATTACCCTTTCAATGGAAAAGGAAACGGTAAACGCTATCGTAAAGGATATTACCGATACCCTTCGTGCCAACGAGGATTTTATTGCAAGCACAGGCGATGATTTTCAGATCGATAAAGAAAACGTTCCCGAATCAATCAAGATAATCAGCACCGCCGTTAATAAAAAATCGATTGCGATCGACGTTATCATCGAGCTTCCCAAGCAGAAAGCAAATATCAACGAGGTCGCGTTCAAGATCTCACCGACCGACGGTTTTGTTGATGAAAGCAGACGTGATTACAACAGGATCGTACTGCATTCAAGCTTTATCGGTGACAATTTCAAGCTTGATCTCGGTCCTGCCGACGAAAACGGCGAATATTTCAAAAAACACGGCTATTTATTTATAAACTACACTCTTGACGGCGAAAACGAAAATCTCGCGTTCGGTACGTGTGAAAACGGCGACACCGAAGAAATTATAAAGCTTGCGGGAACCTACAAGGACGGCGTTCACGACGGCTCCGTTT
The DNA here is from genome assembly GCA_017561145.1 of Clostridia bacterium. Classification (GTDB taxonomy): domain Bacteria; phylum Bacillota; class Clostridia; order Oscillospirales; family CAG-382; genus Coliplasma. The sequence goes on along the minus strand of JAFZDO010000019.1, from coordinate 20,315 downwards.
CGTGTAATATCTACGACGAATCTTTGTCATTCCGATATGAATTGGTTGACAAGGAAGAAAACGTCAGCTTAAAGATCGGTCCCTTTATCTCGATTGCCAATGACGTTCAGGATAATTTGAATCTTGTTATTTCCTTGGACTACCGAGAAACCGAAAGCGAAAGCACTTTGACCGCAAACTATAAATTTATAGAAGAAGGCGAAATCGAGCTTTCCGCAGTCCTTACCTCGGTTCATAAATATAAAGACGTGACTCTTGAAAAAATCACCGAATATGACGATCTGGACAGCTACGACCGCGATGCTGTGGAACGGGAATTCAGCAAAAAATGTCCCAACCTTTACGCAATGCTTTGGGATTCTCTGTTTGAATTCTATTTCGTAAACGAGCCTTTAAAGCCGTTTCTCGTCAATGATGAGCTTTTTATCTATCTCCCCGAAGACTTTGAAACGTCAAAAGCTCCTCCTCACTGCTATGCATTTAAGGGAGATTCGGCAACCGTAATGGTCAAGAAGATCGAATATAAGGATATCGGCGAAAAGATGACTGAAGAGGAATATCTCAGAAGCGTCTGCAAAAATCTTTCCAACGTCGAAGCGACATTGGTTTTAGGTGAAGGTATTCCCTATATCACCTATAAAAATAATGCCGGAATATGCTATATCGTCACCGCAGGCGTGGGTAAATCTTGTATCTATCAAGAGCAGCTCTCTTGTTCCGAAGAGGATTTCCGATATTACAAGGATCGCTACCTCTATTGGTTGATGTACTCCGTTGAAATCAATATGGATGACATCGGCTCTTATAACTAAAATCCGCAAAAAGTCCCCGAAAGCTCGCGTTTTCGGGGTCTTTGTCACAGTTGACGCGTTAACCGAATAATTAATTAAAACATTCCGTTGACTTTTGGATATGTAAGGTATATAATGAATATGCAGTAAAAACTGCAATTGACGAAAAGGAGACTAATATTATGAAAAAAAGAGTTCTTGCGGCACTTACCGCGTTCGTTTTAATTCTGTCCGCCTTTGCATTTACATCCTGCAAAGAGCCCACACCCAAGGAATTGTTCACCGATTCGCTCACGAACGCCCTTGCAGCCGAAGAAGACAGCTTGCTCTCCAAGCTTTTAAGCGGCGACGTTAGCGATCAGGTTGCGACCTTCTCGTTTAACGTTGATAAGTTTAAGGTTCAAAATCAGGACCTCGCCTCGATGGGCAAGTTATCGCTTTCCGCCACCGCCTCCAACGACGTAGATTCCGGTCTTTCAAAGCTCGATATGTCGTTCGACGTTTTCGGAGAAAAGCCCACCTTGGGCGCTGTCGTAGATGCTAACGGCCAAAAAATATATTATACCGATCTTTTGGGCCTTAACGAAAAGCCCATTCTCTTGGAAGCAGGCGCATTAGCACTCGGTCAAAACGTAGCAAACGCCTCCGTCTCGCTTGATAAGGAAGCTGTTTCGGACGTTGTAAAGGCAATTTCCGACGTTCTCAATAAGAACATTACCGAGGAAATGTTCGTTTCCGAAACCAAAGCGGTAACCGTTGACGGCAAGGAATTCGACGATGCGACCGTTATTACCCTCGACCTCTCGGACGAAAAGGTAAAAACCATCGCAAAAGAGCTTGTAGATGCGCTTCTCGCTAACGAATCCATCAAATCCATAGCAGGCGACGAGTTAAAGTATGACGAATCCGATCTTCCCAAATCGATCAAGCTTACCAACACAGTCGTTGATGAAAAATCTGTTGCTTTCAGCATCGAAATAAGCGACAAGCCCGAAGAAAAATTCGATATCAGAGCTACCCTTGTTGACGGAAACTTCAAGTTCTATATGGGCACGGTTGATCAAAACGGCGCATTTGACGACGTTTATTTCGAAATCGTTTACACCCTCGAGGGCGAAACCGAAAAGTTCAACTGCACGATGTATGACGACGGTGTGAAGAAGATCGACTTTGCTTCTTTTGTAGGCACCTATAAGGACGGCGTTCACATCGGCAAGGCTACAATTGATACCTTTGCCTTTGACTACAAGGTAACCGAAAGCGAAAACGGGGTAGCACTTGAAATAGAAGATACCGATGCCAAATTCACCGCAAACATCACCTATACCGATGAAAAGCTTGAAATCAACGGCAATATCAAATATACCAAAGGAGCCATGGAAATTTCCGCAAGCTACTCCATGACCGTTGAAAGCAAGGACGTTACCGTTGAGCCTATCACCGATTACGTATCGGCTAAGGACGTTAACGCAGAAGATCTTTTAAGAAAGATGTCCGAAAAATATCCTACCCTTATGAGCTTGCTCGGCGGTATTCTATAAAATCAATAAAAGAAACGCTCTGCTTCACGCAGAGCGTTTTTTGTTACAAATTAAATATTTCGGCACCCAAATCGCTTGCGTCGCGGATATCATGGGTGGAAACGATCAACGTCTTCCCTTTTGTATATCGGTTTATCACGTCGATAACGTTGGCACGCGTTTCCTCGTCAAGCCCTTTAAACGGCTCGTCAAGGATAAACACATCGCCCCTTGCGAGCAATGCACGCGCAAGCGCAACACGTCTTCGCATACCGCCCGACAAGGTGCTTACGGGGAGATGCTCGCTTCCCTCAAGCCCCAATTCGCGCAGTAACGCAACGATTTTCTCATAACCATTCTCCTTGCCCGTGACCGCAAAAACGTTTTTGACGGCGGAATAGGGCTCGCAAAGCCTATCCTCCTGAAAGACTGCAGAAATACGATTGGGCAGGTCGATAATTTCGCCGCTGTCGGGCTTGATAAGTCCGAGAATAATATTGAGCAGAGTCGTTTTTCCGCTTCCCGATGCACCCATAATACAGGTTCTCGAGCCGATTTTTAATTCAAACGAAAGGTTATTCAAAACGCTTTTATCGCCGAAGGATTTATGTATATTCTTCAAAATCATATACTTTCTACCCCCTTTAAAATGCGCTTTAAAATAAACAAAAACAGCTTTTCAAAAATGATCGAAAGCAACACGATAACGACCGTCCAAGCGAAAAGGTCGGCGGTGTTAAGAAAGAGCTTCGAGTAATAAAGCGCCTCGCCCACAGAGCCCTCGGGATAGCCGATAAGCTCTGCCGCAACGCCCGATTTCCAAGCCAAGCCAAGCGAGATCCTACAGCCCGAAAGCAAGAACGGCTTTACCGACGGAAGCCAAATGAAGCGCAAACGGCGTAAATGGGGCATTTTGAAAACGTCTGCCATTTCGAGCATTTTCTTATCGACCGATTTAATACCGTCAAGAAGGTTTGTATATATTATCGGCAAAACCATCAAAAACGATATCAGCGCCGAAAGTCCGCTTGCGCTGAACCATATAAGCGCAACAACTACAAAGGAAGCAACGGGCACCGATTTTACGGTTATCATATAAGGCCAAAGCAAAATTTCAACGATCTCGAACCGTCCCGCAAGAAGCGCCAAAAGCGTACCCGCAATAAGACCAAGAAGGAAGCCGACCGCAATACGCGAAAGCGTAAAGCCGACTGTGCTTAAAAATTCCGCTTCGAGAACCAAGCTGAACAGACGCTTAACAACGCCTATCGGCGAAACCAAAAGTATATCCGAGCCGACCAGAGTGCTAAGCAGCTGCCAAAGCAAAAGCGCCAAAAGGACAGCGGATGCTTTTGCGATTATTTTCTTTTTTCTTGTGTCAAGCATTCTCTGCCCTCCTTTTAAAAATTTATCCGAGAGGGGTCGCCGCTCGGATAAAATTCAAATTATTCTGCTATGAAATAGAAATCGTCTGCGGGAAGCTTGCCGCCTACCGATTGAGGATTTTGCGCGAACAGTACCGCAAGATAATCGCCGACCGGCTTTTTAAGATCGTTTCCTGCGATATATTTAATGTTGCACGCGGGGATAGCCTTTGCAATAACACCCTCGTTATCGAAAATGCCGTGTTTTACAACAAGCTTTGCCGAAGCGGCCGCATCTGCGTTGACAGCGTCTATCGATTTCTTATATTCGTCAAGGAATTTCTTGATTGCTTCGGGATTTGCCTTTGCAAACTCATCGCGGACAACGATAACGCCGGTAACGATACTGCCGTCGCTTACCTTGCCCCATTCCTCGTTAAGATCGAGTGCGACCTCAAGTCCCTCGACCTTGTTGCAAGCAACGGTAACGTAGGGTTGAGGAAGCATTGCAACCGCGTTTTCCGCCTTCGAGATAGCGGCAACGACCTCGGTAGCTTCTGCCTTGAATTCGATCGTTACGTCATTATCGGGGTCGATATTGTTCTTCGAAAGAATGTTTCTGAGCGTATATTCGGGAGTTGTGCCCTTGCCCGTCGCATAGATCGTTTTGCCCTTAAGATCGGCAACCGAATCAATGCTTTCGCCCTTTGCGACGATATAAAGAACGCCTAAGTTGTTAACGGCAAGAAGCTTTATCTTGCCCTCGGTCTTGTTGTAAAGAACGCTTGCAAGGTTTGCGGGCACTGCCGCGATATCAAGCTTGCCTTGGATAAGCAAGGGAGTAATTTCATCAGCCGCACCGGCAAGCGTGAATTCATATTCGTTTTCAGCAGTGCCGTTGGCATCGTTTTCAAGAAGACCGACCAAGCCGATCGAGGTCGGACCCTTCATTCCCGCAAGACGAACGGTAACCTTTTCGTCCGTCATGCTTTCTTCGTCCGAAGTGAAAATCGAAGAGATCTGCGAAAAATCACTTATAGCTTCTTCTCCGTCGGAAGCACACGCGGTAAATCCGATTGCGGTTATAAGTATCGTTAAAAATAAAGCAAGTAATGATTTGATATTCATAAATAACACCTCTTTTGTTTTTGCTATAGGCATTATATACTAAATCTTGCATCTTTTGCGTTGCGTATGCAACATTTATTTAAGAATTTTAAAGGTATTTTTGTAAAAATCGATAATTCCCTCGTTTTTCATCACCGACAACTCGCGCGAGAGCGCCGAACGGTTTACGCCCAAATAAAGCGCAAGGCTTTCACGGTCGAAGGGGATCGAAAAGGTCTTTGACGAATTCTTGTTGCTGTACTGCGAAAGGAAGGTGATTATCTTCTGCCTGAGAGTCGGCTTCGAAAGCACCTGAACCCTGTCGTTCATCGCAAGCGTCTTTGCCGCAAGGATAGAAATAAAGCGGTTACGAAGCATGGTTACAAGCCCGTCATCGCAATTCGAGGAAAGCACCGAGGGATCCAACCAAAGCACGCGTGCATCGGAAAACGCGGTTATGGTAACGGGAATCTCTTGCACCTTCAGCCAGCAAAGCGATTCCGCAAACGCATCGCCTGCCGTAACGCTCGCCATAAGCACCAAATTGCCGTCAATATCGATAAAATTGACCTGCACCATGCCCTCGAGCACAATGCCGAAACGGGTCAATCTCGTGCCCGTCTGCGCGATTATTTCGTTTTTCGCATATTGCTTTTCGAGAGAGTCAAAAATCTTCACAGAGCGCGCAATATCGCTATCACTCATACCGCTGAATAACGGCGAGGACAAAAGTGTGCTTTTCTTCATCAAAACCACCCGATTTCGGAAAAAATAAGATTTTATTGCTAATTATATCACAAATCGGTTGACAAATCCATATTTTTAAGTTATAATTTCATCTGCGCTGAAAAAATTTCGCAAAAATTTTATAGGGATGTAGCCAAGTGGTAAGGCACCAGACTTTGACTCTGGCATTTCGTAGGTTCGAGCCCTGCCATCCCTGCCAAACAAAAATCCGCGTTCGCAAGAATGCGGATTTTTGTTTGTATTATTCATTTTTCATTATTCATCATTCATTATTCATTCATCTCACACGCGGATTTTTAATGAAGAATGAATAATGAAGTCGCTTCGCTAATGAATAATGTTGTTGAAATAATTTCAAAATCATGCTATAATACCCCAACAAACAACAAGGAGCAAATTATGATAGATACGTCGATCCCCTATTACACTCTCGTGATGCACAAGACCGATGCAGACAATTACCCCAAGTTCGAATTACCCGAAGGCTATAGCTTTGCCTTCTTTAAGGAGGGCGACGAGGCGAAATGGTCGGAGATCCAGACTGCCGTCGGATCGTTCGGCTCGGTCGAAACCGGCATTAAGGTTTTTAACGACAGCTTTGTCGACGGTGAAATTCTTGATGCGAAAGAAAGAATGATATTCGTAGTTGCGCCAGACGGAGAATATATCGGCACTGCCGCGCTTTGGGACGGCGATGAATTCGGCAAGCGTCTGCCGAGAATACATTGGGTCGCCGTTAAAGACGAGCACGGCGGCAAGGGCATTGCAAAGGCGATGCTTACGCGCTTGTTCGACCTTTACAACGAGCTCGGCTTTTGCGGATTTATTTATCTGACCACGGGCACACGCAACTACCCTGCCGTTAAAATTTACGAAAAGTTCGGCTTTGAGCTTTACAGAGGCGAAAGATCGCTGTTCCCCGACCTTAGCGACGAGGAATTCGTCAACCGCAACGCTACCGCTATCGAGCTTCTCGATAAAATGCTTAATCGTTGATTTCACCTTGATTTTTCCCTTTTAATATGGTAAAATCCGTTTATGAGCCTTAAAGGAGCGTTTTTATGAAAACAAGGTTTTCGGCAAAATTCAAGCTCACGCTTATTCTTTTTTCGCTTATCGGACAAATAGCGTGGGTCGTTGAAAATATGTACCTTAACGTCTTTATTTACAAGATGTTCAACGCGTCTGCCTCCGACATATCGGCAATGGTCGCGGCAAGCGCGGTCGCCGCAACGCTCACAACGGTTTTCATCGGCGCACTTTCGGATAAGATCGGCAAGCGCAAGATATTTATGTGCGGCGGTTATATCGCGTGGGGCGTTTCGATTTTGTGCTTTATCCTTTTGAGGAAGGATATCATCGCTTCGGTATTCCCGTTGACCGTGTCTGCGGCATCGGTCGGCGTAACGCTTGTTATCGTGCTTGACTGTATAATGACCTTTTTCGGCTCGAGCGCAAACGATGCCGCGTTCAACGCGTGGCTGACCGACAGCACCGATTCAACAAACCGCGGTGCGGCGGAGGGCATCAACGCAATGATGCCGTTGGTAGCCATTCTTGCGGTGTTCGGCGGCTTTATGGCGTTTGACCTCGACAAGGAGCAAAGCTGGACTTATATTTTCGCAATAATCGGCTTGACTGTCATCGCAGTCGGCATTATCGGTTGCTTTATCATCAAGGAGCCGAGGATCGAAAGGGCGAAAGAGGGTTATTTCAAAACCGTAATACACGGCTTTTTGCCCTCGACGGTAAAAGCAAACAAGAGTCTGTATCTATATCTCGCCGCATTTATAATTTTCAATATCTCTATCCAGATATTTATGCCCTATCTGATACTTTACTATGAAGTATCGCTTAATATGACCGATTACGTTTTCGTAATGGCACCCGCTATCATACTTGCCTCGGTGCTTACCGCCGTTTGGGGCAAGGTCTACGATAAAAAGGGCTTTATGTTTTCGTCTTCCGCAAGCCTTATGTGGCTCTGTGCGGGCTATATCGTGCTGTTCTTCTTCAGATCGACAGCATTGGTATTTATCGGCTCGCTTTTGATGATGTGCGGCTATCTTTCGGGCATGGCGGTCTTCGGCGCAAAGATACGCGACCTTACACCTATCGGTCGGTCGGGTATGTTCCAGGGCGTAAGAATTTTTTCTCAAGTGCTCGTTCCCGGTGTTGTCGGCCCGTTTATAGGCAAAACGGTGCTTGCGAATTCCGAAACTGTAGTTAATAACGACGGCACGGAATCGTTCATACCCAACGAAAGCATTTTTCTTGCCGCGCTGATCGCGGCGGCAATCGTCGCGTTAGCTTTACCGTTATTCAGAAAAGATAAAAAAGGAGAATAAAATGAACCGCAACCCCCTTTATCAAAAGAGCGTTCTTTTCGTCGGTGATTCGCTTTGCGAGGCTGCTTGCGAGCTTAAGACCGAGGAATATGCTCCCATCGCAGGCTGGGCAGGACGTATCATCCGCAATAACGAAATGTCCGGTCTTAACAAAAGCTGCGGCGGTGCTTCGATGTCGGATTGCCGCGGTTGGAATATAGTTATCAATCAGCTTATTGCGATGACGGGTAACGATTACGATTACGTTATTCTCGAAGGTGGCGGAAACGACGCTTGGGATTCGATCCCCGTCGGCGTTATGACCGAAGGCTTTGACGGTCCGTTTGACCGCAACACCTTCGCAGGCGGCTTTGAAAATACGATCAAATACGCAAAGGAAAATTTCAAGGGCGCAAAATTCGGCTTTATCGTCACCTTCCAAATGCCCATCGCACCCTTCGGCAGAATGTCGGATATGAGCGAATATTTTGCACTTTCCAAAAAGATATGCGACAAATGGAGCATTCCTTATCTCGATCTCTTCTTCGATGAAAAGCTCAACAAGGAAATTCTTAAAACGCATACGAAGGAATTCCTTCCCGACACGGTTCACCCCAACACGGGCGGATATGAAATACTCGCGCCCATTATTAACGATTGGATGAAAACACTTTAATAAACATCAACTTCAAAGAAAGAAGGCAAAAACAATGAAAAAATTACTCGTTTTCTTACTTACCGCTGTGATGCTTTTCGGTTGCTGTGCGATTTTTGCGTCCGCCGCAAATCTCCAATTCAACACCGGCATCACCCCCGATCCTGAATGCGGACTTTATAAAAAGACCGTTCTTTTCGTCGGCGACTCTATCACCGAGGGTCAGGTTGAATGGTATAAGGGCAAAAACATAGTCGGTTGGCCCGGACGTATCATCGAAGGCAACAAGATGGCAGGTAAAAACAAGGGCGTTTCGGGCGCATCCATCTCCAATTGCCGCAAGACCAACACCGTTCTTGCTCAGCTTCAGGCAGAAAGCAAAACTAAATACGACTTCGTTATTATCCACGGCGGCGTTAACGATGCTTGGGACGTTGCTCCCGTCGGCACTATATCCGAGGGCTTTGATGCAGAGCTTGATATGTCCACCTTCGCAGGCGGTCTCGAAACCACCTTCAAATATGCAAAGGAAACCTTCAAGGACGCTCAGTTCGGTTATATCATCAACTTCAAGATCAACCGCAGTGACGTAGGTAAGCTTGCAGATATGAGCGAATATTTCGATATCGCAAAGCAGATCTGCGACAAGTGGGAGATTCCCTATCTCGACCTTTACAACGACGAGGATTTCAACAACAACGTCCTCAAGTACAAGGAATATACAAACCTTTACGACCTTATCCACCCCAGCTCCGCAGGCTTTGACGTGCTTGCTCCCGTTATCAGCGATTGGATGAAGACCATCCCCGCTTACTACGAGGAGCTTAACAAGCCCGAGGAACCCAGCGTTGACGTTTCCGAAGTAGCTTCCGAAGCAGCTTCCGAAGCAGCTTCCGAAGCAATTTCCGACCTTGACAGCGAGCCTGCAATCGACAACGAAGGTGCTTCCAACCTTATCATCTATATCGTTATCGGCGCGGTAGCCGGTATTGCGATCGCAGTTGCGGTAATCATCGTTGCGAAAAAGAAAAAATAATTAACGCTAAAGGATACCGCAAGGTATCCTTTTTTGTTGACTTATTTTTATATATATAGTAAAATAGATTATTAAGTATAAAATAGAGGTCGTTTTATGAAACCGAATGCTATCCTTAAAGTGCATAACGCAGTTATGAACAACGTAAGCAAGGTCATCGTAGGCAAGGAGCGTGTTACCGAGCTTGCCGTTATTACCCTGCTTTGCGGAGGTCATATGCTTATCGACGACGTCCCCGGCACGGGCAAAACAATGCTTGCGAAATCCTTTGCGGCATCGCTTTCGCTCGATTTCAAGCGCGTACAGTGCGTCCCCGATATGCTTCCCGGCGATATTGTCGGCGTTAACTTTTTCGATATGAAGGAAAGCGAATTCCGTTTTATCAAGGGCCCCGTTTTCACAAATATTCTGCTTGCCGACGAAATCAACCGTGCAATGCCCAAAACGCAGTCGGGCTTGCTCGAGTGTATGGAGGAGCATCAGGTCACCGTTGAGGGCAAGACCTATAAGCTTGATGAGCCCTTTATGGTCATCGCGACGCAAAACCCTATCGAAACAAAGGGCACGTTCGACCTGCCCGAAGCACAGCTTGACCGTTTTCTTGTTAAGACGAGCATGGGATACCCCACCTTTGACGAAAGCGTCGAGATACTCTCGCGCAAGATAAACGGAATAAACGTCGGCAGCTGCGAAACCGTCGACAGCGCTCTTATCGCCAACGCGCGCGAGGAATTGGCAAGCGTTTACGTTCATAAGGACCTTATGGGATATGCAACGCAGATATGCGAGGCGACGAGAAAGGACAAAACCGTTATTCTCGGTGCAAGCCCGCGTGCGATGATCGCACTTATCCGAGTGGCGCAGGGCTATGCCGCAATCAGCGAGCGTGATTACGTTCTTCCCGACGATATCAAGCGCGCCGCATTGCCCGTGCTCTCCCACAGAATTATTTTCCAGAACAGCTTCTTCCACCGCGGAAATTTGGGCGAGGAGCTTATTTTGAAGATACTTGAAACTACACCCGTACCCAGCGAAAGAATAGATTTCACACGCAGGTAATTTTATGGTATATTTTATCATTATAATCTCGGCCCTTGCGGTGTGCGCCTTGGGTGTGCTGTTCGTTTTCGGATATCGCAAGGCAAAGACAAACGCGCTTTCGACGCTTGAATACGATCGCGAATTCACGTCGGACGGCGTTTTCGTCGGAGAAACGCTCGAATTGGTCGAAACGGTCTGCAACCCCGGTTGGTTTCCGCTTTTTTCGGTCAAGATGGAATTTTACGTTCCCGCAGGGCTCGTTATCGACGGCTTCGAATGCAAGGAATACACCAAATTAACAAGTGTTTTCAACGTTCCGCCCTTTTCGACCGTACAGAAAAAGCATACCGTCTCTGTTCAAAAGCGCGGTCTTTTCGAGCTTGGCAGCGCAAGCTTTTCCTACCGAAAAACCGATTACGTTTTTGATATCCCGATAAGCTTTTACGGCTATCCCGACTATTTCGATTCTGCGGCCGATATGCCTTCGTTTATTTGTCAGACGGGCACCGCTATCGCCGACCGTAAATATATCGAAGACCCCTTCTTTTTAAGCGGCATACGCGAATACCGATTCGGCGACCCGATGAAAAGCATCAATTTCAAGGCCTCGGGCAGAGTAATAAGCGGCGGAATGCGCAGAATGATGTGCAACAGCTACGACAGCTCGCGCAATTTCGACACGATGATATTTTTGGATCTCAACAGCTATGCCGAGGTTCAGTTTCACAGCGGAGACCTTGTGGAAAGCGGCTTGAAATACGCCTGCTTCCTTTTCTGCGAAACGCTGAAAAACGGCGGCAGAGTGGGATTTTCATCGAACTCTGCGGACGGCAACCAAAAATTCTTTTTCATCCCCTGCGAAAGCGGAGAAATGCATATCAAGCGCATACTCGAGCGGTTTGCTCTGCTTGATAATTTTGCAAAGCGCGATTATTCGATGGCGGCGCTGTTAAGGCTTTACGCCCCCGAGCTTCGCCCCGAGACCGATATATATTTAATAACCCCTTACGTTGACGAAAACACCGCCGAAACGTTAAGCCTTCTTGAATCGGCAGGCAGAAACGTAAACGTGATATCCTTAAGCGGAGGTGCAAGAATATGAGAAGATTTCTTATATACTACCGCTTGGAGCTGATCTCGCTTTTACTTTTCGGATGTGCAACGGCAACGCTTGCGATCTGGAACAAGGTAAAGCCGACAAACCATTATATTCAGCTTGCCTTTGCGATAGTTTTGCTTTTGTTCGTCATTCCGCTTTATCTCGTAATGCGCAGTAACTGGCGGCAAAGATACCGCAGGCCCTTTATCATCGGGCTTCGCAAGGCGATAGTGGGCGCTTCGCGGTTTTTGATAAAGATCGTCGGACGCTTCAGCTTTTTCCACCGCGGAAACGTTATTTCGGGCAGAACAACGGTGCATTACGACTTTTCGGCATTCCGCAAGGACGAGCGAAGAAGACGCAAATCCTTAGAAAAGCAACCCCGTTGGAGGGATATGGAAAGCCCCAGGCAAAAGCTCGGATTTCTGTATTACCGCGTGATATCCGACAGAATAAAGCACGGCGAGATCATCACCTCGCACGAAACTCCATTGGAAATAAGCAAAAGACCTACCGAAAACGAAGCAATGGACGAGCTTTTCCAAATGTATAACGAGGTCAGATACGACGAAAGAAACCAACCGGATGAAGAAACGGTTTGCAATTTGCGCGAAAAATTATTTGATTAGGACTAAAATTATGAAAAAGTGGCAATTTTTCACCGCAAACGAAATAAAGCCCTTTGGCTGGACGAAGCAGCAGCTTATAATTCAGGCAAACGGATTAAGCGGCAATCTCGATAAGGTCTGGCGCGACGTGCGCGACAGCGCATGGATAGGCGGCGATGCCGAGGGCTGGGAAAGAGTCCCCTATTGGCTCGACGGCTTTATTCCCCTTGCATATCTTCTTGACGACGATGATATGAAGGGCCGTGCGAAGAAATATATCGATGCTATCATCTCCTACCAAAAGCCCGACGGTTGGATATGCCCCTGCCCCGATGAAAGACGTGCACGCTACGACACCTGGGCACTGCTTTTACTTTCAAAGGTGCTTTGCGTTTATTATGAATGCTCAAGGGACGAGCGTATCCCCGAGGTTCTTTACAAGGCGCTTTACAACTATTACGGTCTGCTTAAAAACGGCGAAATAAAGCTTTTCGATTGGGGCAAATACCGTTGGTACGAGGGCTTTGTCGCAATTGAATTTCTTTATAAGCGGACAAACGAGGTCTGGCTTAAGGACCTCGCAAGGATACTTAAATCGCAGGGTATGGATTACCACACGGTAAAGGAATTATGGAAGCGTCCGCTTAATATATGGAAGTTCGATACCCATATAGTAAACCTCGTTATGATGCTCAAATACGAAGCTCTCTCCTGCGACCTTCTGGGCGAAGAATACACAGACGACGCCGAATATCTTTATAATTTCCTTTATGAATACAACGGAATGCCTGCAGGCATGTTCACGGGGGACGAGGTGCTTTCGGGCATCAGCCCCATACAGGGCGCCGAGCTTTGCTCGGTAGTCGAGCTTATGTATGCCTTCGAGCATCTGTTTGCCTACACGGGCGACAAAAAGTGGGCTGAACGCTTGGAATTACTTGCCTTCAACGCCTTCCCCGCAACGCTCTCCGACGATATGTGGGCGCATCAATACGATCAGATGAGCAACCAGATCGCTTGTCAGCGTTTCTTGGGCAAGCCGATATTCAGAACCAACTTTTTCGATTCCCACCTTTTCGGGCTCGAGCCGAATTACGGCTGCTGCACGGCGAATTTCAACCAAGGCTGGCCTAAATTTATACTTTCGTCGTTTATGCACAACGGAAACGATATTATAAGCGCGATTCCGATCCCGAGCGTGCTCGATTATGAAGGAATACACATTACCCTAACGACGAATTACCCGTTTGAAAACTCCTTTAAATACAGCATCAAAACAAGTAAGGACTTCAATTTTACAGTCCGCATCCCGACGTTTGCGAAAAGCCTTACCGTCAACGGAAAGACAGTTCAGACGGGCGAACTGAAATTTGAAATAAAATCGGGCGAAGAAAAGGATATCGATATAACCTTTGAAGCAACGCCTTACCTTGAAAAGCGCCCCTTGGGGCTTAACGTTGCGAAATGCGGCTCGCTTTTATTTGCGGTGCCCATTAAGTACGAAAAAAATATGCTCGAATACGAGCGCGACGGAGTAGAACGTAAATTTCCCTATTGCGATTACGAATATATCCCGAAAAGCGATTGGAATTACGGATTTTCGGACGGCGAATTGAAAGCCGAGTTCCGCGGAATGAGCGATATTCCCTTCTCATCCCAAAATCCGCCGATAATATTAAAAGCGAATCTCGGCAGGATCGATTGGGGCTTTGAGGACGGATACGACACGGTCTGCGCCAAGGTGCCGCGATCGAAATCCGCGATTTCAAAACCCGAAAGCATATCTCTTTACCCCTATGGCTGTGCAAAGCTGAGAATGACCGAAATGCCCTTTATTGAAAAGTGAGGATATTATGAAAAGAATATTGATTTTTACAGTTACGGCTTTACTTCTTCTTACAAATCTGATCTGCTTTGAAGCAAGTGCCGCACCCAAGGTACCGACTGCAGACGATATGGGCGGATACGAAAATCTTTGCCTTACCTACACCTTCAGATACAGCTCCGGCGATAACGGCAGGCATTACGAAAAGGACCTTTTGCCTTATACGGGATATCTCGATAAAAACGGCAAAGTAAAGGACTTTTTCTTCGACAGCTATCTGTTTTTGCCCTGTATGGGCTACGGCCCTTCGGGTGCGAGAATGCATTTGCAGGAGGGCAACCCCACAAAGGCTATTGACTGGACCGCATACGTTGACGATACCTTTTACAGCAACGCAAACGTAGATGCGCTTGAGTCTGCATTCGGCAAGACCAAAGCCGCGCTTAACGATACCAAGAGCAAGGCAGGTGTTTTCTTCACGCTTCTCTACCCCAGCACCGAAGCCACCAATTTCGGTAATTTGGGCGGAAAAAGCCTTAATTTCTCAAAGCTTGAGGACAGAAAATACGCGCTTAAATGGATGATAGACGAGCAGATAAAGCGCTTTGAGCAAAAGGGCTATAAGCATCTCGACCTTGTCGGCTTTTACTGGCTCGAGGAATTCACCGCCGCAAGCGGCGACGGTGAGCTTCTTAAATACGCATCCGATTATCTCCATTCCAAGGGAATGAAATTTATATGGATCCCTTGGTACAAGGCAAACGGCTATGAAAAATGGCAAAGCTACGGCTTTGACGTCGCTTGTATGCAGCCCAACCTTATGTGGCTCGGCTATCACGATCCCAAAAGAGTTGAGGACAGCGTAAAGCTTTCCGAAAAATACGGACTTTGTATGGAAATGGAATGCGACGGCAGAGTTTATACCGACGAATATTTCGGCAGATATTTAAGCTATCTCGAGGGTGGTATGAACTCGTCGATGATGGATGCCGTTAAGATGTATTACCAGGACGGCAAGACCGCGGTTTATTATCAGGCATGTTATTCAAAGGACCCCCAATTCCGTATGGTCTACGACCTCACCTATAAATATGCAAAGGGCACCCTTACCCAAGCGGATATCGATCCCGTTCGTCCCGAACAGGTGACCAACGATTACGAGGTGGTCAATGACATAAAGCTCAGCGAGCTCATCGCAAAAAACGTCGATTGGATATCGATCGGCAAGAGATATTCGGGTTGCAGATCCTACGTTGACGGCAACGGCGCCGATTACCAAAAGGTTGACGGCAAGGAGCTTACCGACGGAATACTCGCAACGAAGGCATTAAGCACCGATTGGCACGCCTTCCACCACTCCATAACCGACGCTCAGGGTAAAATGAGCGTAACTGTCGACCTCGGCGAGATAAGAAACGATCTTACTCATTTTTACGGTCACTTTGATAACCGAATGATAGCAGGCATCGGCTCGCCCGCAGGAATCGTATTAAGCGTTTCCAACGACGGCAAAAACTTCCGCGAGCTTGCAAGACCGAAGCTTATTCTCGACTCCACAAACTCTTGCTTCAAATACGAAACCGAGCCCGTAACGGCAAGATACGTTAAAATGTCGTGCGGCGGTATGGGCGGCGCATTCGTGTTCTGCTCGGAATTTCTTATCGGTGTAAAAAACGGAACTTCTGTTGACGAATCCACACCCGAAGAATCGAGCAAGCCAGAAGAATCCAAGCCCGAAGAATCCAAGCCCGAGGAATCGAGCAAGCCCGAGGAATCGAGGGAGCCCGAAGAATCCAAGCCCGAGGAATCGAAGGGCAACGACGATATAACCGATAATTCCTCGAAAAACGAAAACACGGAAAGCAATACCACACCGGAAAGCAGCGTTTCGTCCGAAAGCGTTGATGCATCGCAGGACGTGAATGCTTCGACCGAATCGGAAAATCCCGTAAGCGGCGAAGCTTCTCAGCCGACCGCAGAAGATGACGGAAACGGCGTTCTCGTCTGGGTTGTCGTCGGCGTTGCGGCAATCGCGGTCATCGCAATAATTATCATTGTTATTAAGAAAAGGAAATAACTAAAAAAAGAGAAGTCACACGACTTCTCTTTTAACTTTATTCGTCTGTTTGTACCAATTCTCGCAACGCGTCCATTCTTGCATCAAGCTCGCTTGAAAGCTCGGCACAGCGCAAAAGCTCGTTTGCCATGCGCTCGTCAAAGGCATAGTCCTTTTTATAGCGAAGCTGATGCTCCAAGCTTGCCCATGAATCCATCGCGATGGTGCGAAGCTGAATTTCAACCTTCATCAATCGCTTTTCGTGCGCAAGGAATATCGGCACCGTAACGATAAGGTGCAGACTTCTGTAACCGTTGGGCTTGGGGTTGTTAATGTAATCCTTAGCCTCGACAAGCGTAATATCGTCCTGCTTAAGCAGAGCCTCGGCAAGCATAAATACATCGTCGGTAAAAGAGCAGATAACGCGCACACCCGCAACGTCGTTCAGGTTTTCCTCGATACTGTTAACCGCAAGGTCGATTCCCTTTCTTTGAAGCTTATCGCGCATGCTCTGAAAGGATTTAAGCCGTGTTTTGATACTGTTAATGGGGTTGCGGTCGTAACGAAGCGAAAATTCCTCGTTAAGCACGTTGAATTTCGTTTCGATCTCCATAAGCGCGCAACGGTAATATGCCATCAGCTTGGAGAAATTCTGCATTATCGGCTTGCCCCACTCGATGACCTCATCGCTGAATACGTTATCGAGCTGTTTTTTAATATCTTCTGCGTTCATCAATTATTCGTTGGGTTCCTCGGTCTTTTCGGTTTCTTCTGCAACAGGCTCTTCAACTCTGTCCTTACCGCCGAGAAGTGCCGCCAATGCGTCGATGACAGCTTCTACGATAAGAGTGATACCGATAAATTTAAATATCCATTCTGCTGCGGTAGCGGCGTTAAAAAGTATCAAAGCCGCACAAACAACGGTAATACCTGCGCTGATCGCAGTAAAGCCCCATTTTGTCTTCTTAAGACGGAGCATATCGATGGTCTTCTGAACCTTGGAAAAGCCGGTGACGAGAATGATCGCGCCATAAACAAATGCAAGGAATGCTGAAATTTCAACGATAAACCCGTTGCCGAGCACGCAAAAGCCGCCTGCAGAGAGGGCAATAAGCGCTTTAAACAGGTTTTGCTCCAAAGCCGCCTTGTCCGCTTGTTCGCGGAAATATCTGAACACGCAGATAATGCCGACGAAAAGCAAAATTGCGCCAAGCACCATAATAATGCCCGAGGTGAATTCAAACGGGTTGATAAGCAAGAGTACGCCGACAAAGATCTCAAAAAGGCTTAAAACCATTCCGCTGAGATATTTTTGCAGAGATTTCATAAATATTTACCTCGCTTTATTTTATATTGTAACAACATTATAATACTTTTTCCGAGGATAATCAACAATAATTTATGAATAATCCTATGTTTGTTTACAAAATATCCGATAAGTCTAATTGACACGACCGCATTAATATGGTAAAATATTCACATAAAGCAAAGCAGATTTTCTTCTTTGCAAGAAAGATGAGGTGCATATTAATAATGAAAAGACCGTTTGATCTTAAGCTTCTTTTATTGTTACTGCTCACTTGTTGCGTATTACTCCTTTCCGCCTGCGGTGCAGAAGGCGGCGACACTGTCGGAACGGGTGACCCGAACGAAAACCTCGGAGAAAATATTGACACCGAACCCGAAAAAACCGACGATGCCGAATATACGACCGTAAACACAAATACAAAAATAATCCGCACGGTAAAAATCTACGGTGAAACCAAAAACTTCACCAACGCAAACGAAGCTGTTATAAGTCAGCTAAAAGCTGCGGGCGGTTACGTTGAAACCTCCGAAATAACCGGCGGCGAAAGCCTTTACAACGGAAGCAAAACACCTAAAAATGCGGTATACGTTCTCCGTATCCCTGCGGATAAGCTCGAAATGTACGTTGAATCGCTCAAATCCATGCTTAACGTTACCTCTTATTCCGAAAGCACACAGGACGTAACGCTTAACTATTACGACATCCAATCGCGTATCAAAACTCTTGAAATCAAAAAGAGCTCTCTTGAAGCGCTTCTCGAATCCGCAAAAAACGTTAACGACATCGTTACCTATCAAAACGAGCTTTTCCAAGTAATTTCCGAAATCGAATCGCTTAAATCGAAGCTCAACGTATACGACAACAAGGTTACCTATTCTACCGTCAACCTTTCGGTCATCGAGGTTTTGGAATACACCGAAACGACTTCCGAAGAAAAGTCCTTTGGCGATAAGATTTCCGACACCTTCGTTTCAAGCTGGGAGAGCTTGGGCACGTTCTTCGAATATTTTGCGATATTCATCGTTGCCGTATTCCCCGTGCTTTTGTTGCTCGGCGTTATAGCAGTAATCGTTATCATAATAATCAAGCTCGTAAAACGCAACAAGCGCAACAAGCACAACGACTGATCCAAATAATCAAAGATAAAAACAGATCCGCACCAAAAGGTGCGGATCTGTTTTTACCAAAAGAGGATGCTTTTTTGATTATCATCACGTTGAAATGCAAGGCGGACATATTTAGGCGAACCTTGTTCCAAGCCGTCTTTAACGTCGGTTCCGACCTCGGTCGAATCGACAAGCTTCCACCCCATCGACTCGAGCATCAAAACGGTGAAGCTCGATTTTTTTATACTCTCATTCAAAATAAAGGTTTCAGTCATATTCATACTCCCGAAATTATGACATTCAGTAAATGTCACTCATAGAGTGATTATAGCATAAAATAATTAGTGTGTCAATCACTGAATGTCATTTTTAGGAGTTATTATGTTTATCAACAAAACTGACGACGGAAGAAACAATCTGTGCGGCAAAAACGTTACAAAACTTCGCAACAATTTAGGCATTTCCCAAAGAATATTGGCAAACAAATTGCAAATACTCGGTCTTGACGTCGATAAAAACGCAATTCAGCGTATCGAAGCAGGCAAGCGCTTCGTTACCGATATCGAGCTATTCTACCTTTGCAAGGTATTCGACGTGACCTATGACGAGCTTTTAAAAACCGACGAATAAAAAAACGCACTCCCAAGGGAGTGCATTTTTTCTTTATTTTCCGTAAAATTCGGTTGTCCAGATATAATCGGTGGGGTTCTTCGAGTTGTAATATTTCTTTGCCGCCGATTCGAAAAGAACCATGATTCTTCCGTTTGCATCAAGCGTGATTCCCTCGGTCATGCACATTGCGGTAACCGTCATTCTGCGGTTGGTCTTGTCAAGCACGGTCAAGGGATAGGTCTTGCCGTCAACGGTAATGGTTTTGTCGGTATTTTCGGGATCGATCTTGAAATACTCAAGCGTAGAATTGTTGTTTCTGCCATAGGACTTGCTGAGACAAACCTTGCCGTCCTTATATGCAAAGCCCTGAACCTTGTCGGGTGTTGCAAGAACGAACGAGGGGACTGCGTAATTTTCGCCCTCTTTTACGGTAAGACGCTTTTCCTCGCCGTCAAGCACGAACGCCGCGGCATAACCGCCGTACTGCGTTCCCTCTGCATTGGGGGTCATTGTGTTGAAATGCTTACCTAAATCGTAAGATCCTTTGAGATAGAAGGTGCCCACCCAAAGAATGCCTGCATCGTAAAAGAGATAGCTTGAATGTATCGGGAGCTTAACAGTCGAGTCGATGGTTATATCATGTGAGCCGGTAAGAGGAAGATCCTTAAGCGCAAATTCCGCAACCGAATAATAATCTCCTGCGCCGGGGCCCGAGAAATAAAGGTAATCCTCGGTAACGCAAATGCCACCCATATGTCCGGTAAAGGGTGTGCCGTCCTGATTGTAAACGAAATATTCTGCAACGAATTTGCCGTCGCCGTCGAGCACAGTGATAACCGAAGCCTTGCCCGACTCGTTAAAATAAGAGGAAATATAGGTATATCCCGTTTCGGGGTTTCTGCCGATGCCCTGCGGAACCGTATTTTCGGAAAGACCGGGAACGATAGTGAATTTTTCGGAATTGTCAAGGAAGCTCTTAAACGCCGAAAGATTTACAAAGCTTTCGTTTGCCACGGTATTTACCTGTGTTAAGGTCAATTTCGGCTCTTCCACGGGCTCGTCCTCACTTACCTCTTCACTTTCTTCTTTACTCTCTTCTTTGCTTTCTTCTT
>JAFZDO010000018.1 GCA_017561145.1 Clostridia bacterium | reverse complement strand
GCAAGGATTACACTCCCCAAGAAATCAGCGCAATGGTGCTCCAAAAGTTAAAGAGCGATGCGGAAGCATATCTCGGCACCAAGGTTGACAAGGCCGTTATCACCGTTCCCGCATACTTCTCCGACTCTCAGCGTCAGGCAACCAAGGACGCAGGCAAGATCGCAGGTCTTGAGGTTCTCCGTATAATCAACGAGCCCACCGCGGCTGCACTTGCATACGGTCTTGACAAGGACGTTGACCAAAAGGTTATGATCTATGACCTTGGCGGCGGTACCTTCGACGTTTCGATCCTCGACATCAGCGAAGACGGCGTTTTCGAGGTTCTCGCATCCGCAGGTGACGCAAGACTCGGCGGCGACGACTTCGACCAGAAGATCATGAACTGGATCGCAGAAACCTTCAAGGCAGAATCGGGCATCGATCTCAGATCCGACAAGATGGCAATGCAGAGATTGAAGGAAGCGGCTGAAAAAGCAAAGATCGAGCTTTCCTCGATGATGAGCACCAACATCAACCTTCCCTTCATTACCGCAGACGCAACCGGCCCCAAGCACTTCGATGCAACCCTTACCCGCGCTAAGTTTGACGAGCTCACCCGTGACCTCGTTGACAGAACCATGGGCCCCGTTAAGCAGGCTCTTTCCGACGCAGGCATTTCGGCTTCTCAGGTCGACAAGGTGCTTCTCGTCGGCGGTTCGACCAGAATCCCCGCAGTTGCAGAAGCGGTTAAGAACTTCACCGGCAAGGAACCCTTCAAGGGCATCAACCCCGACGAATGCGTTGCAGTAGGCGCGGCTATTCAGGGCGGCGTTCTCGGCGGCGACCTCAAGGGCGAAATCGTCCTTCTCGACGTTACTCCCCTTTCGCTCGGTATTGAAACTCTCGGCGGTGTATTTACCAAGATCATCGACAGAAACAGCACTATTCCGATAAAGAAGAGCCAGATCTTCTCGACCGCATCCGACGGTCAGCCCTCTGTTGAAATCCACGTTCTTCAGGGCGAAAGAGAAATGGCAGCAAACAACACCACTCTCGGCAGATTCAGTCTTGACGGAATCGCTCCCGCTCCCAGAGGCGTTCCTCAGATCGAGGTTACCTTTGATATCGACGCTAACGGTATCGTAAACGTTACCGCTACCGACAAGGGCACCGGCAAGGAACAGCACGTTACCATTCAGTCCTCCACCAACATGAGCAAGGACGCTATCGATGCGGCTATCCGCGATGCCGAAATGCACGCTGAAGAGGACAAGAAGCGCAAGGAAGCGGTTGAAACCAAGAATATGGCAGAAAGCCTTATCTTCCAGTGCGAAAAGACCTTGACCGATGCAGGCGACAAGCTTACCGACGCAGATAAAGCTCCCGTAAACGATGCTATCGCAACCCTTAAGGCAAGCGCCGCTACCGAAGATGTTGAAAAGATCAAGGCGGATATCGACGCATTGCAGAAGGCGATCTATGAGGTTAGCGCAAAGCTTTATCAGCAGGCAAACCCCAACGGTGATCAGGGCGCAGGCTTCGATCCCAACGCAGGCGGATTCGACCCCAACGCTAACAACGGCGGCAACGATTATTACGATGCCGACTTCACCGATAAGAGCAGCAACTAATATTCCGAATTTGCGAAGAGAGAGACAAACCGTCTCTCTTTTCGTGGGTATATCACGAGGTTAACATATGGCAGATAAAAGAGATTGCTACGAAATACTCGGCATAAGCAAATCCGCCACAGAAGACGAAATAAAAAAGGCATACCGCAAAAAGGCAAAGCAGTATCACCCCGATGCCAACCCCGGCGACAAGGAAGCCGAGGAAAAGTTCAAGGAAGCCAACGAGGCCTATTCGATACTCTCCGACCCCGATAAAAAGGCGAAATACGATGCATACGGATATGCAGGCGTTGACCCCTCGGCAGGCGGAGGCGGATTCGGCGGAGGATTCTCGGGCGGATTCGATATGGGCGATATCTTCGATATGTTCGGCGGTATGTTCGGTGGCGGAAGCACTCGCAGAAACCCCAACGCACCTATGCGCGGCGAGGACGTCGGCGTTCGCATAACCATCGATTTCGACGAGGCGGTATTCGGCTGTAAAAAGGATATTTCATATTCGCGCATCGAAAGCTGTAAGGAATGCGGCGGCAGCGGCGCGGCAAAGGGTACGTCGGCTTCGACCTGCCGTAAATGCGGCGGCAGAGGTACGATAAACGTGCAAAGACGCACCCCGTTCGGCATTATGCAAAGCACTGCGGCTTGCGACGAATGCGGCGGCAAGGGCAAGATTATCCAAACACCCTGCCGCGAATGTCGCGGAAACGGCACCGTTCGCAAGAATAAAACGCTCGAGGTCAACATTCCGGCAGGCATTGACAACGGTCAAAGCATTGCGCTTAAGGGTCAGGGCGATGCCGGACTTAACGGCGGACCCGCGGGCGACCTTCTTATTCAAGTCAACATCCGCAGACACGAGCTTTTCATCCGCGAGGGATATAATATCCGTTACGAGCTTCCTATTACCTTTGCCGATGCGGCGCTCGGCGCAAAAATAACCATTCCCACTCCCGACGGTATGGGCGAGCTTACGATTCCCGAAGGAACCCAAAGCGGCTCGACCTTCTCGGTTCGCGGAAAGGGCGTTCCCAAGCTTAACGGCAAATCGCGCGGCGACCTTTACGTTACGGTCGTTGTCGAAACACCTAAAGGTCTTTCCAAAAAGCAAAAGGATCTTCTTAAGGATTTCCAAGAAAGCCTACAAGACAAAAACCACGCAAAAAAGAAGTCGTTTTTCGACAGATTCAAAAAGTAAATCTAAAAGGTCGGTACGAGCGTACCGACCTTTTTGTTTGTTAAATTTGTTTATTTAAGGAATTATCTGCCCGCCGATAATTTCGTAAGTGCCGAGCACGTGACGTTTTACAAGAATATAATCGTACTTATCTACCGTTCCGTCAAGATTAATGTCTGCTTTTCCGAGCTGAGATAACTTGCCTCTGTAAGTAGCTTGGCAAAGACGCTTAACAAGAATATAGTCAAACGAATCGACTTTTCCGTCCCCGTTAACGTCGCCGTTTCCGTAGGTTGTAAACGCAGTTACCGATAAAACGCCGTCGGCGCCTTCAAAAACCCTCTTTACAATCGCATTTGCAATCTTGCCGTCAACCGTAACGGTATAGGAAAATCCGCTTTCGGAATCGGTTTTTTCGATTTGTTCAATACCCACACCGAAAAGATATCCCTTTTCTTCTCCGCCAAACTGCGAAACGTCCAATTTTTCTTCAAGGGTCAACTCAAAAACCGAAGAAACAAAGGTGTCGCTCAACTTAATTTCATCAACGTTGCTTTCGTTTATCGGGGACTCCGAAGCGATATAGGTTTCTGAGTCTTCGGGATAAATAATAGCGTTAACATCCGCCTCCAAAACCGTTTTCTGCTCGGACAGGAGCTTGATCGCATCCTTCAAAGGAATCTTGCCGTCTGTCTTCACACAGTAAAGATAAAGGTCACCCATCTTTTCCTGCCAAGCCTTTAATTCCTCATCGGTTTCGCACGGAAAGAGCGCTTCCAGCTTAACTATACGAATGCCCAAAAACTCCGTTCCCTCGGCGTTGGTATAATCATCGGGGTCATAAAATACGTTTGTACTCAAAACCACCTCATCCTTTAAGCAAGGGACCCCGTCGACAATTACCGCCTCCCAATCATCTGCGGCACTGGCAAACAGAGTGAAGCAGGATGCCAGAAGGCAAATAACCAAAACAAAACATAATTTTCTCATAATACAAGCCCCTTTCTTGTTTTATTTATCATTATCATAGGAACTATAGCTCTCCCCATATCAATATTATATATATATGATTTTACAATTGCTAAATTCGCCAATATTTCCAAGCGTTTTTGAGCATTTTAACAATATCGCCGACCGATGTGAATTTTTCTTTAATTTTATTGCATTTTCATAATTATTGTGGTATACTTTCATATTGAGAAATAATCGATAACTATACCCATCGGGAGGGATCAATATGAAAAAGCGACTTATTGCCATCGACGGCTTGGATGCCTCGGGCAAGATGACTCAAACCGAAATGCTGAAAGAAAAAATCGCAGGAATGGGACTTCCCTACCGTTATCTTTCCTTCCCTACCTATGACAGCGATTATTCGGCACACGTGAATATGTATTTAAAGGGCCGCTTCGGTGACGATCCCGAAATTGTCAATCCCTTTGCGGCAAGCAGCTTTTTCGGTGCGGACAGATATTGCTCGTTTATGCTCGATTGGAAAAAGGATTACGAAAACGGCAGCATTATCCTTGCAAACCGCTATACCTCGGCAAACGCGGTACATCAGTTAAGCAAGCTTGACGAGAGCGAATACGATTCGTTCCTCGACTGGCTTATGGATTACGAATATAACAAGCTCGGCATCCCCAAGCCCGACGCGGTGGTTTACCTTTGCGTGCCGCCCGAGGTTTCGCAAAAGATGATACAGCACCGTTGCGACGAAACGGGCGCCGAAAAGGATATTCACGAAAGCAACAAAAAGCATCTTGAAAATTCCTATCGCGCCGCGCTTTATTCCGCGGAAAAGCTCGGTTGGATAAAGATCGATTGCGCACGTGGCGGAGAGCTCCGCTCGCGTGAAGAAATTCACCAAGAAATAGTCGAACGGTTAAAAGAGATCATTCCCGAATTTGAAAGGAAGTAAAATATGAATACCGTATACATACTCCTCGCAAGAGGTTTTGAAGAAAGCGAAGCGCTTGTCCCCGCCGATCTTTTAAAGCGCGCGGGCGCAAACGTGATTCTCGTTGCGGCAGAGGGCGGACTTGCCGTCCCCGGCGCACACGGAATTACTGTTTCTGCGGATATTACCATCGATGAGCTTCGCAAGGAGGATATGGCTTGCCTCGTTCTTCCCGGCGGTGCATTGGGCACTCAGCTTTTAGGCGACAATCCCAGAGTTTTAAGCCTTATCGAATATGCCGCAAACCGCGGTATCTACGTCGCGGCTATCTGCGCGGCACCCTCGATACTCGGCAAGATGCGTTTGCTTGACGGCAGAAACGCGGCGGTCTACCCCGATTTCGCCCCCGCTTTGCAATATGCAAACATCACCGGTAACAAGGTCGAGCACGACGATATTTTCATTACCGCAGAGGGTATGGGAGTTTCGTTTGAATTCGGCTTCAAGCTTATCGAGGTTATGTACGGCGCACAAGCCGCAAACGATATCAGGACCGCTATCAGATACGAATAATCGGGCAACCGAAAATACCGCGAAAGGAGGAAGTATCAAATGCGCGAATCGATAAAGGAAAAAATCAAATCGCCGGCATACACAACGCCGCTTCTTGTCATATTCGTTATCACCGCGATGCAAGCATCGAAATTTGCGCTTTCCACGGTCAACAGCGAAACCAACATCTTCCTCGCGGTCGGTGTTATTCAGCTTATCGTGCTTGCACTTCCCTGTATGCTTTATTATTTGTTAAAGGGGCGCAAGCTTCAAGAGCCTATGTTTCTTATGCCGAAGGGCGGCACCCATATACTGTTTCTTATCTTCTCGGCTCTGCTTTTTATAAGCGGTATGCTGCTTATAAAGTTTTTCTATTTCGTCAACGGCGGCGAGGTCGCTTCGCTCGTTAATTTCTATAAGGATTTTTCGGGCTCGACAGACGGCACGAGCCATATTGAAATAATACTGTCGCTTATAATTATCCCTGCCTTTTGCGAAGAATTTTTCTTCCGAGGGATCGTTTTCAGCGAATACCGCAAATACGGCACGGGAAACGCGATAATCATTTCTGCGCTTTGCTTTGCGATGCTGCATTTCTCTATCGAGAATATGGTCATCTACCTTTTCACGGGATTGCTGCTCGGGTTCGTTACGGCGGTCACCCGCTCGATAATTCCCTCGATAATCCTTCACCTTTTAAGCAACACCTTGAGCATTTACGCAAGTGACGCGTTTTTGCGCGTTACCGTCGTTAAAAACGGCGCGTTCTTCATCGGTTTCGTCCTCGTTATGCTTACGGGTGTGGCATGTATACTCTTCCTTTCGAGAGTTGAGAGCATATTTTACGCCTATTCCGAGCGTCCGCAGATAGAATCCATCCCCCCGAAAAGCAGACACAATCTCACAAAGGTCTTTCTTTCCCCCACGTTTTTGATCCTGCTTGTCGGATTTATAATCTTTTCGCTTTACCTTTGATCCCCCCCGCTAAACTTTTAAGGAGGAATTGCTTTGGCAGATAAAAAAGAAAACAGCCGCGCAGACGAGCTTTTCGAGATCCTGAGTGAATACAGCGACGAAAAGCAAAAGGCCGTCTTGGAAACGCCCGAAGGCGAAACCCGCGCGGAGGATATAAACAACGTCGACGAAATACTCGAAATACTGTCCAGAGGCAGTTCGAGGATCGAGCCGACCTTTGAAGAAACCGAGCATATAGAGGAAACCGCAGAAATTCCCGATGCTATATTTAACCATTTAAGCGAGGAAAGCATTCCCTCTCAGCCGCAAGGAGCTTCGGCAATAAACGAAAGCCCCGAATATCTGTCGAATCACTTTTCGGAGGACGACGGAAGCATTCCGTTGCCTCCCGCAGATGAAGAGGAGGAAGCTCCCGACGCTCAACAAAAAAACAAAAGAGGCGTTTTCTGGGTACTCGGAAGCATCGTCCGCAATATCGCGATAATCCCGAAGGCCGTGGTGTATATCGCCCTCATTCTTCTGGTTTCGGTTTATCTCTCTTATTACATTATCACCATCGGTAACGACATCTTCTCTCTCGTTACCGAAACGAGAGAGGTATCGATCACCATCGAGGAGGGTGCAACGCACGAAAGCGTCGGCGAGCTTTTGGAAGAAAAAGGCGTTATCACGTACGGCTGGGTCTATGAGATATATATGGAATACCGTCAGGACGGCGACAGCAGCTCTGAATATATCGTAGGCGAGCACAAGCTCAACACAAATTACAACTATTCGCAGATAATCACCGCGCTTACCGCAAAAACAGTCAAGCGCGAGATCGTTCGTATTACTATCCCCGAAGGCTTTACAGTCGACCAGATAATCGACCTTCTCGTCAAAAACGGCGTGGGTCAGCGCGCCGATTATATCGAGGCGATAAACGATTATCCCTATAAATGGGACTTTGTTCAGCGTTTGGAGGAGATTGGCTATTCCGGCGACAGAAAATACCGTCTTGAAGGCTACCTCTATCCCGATACCTATGAATTTTACACGACAGAAAGCGAAGTTTACGTTATAAACAAAATGCTCAACGCTTTCAACGATAAATTCTGGAAGGATTTCACGCGTGAAAACAGCAAGGGCGAATCCTATGAGGATATGATGCTCGAAAAATATGATATGACCTTCGACGACCTTATCGTGCTTGCATCGCTGACGCAAAGCGAGGGCGGCACCGTCGATGACTTCTATCCCATTTCCTACGTTTTCCACAACCGCCTTTCCCATCCCTCTACCTTCCCGAAATTGGAAAGCGACGCTACTATCCAGTACGTCTTGCCCGAAAGAATTTCCGATTCCGAGGAATTAGACCCCAATTACGAATCGCCTTACAATACCTATCTGCACGACGGACTTCCTCCCGGAGCGATAAGCAACCCCGGACTTGACGCGCTTTATGCCGCAATGTTCCCCGTTGCGCCGCTTTCGAGCAACGACAAGGAGATCGACGCTTACTTCTTTGTTTCCAACGATGCCGGTAAGACCTATTTTGCATCGAGCAAGAGCAGTCACGAAAAGAACGTCGCACAGGCAAAGGCAGACAATATTGCAATTGAAAACGGAACTTACGATGGTTAATAAAAAAAGGCCCGAGCTTTTATCGCCCGCGGGCAATCTTGAAAAGCTTAAATATGCAATAAACTACGGTGCAGACGCGGTCTACTGCGCGCTTAACCGCTTCGGCATGCGTGCTTCCGCAGGGAACTTAAGTCCCGAACAGCTTGCCGAGGGGCTTGAATACGCCCATTCGCGCAACGCAAAGGTCTACGTCACCCTAAATACGATGCCGCGTGACCGCGAATTGTCCGATCTGCGCGAATACGCAAGGATTCTTGCGGAGATCAAACCCGATGCTTATATCATAAGCGATCCGGGCGTTATGGACATCATAAAGGAAGCGATTCCCGATGCCGAAATACATCTTTCGACCCAAGCGTCGACAGTTAACTCTGCTGCGATAAATTTCTGGAGCAGATACGGCGTTAAGCGAGTCGTCCTCGCGCGCGAGCTTTCGCTCGACGAGATAAAAACGATCCGCGCAAACATCCCCAAGGAAACCGAGATCGAATGCTTTATCCACGGCGCGATGTGTATTTCCTATTCGGGCAGATGCTTGATGTCAAATTACTACACCGGCAGAAATGCAAACGGCGGTGCATGTGCACAGCCCTGCAGATGGAAATATTTCCTCCGCGAGGAAAAGCACGGCGAAACCGCTTATGCCGAGCAATTTGAGGACGGCACCTACGTCTTCTCCTCTCGCGATATGCGAATGATCGACCATATAGAAGACCTTGTCGACGCAGGCATCGATTCGCTCAAGATCGAAGGCAGAATGAAGAGCGCTTATTACACCGCCGCTATCACGAATGCCTATAAGATCGCGCTTGACGATTACTTTGCGGGCAAGGGGTTTGACGAGGGCTGTCTGCGCGAGACCGAAAGCGTGAGCCACCGCGAATACGGCACGGGATATTTTTATTCCTCGCCGTCGACCGATGCAAATACCGTAACCGTCAACGAATATATCGCCGACCGTCCCTTTTATGCAACGGTTACCGAGTTCGACCCCGAAAAGAAGCTTGCAAAATGCTTCCAGCGCAACAAGATGCGTGTCGGTGAAACCGCAAATCTTCTTTCTCCCGGTCATTTCGGCAGAGATTTTGTTATCGGCAATATGTTTGACGAGGAAATGAATCCGATAGATTCCACTCCCCACGCAGGTATGGTATTCTATCTCGAAATCGATTCCGCAAGCAGCGGAGATATTATCAGAGGCGCATAAATGATCCAATTAAAAGACCTTGCAACCGAAAAGGTGACGGTTATTTCGGGTCCGTACGGAGCAGGCAAAACCAACGTTGCCGTTAATCTGGCAATGGATATCGCAAAAAGCGGTCAGATCTGCCGTATCGCCGACCTCGACATAGTCAATCCTTATTTTCGCTCGGCAGACAATGCAAAAATGCTTGATGCCATGGGCGTACAGACAATGATCCCCGAATTTGCAAACACAAACGTTGATATCCCTGCACTTCCGCCCAACTATCATATGCTTTTCAACGGAGAGGGCAAATCGGTTGCCGACGTTGGCGGCGACGGTGACGGTGCGGCGGTTTTGGGACTCTCGCACGATGATTATATCGAAGCGGGCTATAAAATGTATTTCGTTTATAACCGTTACAGATATATTACCGCCGAGCCCGAGGGCGCTTTGGAGGTGCTTGAGGAGATCAAGCGTGCATCGGGTTTGGAATTCCACGGAATCATCAACAATTCAAACCTCGGTGCAGAAACCACAAAGGAGCATATTCTGAATTCTATTCCCTATGCTCAGAAATTGGCAGAGATAGCAAACCTTCCTCTGCTTTTCACTACCGCACCCGATTGGCTGGCGGTAGAAAACACTATTCCGATTACCGATATAACTAAAAAGTTATTTTGATAATAAAAAAACTATATAAAGGACCAAGGAAAATGAACAAAGTAACATTCAAAACCGAGCTCTGTAAGGGTTGCGGACTTTGTGTTTTGGCTTGCCCGAAGAAGATAGTCTTCCTCGACAAGAGCATCCTTAACGCAAAGGGTTATCACCCTGCGACCGTAACCGAAATGGACAAATGTATCGCTTGCGCTATGTGCGCAACGATGTGTCCCGACGTTGTTATAACTGTGGAAAGAGGTGACAAATAATGGGCGAAAAGCTTTTGATGAAAGGTAACGAAGCGATCGCTGAGGCTGCTATCCGTGCAGGCTGTAAGCTCTTCTTCGGTTATCCCATTACCCCTCAGACCGAGCTTGCTGAATATATGGCAAAGCAGATGCCCAAGAGAGGCGGTCTTTCGCTTCAGGCAGAAAGTGAAATTGCGGCTATCAATATGGTATTGGGCGCTGCAAGCACCGGCGCAAGAGTTATCACCAGCTCCTCTTCCCCCGGAATCTCGCTCAAGTGCGAGGGTATTTCCTACATAATCGGCTCCGACCTCCCCTGCGTTATCGTTAACGTTCAGCGCGGCGGTCCCGGTCTCGGCGGTATTCAGCCCGCACAGAGCGACTATAACCAGGCAACCAAGGCTCTCGGCCACGGCGACGGCCACGCGATCGTTCTTGCACCCAACTCGGTACAGGAAATCGCTACCCTCGTAGGCGAAGCGTTTGACCTTGCGGATATCTACCGTATGCCCTGTATGATCCTCGCAGACGGCGCATTGGGTCAGATGATGGAGCCCGTTGACTTTGAAGCAAAGCCCGCGCGTGAGATCCCCGCAAAGGATTGGGCGTGCTGCGGACACGGCGGCAAGCGCGTTCACAATATCGTAAACTCGCTTTACATCGAACCCGATCAGCTCGAAAAGATCGTTTTGGAACGCTTCGAAAGATATAAGAAGCTTGAAGAAAACGAGGTTAAATACGAAGAATATCTTACCGAGGACGCAGATATCGTTCTCGTTGCTTACGGCATTACCGCACGTATTGCAAAGACCGCAGTACGCAATGCACGTAAGAAGGGCATCAAGGCAGGCCTCTTCCGTCCCATCACCCTTTATCCCTTCCCCAAGAAGGAATTGAACGCACTTGCCGACAAGGCAAATTGCTTCCTTTCCGTTGAAATGAATATGGGACAGATGGTTAACGATATCAAGCTTGCCATCAACTGCAAAAAAGACGTATATCACTACGGAAGAACGGGCGGCATGATCCCCTCTCCCGAGGAAATACTCGCAAAAATCGAAGAAGTTTCGGGAGGAAATGCATAATGACCGTTTTTGAAAAGCCGCATGCGCTTACAGATACCCCCTTTCACTACTGCCCCGGCTGTACTCACGGTATAATCCACCGCCTCGTTGCCGAAGTTATCGACGAGCTTGGCGTTGAAGACACCACCGTTGGTATCGCACCCGTTGGTTGCTCGGTTTTCGCATATAATTACTTCAATTGCGATATGATCGAAGCTCCCCACGGCAGAGCACCCGCTGTTGCAACCGGCGTAAAGCGCGCTAACCCCGACCTTACCGTATTCACCTATCAGGGGGACGGCGACCTTGCCGCAATCGGTACCGCAGAAACCGTTCACGTTGGCGCAAGAGGCGAAAACATCACTATTATCTTCGTAAATAATGCAATTTACGGTATGACCGGCGGCCAGATGGCGCCCACAACTCTGCTCGGTCAGGTTTCCACAACCTCTCCTTACGGCAGAATCAAGGAAATTCAGGGTAACCCCATCCGCGTTTGCGAAATGGTAAGCACCCTTGACGGCGTTGCTTATGCAGAACGCGTTTCGGTTGACTGTGTTCCCAACATCCGCAAGGCGAAGGCAGCTATTAAGAAGGGCTTCGAAATGCAAAAGAACAAAAAAGGCCTTTCTATCATCGAGGTTCTCTCCACCTGCCCCACCAACTGGGGACTTTCTCCCGAAAAATCGCTTGAATGGCTTCGTGAGAACATGATGGCTCACTATCCGTTGGGCGTTTACAAGGACGTAAGCAAGGAGGAAACAAAATGAGTGCAATTCTTTTAGCAGGATTCGGCGGACAGGGTATCCTTTTCGCCGGCAAGCAATTGGTTCTCGCAGGTATGAAGGCGGACAAGCAGGTAAGCTGGCTCCCCTCTTACGGCCCCGAAATGCGCGGCGGTACCTGTAACTGCTCGGTCAATATCGATGACGAGCCCATCGGTTCCCCTCTCGTAACCACCCCCGATATCCTTATCGCAATGAACAAGCCCTCGCTTCTTAAGTTTGAAGGCAGAGTTGCTGTCGGCGGCACTATCGTTATCGACAGCGCGCTTATCGACGTTAAGACCTCCAGAGATGACGTTAACGCTTGCTATATCCCCGCAACACAAATGGCAAACGACGCAGGATTTCCCAAGCTCGCAAACGTAATTATCCTCGGTTATCTCATCAAGAAGACCGGTCTTTACGATTACGATTACTTTATGGACTGCATCAAGGCGTCTGCACCCAAGGCAAAGCCCGAGCTTGGCGAGCTTAACGCAAAGGCTCTCGCAATGGGCTATAACTACGAGGGCTAAAGCAGAGCAAAATATATTTTCAGTTTCAGAAAGATACTGTTGATATGTGTGTTAAAAAAGCTTGTGCCGTTATCGCTGCCGCAGGAAGCGGCAACCGAATGGGCGGCATATCGAAGCCCAATATCGAAATTTTGGGCAAAACTTTATTTGAATACGTCCTCGAAGCATTCGACCGCTCTTGCGTCAGCGAGATAGTTGTCGTTTGCTCCGAGGATAACGAAGCTTCGCTACGCGCGTTGGCAGGTAATATCGCAAAGCCGATAACCTTCACGCGCGGCGGGGCGACGCGTGCCGAATCGGTCGCAAACGGAATCAGCTGTGCATCCAAGGAGTGCGAAATTATTTGCACCCACGATTGCGCGCGTCCCTTCGTTACGGCAAAAATGATCGACGAAACGGTTAAGGAAGCGAGCTTTCACGGCGCGGCTTGCGTTTGCTCGCCCGTTACCGACACGGTAAAGCACAAGGACCCGCTGACGGGTTTTGTTTCTACGCCCGAAAGGGCAAACCTTTTTGCGGTACAAACTCCGCAATGCTTCAAAAAATCGCTTTATCTCCACGCAAGGAATGCACTGGGCGATATCTCGTCCTTCACGGATGAAACCTCGGTTTTGGAGGAGATCGGAGTGGAGGTAAGCTATATCAAGGTCGACGGCGTTAATATGAAGCTGACGTCGCCCGACGACGTTCCCATAGCAGAGCTTTTAATGAAAAGAAGAGAGGCATTCATATGATAAGGATCGGTCAAGGATATGACGTTCACCGCCTTGTCGAGGGCAGAAAGTTAATAGTGGGCGGCAAGGAGATCGAATATAATTACGGTCTTTTGGGCCATTCGGATGCCGACGTGCTCACACACGCAATATGCGACGCGCTTTTGGGCGCAGCCGCGTTGGGCGATATCGGAAAGCATTTTCCCGATAACGACAACAAATTCAAGGATATAAATTCGCAAATTCTTCTTGCCGAGGTCGGAAATATTCTCCGCTCGTCGGGATATACGATAAATAACGTCGACGCTACGATAATCGCGCAAGCGCCGAAATTCGCACCGCATATCGACGATATTCGAAAAAACATTGCCGACTCGCTGAAAATAGAAATCGGTCAGGTCGGTATCAAAGCCACGACCGAGGAAGGGCTTGGCTTTACGGGCAGAAAAGAAGGCATAGCCGCAATTGCGGTTGCGCTTATTACAAAATAAGGGGTTTTTGATTATGAAAGAAATTTCGGGCAGAATTATTACTCCAAACGGTATTATCAACGGCAAGGTCTTTTATGAAAACGGTATTATAACCGATATTGTCGAAGCAGATGTTGAAAGCGAGCTTTATATTTCACCCGGCTTTATCGACATCCACGTACACGGCGGCGGCGGTCACGATTTTATGGACGGCACGCTTGAAGCGTTTTTAGGCGCGGCAAGGCTTCATTCCTCGCACGGTACCGCAACCTTCCTGCCGACAACACTCACATGCCCCGATGAGGAGCTCTTTGACTCCTTCAATATTTTAAGAGAAGCCCAAAAGGACGAAACCTTTGGAGGCATGTTCTACGGAATGCACCTTGAAGGACCTTATTTCTCGTCCAAGCAAGCGGGCGCACAAGACCCCAAATACTTAAAGAATCCCGAAAAGAGCCATTACGAAAAGATACTTGATATAGGCGGCGATCTGATCGCACGCTGGTCTGTCGCTCCCGAGCTTGACGGTGCGCTTGCACTCGGCGACGAGCTTGAAAAGCGCGGCATTTGCGCTTCGATGGGACATTCCGATGCACTTTACGAGCAGGTGCTCGAGGCGGTCGGACACGGATATAACCATTTGACACACTTTTACAGCGGTATGAGCGCATTGACAAGAAACCGCGGTTACCGTTATCCCGGTATGATCGAAAGCGGATATATGATCGACGAGCTTACCGTCGAGGTCATCTGCGACGGCAAGCATCTTCCCCATTCGATGCTCGGATACGTTTTCCGCGCAAAGGGCGTCGACAAATGCGCACTCGTTACCGATGCGATGCGCGGCGCAGGTATGACAGAGGGCAAAACCATTCTCGGCTCGCTCACAAACGGACAGGAATGCTATATCGAGGACGGCGTTGCAAAGATGCCGGGCGGCGAAGCCTTTGCAGGCTCGGTCGCAACAACAGACAGACTTGTCCGTAACGCAATAAAAGCAGGCGCAACGCTTGAAGACGCGGTAAGGATGATGTCAACCACCCCCGCAAAAATGATCGGTATGACCGACAGAGGCGAAATTTCGATCGGCAAGCGTGCCGACTTCACTGTATTCGACGACGAAATAAACGTTTATTCGGTTGTTTCGGGCGGTAAATATATTTATACGAGGTAAGAAATTATGGCAATTATCAAACAAGGCAAAATCGACAAGCTTGACTATCTTGCATTTGAAACCAGAGCAGAAATGGGAGAATATTCCGCACGCGAGGCGGCGGCGGAGATCAACCGCCAGATAAAGGAAAAGGGCGAGATCAACATGATCTTCGCGGCGGCACCCAGCCAAAACGATTTTCTTGCTTCGCTTATCAACGATAAAACGATCGATTGGTCGAAGATCCACGCGTTCCACATGGACGAATATATCGGTCTTCCCGCAGATGCTCCTCAGGGCTTCGGCAACTTCCTTAAAAACGCTATTTTCGGTCGCGTTCCCTTTGCATCGGTTGATTATATCGATTGCACCGCAAAGGATCCCGAAGCAGAATGCGAGCGCTATTCCGCACTTCTTACCGCAAACAAATGCGATATAATCATTATGGGTATCGGCGAAAACGGTCATATCGCCTTTAACGATCCCCACGTTGCGGATTTCAACGATGAAAAGGTAGTTAAGGTCGTTTCGCTCGACGAAACCTGCCGTATGCAGCAGGTAAACGACGGTTGCTTCAAGCAGCTTTCCGACGTACCCGAATATGCACTTACTCTTACCATCCCCACACTCGTTGCGGCAGAAAGCGTTTTCTGTATCGTCCCCGCAAAGACCAAGGCAAACGCAGTTAACCGCACCATCAACGGCGAAGTCAACGAGGAATGCCCCGCAACCATTCTCCGCAGACATAACAACGCAAAGCTTTATCTTGATGCCGACAGCGCATCGCTTATCTAAGGACACGAATGAATATAAAAACAAGCAAGCTTGGCGAAGGTGTATACCTTGCCGCGTGTAAAACCG
Organism: Clostridia bacterium; assembly: GCA_017561145.1. GTDB lineage: Bacteria > Bacillota > Clostridia > Oscillospirales > CAG-382 > Coliplasma. Next base: position 40,738 of record JAFZDO010000018.1, on the reverse strand, counting down.
AAAAGTTCAAATCCGCCGTAATGACGGTTTCTTTTGCCGTACCGTTGGACGTTGAAACGGCATCGGGATATTCACTTTTGACAAACCTTTTGTCCCTATCGACCGGAAGCTATAAAACCATGCAATCCTTTTCGGTCATCAAGGACGAGCTTTATGCCTTGGGTCTTGATGCATACGTTCAGCGAAGCGGTGAGCTTTTGCTCGTCAGACTTGAGATCAACACGATTGCCGATTCCTTTGCCTTTGACGGTGAAAGGGTGCTTTTCCGCGCAACGCAATTGCTCGGTGACGCGATTTTCAACCCTCATCTTGAAAACGGAATTTTTCCCGAACGCAACGTCGAAACCGAAAAGGCTTGTCTTGTCGAGGAAATAGAGTCGCTTATCGAAAACAAGCCTGCGTTCGCAATGCTCCGTGCAAGGCAGATAATGTGCAAGAACGAGCCGTTTGCGGTCGATGCGGGCGGCGAAACCGAGCGTGTTCTCGCCCTTGACGGCGAACAGCTTCTGAAATTCCACCGTAGCATCGTCGAAATCGCACCCGTATTCATCACCTATGCAGGCGAGGCGGATTTCGAATACGTGCAAGAATGCGTTAAAGCGCATCTTAATTTCACCCCTCGCGAAAACAAGCTTCCTTCGCCCGTCATCCATAAGCACTGCGGCGAAATTTTGCGTGTTTCCGAGGAAATGGAAATGGAACAGACCGTTCTTATCCTCGGCTTTGCCACCGAACCTGCCGACACCGCAAAAAAACGCGCAATACTTACCGTTTACGATGAAATTTTCGGCGGATCACCCGCAAGCAAGCTTTTTATGAACGTACGCGAAAAGGAAGGGCTTTGCTATTATTGCTCGTCATATCCTGCCGCAAGAAAGAACGTTATCTTCGTTTCCTGCGGACTTGAGCAGGGCTTTGAAGATAAGGCGACCGACGCTATTTTAAAAGAGGTCGAGAGTATGAAAAGCGGCTGCTTCAGCGACGACGATCTGACAAACGCAAAAAATTCGATAATACGCGCGCTTAAAAGCTTTGAAGCCGACCTTAATTCGATAAACGGCTATCTGCTTTCGCAGATAATCAATGCGGATGCGACCTCTGTCGAGGAAAAGATCAAGCATATAACGGCTATAACCCGTGACGAGGTCATCAGCTTTGCAAATAGCGTCACCCCCGAACTTGTTTACGTGCTCGGAGGTGCAAATGAATAGCTTTATAACAGTTGAAAATAAAGAGCTAAAAGAAAAATATTACTTTTTAACGCTTGAAAACGGATTTAAAATAACCGTCGTTCCCAAGGCTTCGCCGTCGTTTCACGCGGCAATTTGCTGTAATTTCGGCGGTGCCGACACAGAATATAAAAAAGACGGCAAAATTTTCACCCTGCCCGCAGGTACCGCGCACTTTTTAGAGCATAAAATGTTCGAAAACGAGGACGGAAGCGATTCCTTTTTGGATTTCGATAAATTCGGCGGAAATGCCAATGCCGCTACCTCGTTTGAAAACACCTGCTATTACTTTTCCTGCACCGATAATTTTTATGAAAACCTCGACGTTTTGCTTAAATCGGTATCGAGCGTTCATTTCAGCGATGAATCGGTAGATAAGGAACGCAAAATAATCGCGCGCGAAATAACGATGTACGAGGACATTCCCATCTCGACCGTAACGCGCAACATGTACAAATCGCTTTATTTCTCGCACCCGACGGTATTGCCTGTTTCGGGCACGCTTGAAACCATTGAAGACATCACGAAGGAAACGCTTTTCAGAGCATATAACGATTTTTACGTGCCGAGTAACCTTTCGCTTTGTATTTGCGGAATCGTCGACCTTGAAAGAGTAGCAAACGCGGTTACCCGTTATTTCCCCGACAGATCCGCCAAACGCCCCGAAACGGTATTCCGACCCGAGCCGCTTACGGTCGCAAAGGAGCAGAATATCGAGCATTCGGCTGTCGCAAGCGCACTTTACTGCATCGGCATTAAATGTCCGCCCGATTCGACCGATACTCTTGAAGCCTATCGCAAGGCACTTGCGATGAGGATCGCAATTTCGCTCACGTTTGGCAGAGCAAGCGATTTTTACTGCAATAATTATGAAAGCGGCTTGCTTAACGAGCGTTTTTACGCAGGATATACACAATCACGCCACGCGGCGCACGTTGTTATCTCGGGAAGCGGTAACGAATATGAAAAAATAACGGAGCTAGCATTGACGGAGCTTGAATACCGCAAAAGCGTTTTCTTTACTCCCGAGCAGTTCCTTCGTGAAAAGAAGGCGGCTTATGCCGAAAGCATCACCGTTTTCGATTCTGACGAGGATTTCACTTCGTCCTTGGCGGCAGGCGCTCATTTGAATTATGATGAATTCGATTGCTTGAAGGTGCTTCGCGAGATAACCTTTGATGAGATCAAAGCGGCGCTCGATTCGATCGACCTTACAAACTGTGCTATAAGCGTAATTAAGAAAGGATAAGCATATGGAAACAAGAGTAGCCTTTCCCGGATTCGGATGGGAATTTTACTTTGACGGTACCGCGTTTTCGATTTTCGGAGTCGAGATCAAATGGTACGGAATAATCATAACGACCGGCATTTTATTTGCATTTTTGATGTTCTACCGCTTTGCGACCAAGCGTGAAGACTTTATCGGCGATTCGATATTCAACATTATGCTGATAGTGCTTCCCTGCGCGATCGTCGGCGCAAGATTCTTTTACGTCGTAACCTCTTGGGACAGATTTAAGGACAAAAGCTTTTTGGATATCATAAACATCCGAAACGGCGGTATCGCAATATACGGCGCGATAATTTTCGGTCTTATTGCTGTGCTTATCTATAACAAGGTAAAGAAAACAAGCTCTCTTTCGATGCTCGATGCGCTTGCACCTGCAGTTATGCTCGGTCAGATAATCGGCAGATGGGGCAACTTTATAAACGCAGAAGCATACGGTTGGTCCTCGGGCGTTGACACCCTTCCCTGGAGAATGGAGCTTGATAACGTAATCGTTGACGGTCAAAAAATGGGCACCGCGGCAGTACACCCCACCTTCCTTTACGAATCGCTCTGGAACCTTATAGGACTTGCAATAATCGTGTTTATCGTCTACCGCAAAAAGAAGTTCAACGGTCAGGTCTTCTTTGCTTACATCGGCTGGTATGGGCTTGGCAGAGCATATATCGAAACGCTCCGCGCAGACAGCCTTTATATCGTAGGCGAGCTTAAATTCTCGGTTTTCGTAGGTATCGCCTGCGTTATCGCCGCAATCATCGGCGAGATCGTTCTTTACAGAAGATATAAAGAAGAAAAGCTCGAAATGACCGAATACAAGTCCTCGTTTGAATCTATCAAGATCGCTCTCGCAACCGAACAGGATCAGTTGAATTCCGACGCTTGCGCCGAAATCGACGAAGCAGAAGAAGCAGACGAGATCGAAGAAACCGAAGAGATCGACGAAGACGACGAAGAAACCTTAAAAGAACAGGATATGCTCGACGGCGATGCCGAGGATATCGAGGAAGAACCCACGGAGGAATAAAATATGAACCTTATCGACGGAAAAGCAATATCCGCAAAATGCAAGGCGGAAACCGCCGAAGAAATCAAATCAATTACCGCAAGCGGCTTACGCGCACCCTGCCTTGCAGTTATTCTTGTAGGTGACGACCCTGCAAGCGCAGTTTACGTACGCAACAAAAAAAGAGCTTGCGAAGCGGTCGGCATCACAAGCCTTGAATATCTTCTTTCTGCTGACGAAACCGAAGAAAAGCTTTTAGAGCTTATCGATTTCCTCAACAAGGACGAATCTGTCGACGGCATTCTCGTTCAGATGCCCGTCCCCAAGCATATCGACCCCGACAAGGTCATTGAGGCAATACATCCCGATAAGGACGTCGATGCGTTCCACGCTTATAACGTCGGCAAGCTTTTCACGGGCGCACCCCGTTTCCAGCCCTGCACTCCCGCAGGCGTAATGCGCTTGCTTAAGGAATCGAACGTCGAGGTTTCGGGCAAGAATTGCGTGGTAGTCGGCAGAAGCAACATCGTCGGCAAGCCTATGGGCGCGCTTTTACTTGCCGAAAACGGAACCGTTACCATTTGCCACTCGCGCACAAAGGACCTTGCTTCGTTTACCCGTAACGCCGATATTTTGATTGCCGCTGTCGGCAAGCCTCAAATGATTACCGGCGATATGGTCAAGGAGGGTTCAGTGCTTATCGACGTCGGTATAAACCGTGTCGGCGACAAGCTTGTGGGCGACCTTGATTTTGATACCTGCGCCGAAAAGGCATCCTATATCACCCCCGTACCCGGCGGTGTAGGCCCGATGACTATCGCGATCCTTATGCAGAACACACTTACGTCTTATAAGATGAGATTTAATTTAGACTAAAACGAAAGGGACAGAGGAAAAACCTCTGTCCCTTATTTTATTTCTTGAATATCTTTGCCTTAATGCCCGACCAAAGAACGATAATGATCTGTCCGGGGATGCCGATAAGGAAGATGGGCCAATAGCCGTAATCGCCGATCGCAAGGTAAATGCAAACAAGCGCACTCCAGACAAGCACCGTAATATAAAGAAAATTAAGCTTTTTCCTGCCCCACATAGTGTTAAAAATTATAAGGAGTATGGCGCAAACAGGAACGCAGTATACAAAAATGATCCAAAGCCCCGTTATTTCGGTAGCAAGCATGATAGGAACGTAGACAACAGTCGCGATCAAAAAGACGAGCATACAGCTTAGCGATGCGATAAGCATACGGTTCTTTTTTTGCTGGCGCGGCACGCTATGCGCTGTCGATTTAAGCGAATGCACCTCTTCCAGCAGATAATCAACCGTAACGCCGAACAGATCTGCAAGCTGCTTCAAAACGATAACGTCGGGTATTGATTCCCCACGCTCCCATTTCGAAACCGCCTTGTCTGAATAGTTCAATTTTTCGGCAAGCTCGGCTTGTGTAAGCGGTACCGCCTTGCGCAATTCTGTGATATTGTTAGCAATAATTCTCTTGTAGTCTTCCATTTAAAGAACACATCCTTTACTGTATAATACCATATCGCGTTTGGCTTGTCAAGTCGCAAAACCCTTGATTTTACAAGCGTTTCTACCGTCGGTAGAGAGGTAGAAAATTCGCTCTACCGATCAAAACACCCACAGGAGGGCGCGCGAACGCGTGAGTAGGTGGACTTTTTGACGTTTTGCGGGTATCATAAGGGTGCGGTCGGCGATGTCCGACTATAAACCCGAAAGGAAGAACTACCTTGAAAAAAATCAAAATTTACGGCGATTCAATACTCAAAGGAGTAATGTATAACGAGGAGTTGAAGCGTTATAAGCTTTTCGGCTATCGCTTTGACGAATTGGCAGAAAACGGCATTGAGGTTGAAAACAACTGCAAGATGGGCGCTACTATCGGCGAGGGCTTTGAAATAATGAAAGCCACTCTCGACGATTGCGACGAGGAAACCGTTGTTTTGCTCGAATACGGCGGAAACGATTGCAACTATAACTGGTCTGCCGTTGCAGAAGACCCCAAGGGCGAATATTTCCCCAACACGCCCGAGGATAAATTTACCGAAACCTATTTGAAATTGGTGGAATATGCACGCAACAAGGGCGCAAAGGTTGCCATTTGCACGCTTGTGCCTATTGATTCCGAGCGTTTTATTAATTGGGTAACCAAAGGACTCAATTACGAAAACGTTATTAAATGGATGGGCGATATTAACCGCATTGCGCGTTGGCAGGAATATTACAGCCGCCTTTCCGAAAAGGTGGCGCATATCGCAAACTGCGCGATACTCGACCTGCGCTCTGTTTTCAAGGGCAGCATGGGCAATATGCTCGGCATCGACGGAATGCACCCCAGCGCAGAGGGCCATACCGTTATCCGTGAAGCATTGCAAAAGAAGATTCTTGCAGTTTGATTTTTGCCGTTTTACTTGCACTTATTGTTTTTAAATGTTATACTAACGTTATACAAAATGTGGAGGTTTAATTATGACAGGTTTAGCTTCATTGTTACTTCTTTTGTTAGTGTTCGCAATTCCGGCTATGCTTATTGCCTGGTTGGTCGTGAGCATCGTTTTCTTTGCAAAGACACCAAAAGGAATGCCTAAAAAATCATTCTGGCGCGGCATGCTGATCGCATCGGCAATTTGCACCGGTTTGTATTTTTTGATTGCGGTGGCGATCCTTGCCGTCACAATGTTGTCAATATCGTTTATGTAAGATAATATGCAAACAAAAACATTTTTAAAGGCATTCTATATCCTTCTTGGATTAGGCTTAATACTTACGATCGCACATACCGTTTACGCTATATACGCATATGACAATTCGTCGATAATCCATTTCGTTTCAAAGGAATTGTGGTGATGCATAAGTAAACAAATAGCGAGGTGAAGCTGTATGAATTATTTTTCTTATGTACTTTTTCTTTTGTTCTTCGCAATAATCTGCATTGCGCCGGTCGTTTGGTTTATTGTAAGTCTTGTTATGTTAATCAAGCACAAGAATTACCCCTACAACCGAAAGTCTTGGCGCAACCACCTTATCGCATCGTCGATAGTCATTTCGGTAATCTTTTCATTTCTGCTTTTTATCGGACACCTTGGCACACAGGTGGTAAGCAATATGTAATTATGAAAACAAGAACATTCTTAACAATACTCTATTCTATTGTTGCTCTTGGGGTTTTGCTCACCGTCGCACACGCGATTTATGCCGTTTATACGTACGGAAGCTCCTCAATAATTCATTTCGTTTCGAAGGAGCTGTGGTGATAATGAGAAAAGCAAGGCAAATACTTATATTGATACTTACCGCAGCGATATTTTTGTGCTTCAACGGCGGTGTTTACGCACTCTTCACGCAGCGCTGCGGAATCAATTTTGACACACGCATCATCGAGCCCGAGCGTTATCTTCCCTTCGACGCTAACGCGGGATACACCAAAGTCGAATCGGATCTTTTGCTTGACGGCGATATTCCCGTCATCGACGGCGCGGCGGCGCTGGTTCCTGTCTATTCATCGATCGTCGATTCGGTATATCCGCAGGAATCGGTCAAGTTCGATACAGAAGCGAAGAATTATACGCAAGACAGCGCAATTCGCTTCACCGACACGATAGAAGCATACAAGGGCGTTACCGACGGAGATGTCGATATTATCCTTTGCGCCGCACCCTCGGAGCAGCAAAAGCAGTATGCGAAGGAGCAAGGCGTCGAATTGGTTTACGTTCCGGTCGGATACGAAGCGTTTGTTTTCTTCGTTAACGAAAACAACCCCGTAGACAACCTTACGGTTTCGCAGATAAAGGATATTTATGCAGGCGAGATAACGAATTGGGCGGAAGTCGGCGGTGCAGACCGAATTATAAATCCGCTCGACCGCCCCGAAGGAAGCGGAAGCCAAACGGTTATGCTTAAATTTATGGGCGACCGCGAGATAAAAAAGAATCCTTTGGGGATATTTGGCGGAGCTATCGGCTTTTCCTTCAGGTTTTACGTCGAGGGAGTTGTCGCTAACGGCGGAATCAAGCTGCTTTCGGTAAACGGAATCGAGCCGACCGAGGAAAATATCCGCAACGGCAGTTATCCGATAATCTATCAATTCTATGCGGTCTACCGCAAGGATAACCAAAACGAAAACGTACAAAAGCTCGTTGACTTTATGCTTTCCGAGGATGGACAGAAAATAATCGACGAAAACGGATATACCCCTATAAAATAGCAAAAGCCTCCTCTTTTGAGGAGGTTTTATGTTTAACAATCGACAATAATAGCAAAAAAATATGCTAATATAGTAAAAAACACTTGCAAAAACAAAAAAATTGTGTTATACTATTTTGTACATTGAGACACACGCTTCATCCGCGAGTTTGTTTTGTCAGAAAACAGAACAGACCTTTTTTGTTTCCCCAGAGAGGTATTTTTCTATGAGATTCGCAATAGGCGATTTAATTTTTTACGGAGAATCCGGCACCTGCCGTGTCGAGGAAATAGTTGAACGAGAGTTTTTAGGCGAATTAAGGACTTGTTACAGATTAAGCCCCGTTTACCAAAGCTGCACGATCTTCACCCCCGCAGACAGCGAAACCGTTTTTATGCGTAATATCGTTTCACCTAAGGAAGCTCAGGCGATCATCGACTCTATCGAAACGATAGTGCCTGAGGTTACGAAAACCACCTCCCCGCGTGAGCTTACCGAGCGTTACGATAAAATGATCAAAACACACGATTGCAACGAATATATGAAGTTCGTCGTGTCATTTCACGTAAAGAAAAAGCTCTTGTCCGAGCAAAAAAAGAAGGTTTCCGCTATCGACGAGCGCTTTCTTAAAAAGGTCGAAGACCTGCTTTACGGCGAGCTTGCCGCCGCGCTTGAAATGGACAAGATCGCAGCAAAATTAATGATACAAGAAAGAGTACAAGCTCTTTAAGTATAATCTCCTCTTATAAAAAACGGCTTGGTTTTCCAAGCCGTTTTTACTTTGAACAAAAAGGACAGCCGAAGCTGTCCTTTTAAAATTGAATTTTCATAAAAATCCGCGAGTGTTGAACCAATCGGATTTCACCCGAACGGTGTGCAAATTATAAAACAAAGGACGGCACTAAGCCGTCCTTTTTAATTTGAATCTTCATAAAAATCCGCGACATGCGCGTGGATTTTTATTCCTTAGATGTTCGCGAATCCGGACATTTATGCACGGATTCGGCGCGAGCGCACGAACATCACGAAAACCGACCAAAACGCTTGCGTTTTGTGTCGAGAGCGAAGCGATATTAACCTACTGCAAGTGTTTCGTTTATGCGATATGCGCCGCTATGCTTAGCCGTCAATATTAATTATAATACGCCCTGAGCCTTCATAGCATCAGCAACCTTCAAGAAGCCGGCGATGTTTGCGCCTGCTACGAGGTTGTCTTCGCTGGAAGCGTATTCCTTCGCTGCTGCAGAAGCGTTTTCGAAAATGCCGTTCATAATGCCGTGAAGCTTTTCATCAACCTCTTCGAAGGTCCAGGAAAGTCTCATGCTGTTCTGGCTCATTTCAAGACCGCTGGTTGCAACGCCGCCTGCGTTAGCCGCCTTTGCAGGGCCAAAGTAGATGCCGTTGCTGAGGAATGCTTCGATTGCTTCGGGAGTGGAGGGCATATTTGCGCCTTCTGCAACGTATTTTACGCCGTTAGCGATAAGTGCCTTTGCATCTTCGCCGTTAAGCTCGTTCTGAGTAGCGCAGGGGAGCGCGATATCGCACTTGATGGTCCAGATACCCTTACCTTCGGTATAGGTAGCGCCTTCAACACGTTCAGCGTATTCCTTGATTCTGCCGCGTTCAACCTCCTTGATCTGCTTAACAACGTCAAGATTGATGCCGTTAGGATCGTAAACGTAGCCGTTGGAGTCGCTCATTGCAACAACCTTTGCACCGAGCTGAGTAGCCTTTTCGCAAGCGTAGATAGCAACGTTACCCGAGCCGCTTACTACAACGGTCTTGCCAACGAAGGTGTCGCCCTTCTTTTTGAGCATATTGTCGGTGAAGTAGCAAAGACCGTAACCGGTAGCCTGCTTTCTTGCGAGAGAGCCGCCGTAGGAAAGGCCCTTGCCGGTGAGAACGCCGGTGAATTCATCACGGATGCGCTTGTACTGACCGAACATATAGCCTACTTCTCTTGCGCCAACGCCGATGTCACCTGCGGGAACGTCGGTATCGGGACCGAGGTACTTCTGAAGCTCGGTCATAAATGCCTGACAGAAGCGCATAATTTCATTGTCGGACTTGCCCTTGGGGTCAAAGTCTGCGCCGCCCTTACCGCCGCCCATGGGAAGACCGGTAAGAGAGTTCTTGAAGGTCTGCTCGAAGCCGAGGAACTTGATTACGGACGAGCAAACGCTGGGGTGGAAACGGCAACCGCCCTTGTAAGGACCGATTGCGGAATTGAACTGAACACGGAAGCCGCGGTTAACCTGAACAACGCCGTTGTCGTCAACCCAAGCAACACGGAACTGAATGAAGCGTTCGGGTTCAACGATGCGGTCCATAACGCCTGCTTCAACGAGATCAGGGCGCTTTTCGATAACGGGAGCGAGAGATTCGAAAACCTCGCCTACTGCCTGCAAAAATTCCTTTTCGCCTGCATTACGCTTTTCAACCTGAGCGTAAAGATTCTGAAGATACTGATTGTTAATCTGCATTACTATTTCCTCCGAATAAGAAATAAACTTAATTTAACGAGTTATTATACAATGCTTTTTGCAAGATTTCAATAGTTTGCTTGCATATTCTACTTGATTTTTTCCAAAGAAATACGTTTTTTTGCAACGTCTACGTCGATAACTCTCACTTTGATAATGTCGCCGACCTTAACAACGTCGCTTGCGCGCTTGACAAACTTATCACTTAACTTCGAAATGTGAACCAATCCGTCCTGATGCACGCCGATATCGACAAACGCGCCGAAATCTGCAACGTTACGGACGGTGCCAACGAATTCCATGCCCGTTTTAAGCGAGGAAATGTCCATCGCGTCGGTACGGAGGATCTGGGGAGGAAGCTCGTCACGGGGGTCACGGCCGGGCTTGATAAGCTCGGAAACGATATCGTTAAGTGTGGGAACGCCGATGCCGAGCTCGTCGGCAACCTTTTGTGCGCCCTTTTCCTCAAGACGGTTGCGGATCTCACCAAGTCTGCGAGCGCGCACGTCTTCTCTGCCGTAGCCAAGCAATTTAAGGAGCGAATAAGCCGCCTCGTAGCTTTCGGGGTGGACGGAGGTGTTATCCAAAACCTCGGCACTTTCGGGCACGCGGAGGAAGCCTACGCACTGCTTGTATGCCTTTTCGCCGATACCCTTTACCTTCAAAAGCTCGCTTCTCGTCTTGAAACGCGCAACGGTGGTTCTATATTCGTAAATGCTTTTTGCAATTTTGGAGTTGATGCCCGCGATATGTGAAAGGAGGCTGACCGATGCGGTATTAAGGTCCGCGCCAACACCCGAAACACAGGATTCGACAACGCCCGAAAGCGAGGTATCAAGCGCCTTTTGCTCCATATCGTGCTGATACTGACCGACGCCGATAGCTTTGGGGTCGATCTTTACCAATTCCGCAAGCGGATCCTGCAAGCGGCGTGCGATCGAAACCGCGCTACGAAGCGAAACGTCAAACTGAGGAAATTCCTCGCTCGCAAGCTTGCTCGCCGAATAAACCGAAGCGCCTGCCTCGTTGGTCATAATATAGCTTACGGGACGGTCAAGCTCCTTGATCATGCCCGCAACGAAAATTTCGCTTTCCTTCGATGCGGCGCCGTTACCGATAGAAATGATATCGACCTTGTGCTTGTTGATAAGCGATTTAAGCTTTGCCTTTGCTTCTTCGGTCTTGTTTTGAGGCGGTGTCGGATAAACGACGGTGGTATCCAAAACGTCTCCGACGTCGTTTACTATTGCAATCTTACAGCCGGTTCTGTATGCGGGGTCAAAGCCCATAACGACCTTGCCGCGTACCGGAGGAAGCATAAGAAGGTTTTTGAGGTTTTCGCCGAAAACGCGGATAGCCTGCTCTTGTGCATTTTCGGTTATGGTGTTACGCATTTCGGTTTGAACCGAGGGCGCGATAAGGCGTTCGTAAGCATCGTCGGTCGCCTCGCGCACGAAATCGGTGCTCGAGCACTCACGCGCAGAAAGCATCTGACCGCGGAGGTAATCGAAGATCTTTTCCTTGTCGACCTCGACCTTTACCGAAAGGATGCCCTCCTTTTCGCCTCTGTCGACCGCCAGAACACGGTGAGACGGCATTTTAGAAAGAAGCTCGTTATAGTCGTAATAAAGACGGTAAACGCTGTCCTCTTCGGTTTTAGCCTTCGAAACGAGGTTGCCGTATTTATATGTGAATTCACGTATCCATTTTCGGAATTCGGCATTATCCGAAACACGCTCGGCAATAATATCCTTTGCACCGTTCAGCGCATCGGTCGCAGTATTTATCTTCTTTTCGGGGTTAAGATAATTTTCTGCCTCTGCAACAATGTCAACGTCCTTTTTCTGCTCAAGCATAAGCTCGGCAAGAGGAGTAAGACCTGCTTCCGCCGCAATGCTCGCACGGGTGCGGCGCTTGGGGCGGTAGGGGCGGTAAATATCCTCGAGCTCGGAAAGAGTTTGCGCGTTTTCGATAGCGTTGACAAGCTCCTCGGTGAGCTTGCCCTGCTCGTCGATAAGGCGTTGAACGTCTGCGCGTCTTGCATCGAGCGCGCGATAGAATTCAAGCTTTTCGCCAAGCTCGCGCAATTTTTCATCGTCAAGCGAGCCGGTCGCCTCTTTACGGTAACGCGCGATAAAGGGTATCGTATTGCCCTCATCGATAAGCGCAACCGCCGCCTCGACCTGCTTTACTCGTATTTTTAATTCCTCTGCGATTTTTGCTATTATGTCCATTCGAAAAAATCCTTCCAAATTTTGCTATTTTATATTATATCATAAAATCCTTTCTTTGTAAAGAAAAACAACAACGGAAGACAATTCCTTTTAAAGAAATTATCTTCCGTTTTTCGATTATTTAAGCTTATTTCCGCAGCTTGTGCAGAAGGATGCACTTATCGGCATCTTGTTGCCGCATCTGGTGCAGAAGATGTGCTCGCGTTTTTGTTGAGGTTCAACGGGCGCAGGTTGAGGTTCAACGGGCGCAGGCTGAGGCTGTACAGGAGGCTGCGGTTGTACGGGAGGGGGAGCATATTGAGGAGGCTGCTGAGGTTGTACGGGAGGTTGTTGAGGCTGAGGAGCGGCGCCGGGGGCAGGTGCCGTCGCGCCGGTCGCAACGCCGCCGTTGTTTGTTATCATACGCTCGATGTTGCGAACGCGGTCTGCAAGCACGCTCTTGGGAATTGTGCCGAATGCCATGCTGTCAAGTCCGCTTTCGCCGGCATAGACACCGGGAAGAACGGCAAATTTGACCCACGCCTCGACAACGATTCTGCCGTCATCTGCCATTATTTTAATAAACGTCGGGCCGGCTGCAATACCTTTACCCTTTTTATAAACGTTTTCACCCTCGAAATTGCGGTATTCATATCCCTCGCTGAGCATATATTGATGAATGTCCGCAAAAAGCTGCTCATGGATAGGATGATTGAATTTGAACTCGTTATGATATCTTGCCATGCTTTTCGCCTCTTTTCAATTTGTTTTTTAATCGAAACAATAAATAGTTTTTCGGTTATTTAAGCTTATTTCCGCAACTTGTGCAGAAGGATGCGCTTATCGGCATCTTGTTGCCGCATCTGGTGCAGAAGATGTGCTCGCGTTTTTGTTGAGGCTGGGGTTCAACGGGCGCAGGTTGGGGTTCAATAGGTGCGGGCTGGGGTTCAATAGGTGCGGGCTGGGGTTCAATAGGTGTGGGTTGAGGTTCGATAGGTGCAGGCTGGGGTTCGATAGGTGCAGGTTGGGGTTCGATAGGTGCAGGTTGGGGTTCAATAGACGCAGGTTGGGGTTCGATAGGTGCAGGTTGGGGTTCAACCGGTACCTGTTGAGGTTCAACGGGCGTGGGTTGCGGCTGTACAGGAGGTTGGGGTTGCACGGGAGGTTGCGCGTAAGTCTGCTGTTGCGGTTGGGGAGCGGCGCCGGGGGCAGGTGCTGTCGCGCCGGTTGCAACACCGCCGTTGTTTGTTATCATAAGCTCAACGTTGCGAACGCGTCCGGAAAGCATGCTCTTGGGCACTGCGCCAAACACTCCGTCGATTCCCATTTCACCGGCATAAACACCGGGGACAACGGCAAACTTTATCCACGCTTCGACGACTATACGGTCTTGATCCGCCATAATTTTAAGGAAAGTCGGGCCTAACGAAAAGCCTTTACCCTTTTTATAAACGTTTTCGCCTTCGAAATTACGGTATTCATATCCCTCGCTGAGCATATATTGATGAATGTCCGCAAAAAGCTGAGGGTGGATAGGGTTGCTGAATTTGAATTCATTATGATATCTGGGCATGCTTTTTACCTCTTTTTCGTTTGTTTTTCTATAGAAGAAATAAATAATTCTTTGCCATCTACGCGGAATTTAATTTCATAATCACCGTATTCCATTCCGTAAACGCGCTCATTATCGTCGTGGTATTGCGGACGCGGATCGCGGGAGAGAAGCTCGGTAAGGGCATTGCTTTTTTCGGGCGTAAGCTTGTTCAATTCCCCGCCTTCATCGATAACCTCAAGCGTTTTTCCGCCGTCGGGCGCAAAGCCGCCGATTGCGTCTTCGATCGAATCGGCATAGGGCAAATAGGGCTTTATGTCATATATCGGCGTACCGTTCATAAGGTCGGCGCCCGAAACGGTAATAACGTCGCCCAAGCCGTCGCGGTGCTCGATACGCACCAATTTCACGCAGGAAAGTGCAAGGCTGTTGGGTCTGTACGGAGAACGTGTTGCGAAAACTCCGACACGCTCGTTACCGCCCAATCTCGGCGGACGCACCGTGGGCGACCAATCGCTTCTGCGCGCTTCCGAAAAGCTCCAGATAAGCCATATATGCGAAAAATCGCTCATTCCCCTTAAAGCATCCGAAACGCGGTATTCGGGCGTGAAAACGATTTCCGAAAGGAGCGAATTCGCCAATCCGCTCTGCCTCGGCACACCGAATTTTGTTTTAAGGTCGTTATGTATGTATGCTATAGGTTTTATTGTATATTCGTCCATAAAAGCACCTCACCTTTGACATTTTATCACACTATTCGCAAAAAAGAAATAGTAATTATTGCAATATCATGCTCGATTATGGTAAAATATCAAAAAAATTACAGGAGCGACTCTTTATGAACCTCGATGAAATAAAACGCAGGATGGAAAACGGCGAGCTTTACCAATGCAACGACGATACTCTTATGGAAGAACAGGTAAAGCGCCTTGATATGCTGTTCGAATATAATTCAATAAAGCCCTCCGAGATGGATAAACGTTTTTCTCTTTTAAAAGAAATGTTTGCCTCCTTTGGCGAGGATAGCTATATCGAAACGCCTTTTCACGCAAATTGGGCGGGCAAGAACGTGCATATCGGCAAATCGGTCTATGCGAATTTCAACCTTACTCTCGTTGATGACGGAGAAATTCATATCGACGATTACGTTATGATTGCCCCTAACGTAACCATTTGCACCGGCACCCACCCCATCGACCCGACCCTGCGTGAGAAGATAGTGCAATATAACCTCCCCGTACACATCAAGCGCAACGCGTGGATAGGGGCAGGCAGTGTGATACTCCCCGGTGTAATCATCGGTGAAAACAGCGTTATCGGCGCGGGCAGCATCGTCACGAAGGATATCCCCGATAACGTCGTCGCCGTTGGCAACCCCTGCAGAGTTATGCGCGAAATTACCGAACGTGACAAGCAATTCTACCACCGTGACAAAGAAATTAAGGATAGGTTTGAATAAGAAAAAAGGATTCCGTTCGGAATCCTTTTTATCGCTCTATTTATCCCTGCATAAGCGTAACTATTATCTCAACCATCTTTTCCATAGAATTAATAGGAATAAATTCGTGAACGCCATGGAAGTTTGCGCCGCCTGTCGAAAGATTCGGGCAAGGAAGTCCCTCAAAGGAAAGGCGCGCGCCGTCGGTACCGCCGCGGATGGCAACGATCATCGGCTCGACGTTTGCTTTTTTCATTGCTTCGACCGCCGAATCGATAATGTGCATGTGCGGGAGTATCTTTTCGCGCATATTGTAGTAGCTGTCGCGGAGCGTCAATTCAACCGTACCCTCGCCGTAAACGCCGTTTAAATAGTTAACGAGGTTGGTAACGAACACCTTGCGCGATTCGAACTTGCTTCGATCGTGGTCGCGGATGATATATTTCAACGTAGCGGTCGTTTCGTCGCCGTGAACACTGCAGAGGTGATAAAAGCCCTCGTAACCCTCGGTATGCGCAGGAGTTTCGGCATCGGGGAACATTTTAATAACGTCACCTGCGATAAGAAGCGCGTTTTTCATCTTATTCTTCGCACTGCCGGGGTGGATATTCACGCCGTGGATGACGATATGAGCCGAAGCGGCATTGAAGTTTTCATATTCGATCTCGCCAAGCTCGCCGCCGTCGATTGTATATGCCCAATCGGCGTTGAAGCGCTTAAGGTCGAATCGGTCGGCGCCGCGTCCGATCTCTTCATCGGGAGTGATGCAAACGGGGATCCTTCCGTGCTTGATTTCGGGATGCTCGACCAAATATTCGAGCGCGGTAAATATTTCGGCTATGCCCGCCTTATCGTCAGCGCCCAAAAGCGTTGTGCCGTCGGTGGTTATTATCTCGCCGCCGATATATTTTTGAAGGAAGGGAAAATCCGCAAGACGGATGCTTTCTACATCGTTAAGCTTAATATCGCCGCCTTCGTATTTAACGATTTGCGGCTTGATATTGTCGCCGCACGCGCCGTCGCTTGTATCCATATGAGCGATAAATCCGATCGACGGGTCGTTTTCTCTGCCTGCGCTTGCGGGAAGAACGCCGTAAACGTAGCCGTTTTCGTCAATGCCGACCTCACTAAGACCGATCGATTTCAATTCGTCCGCGAGAAAATTGCCCAAAACGAGCTGACACGCGCTCGACGGACAGGTATCGGACGATTCGTCCGAGGTCGTGCCAAAAGATACGTATTTTAAAAATCTTTCACTAACTTTCATATATATACTCCATTTTTCGCGTTTTCTTTATTGTACTCCAAAAGCCGCTCACTTGCAAGAGGTTTTCCCAATTTGACGCGACGATATTGACTTTTGAATTTGCGTGTGATACAATGAGTCAAATCTTATATGCGGATGTGTCGGAACTGGCAGACGAGCCGGTCTTAGAAACCGGTGCATATGCGTGCAGGTTCAAGTCCTGTCATCCGCACCAAAAATAAGACAGTCTTTTGACTGTCTTATTTTTATCCAATCCGAAGGATTGGCATATCATCACCGCGCGAAGCGTGGTGCATATCATCAGCCCCTTTGGGGCTGTATCTCATCACGCTTTAGCGTGCATCTATCTGCGGCTTGATGATATACAACACTTCGTGTTGGTGATATGCAATTCCTGCGGAATTGATGATATCCACGGCTATGCCGTGATTTTGCGTTTGAGTTCGAAAGCTTATTACAAAACGGCAAAAATATCTTTTTCGTAGCCCATAGACAAAAAGAAAAAAGAAGCCTCCTGCCCGAGGGCAGGAGGCATTTCTTATTCAGTCAGGTTTCGTTTGTCGAATAATTAATTATTCGCCGATAACGAAGGTACCCATGATGTGGCGCTTGATGAGAATGTAGTCATACATTTCGATTTCGCCATTGCCGTTTACGTCAGCAACTGCCATCTGTTCTTCGGTGAGCTCGATGGTGTTCATGATCTGACGCTTAACGAGGATGTAGTCGTACATTTCGATTTCGCCGTTGCCGTTTACGTCGCCGAGGAGAGCGGTGGGCTTAGTTTCAACAACGTCAACAGTAAGTTCGGTAAACATATTGAAGATACCGAAGGTGTAAGGCGATTCGCCCATTACTACGAGAACCTTGATTTCAGAAGCGGTAACTTCTTTGCCGAGTTCAGCCTTGATGGTAGCGATACCGTTTTCGTTAGCAGTGATAACTGCGTCGAAGGTTTCGTCGCCAACAACGAACTTAACGGATTCAGGAAGCATTACGCCGCCGTTTGCATAGTCAAGAGCGTAGAGGGTGATTGCATCGAACTTGGATTCGGTGATGGTGATAGTGAAGTCGTATTCAGCCTTAACGAGGAGATTGTTGCCGAAGCCGTAGATCTTATCGTTGTTGTTTTCATAACCGGTGATTTCGCCGAGACCGGTGTAACCGTCGGTCATAACTTCAACGCCTGCGCCCCAACCGGAGATTTCGGGCTTGGGTTCTTCAGGAACTTCTTCGCCGTATACTTCAACTTCGTTTACGAATGCGAAGGTGCCTGCGAGAGTAACTTCGATCTTAACGTACTGTGCTTTTGCTTCTGCAGCGATTTCGGTCCAGATACCAACACCGTCTTCGAGAGAGAATTCGAAGGTGCCGATTTCTTCAAAGGTTTCGCCGTCGAGCGAGCCGTAAGCCTTAACGCCTGCAGGACCTGCAATACCCCAACTTACGTTCTGGATCAAACCAACCTTGATGGTGTCGATATCATATACCTTTTCGAGGTCGATGATGAAGTAACCAACCTTGTCGGGAGCGTTGGTGGGATTATCACCATTGTGGTAGAAGCCGAACCAGTTCTTATGGTTGTCGCCGTTGAGGTTCATTACTGCGCTACCATCGGTGATGTTGCCGTAGTAAGACTCACGGTTACCGATACCGGAAATTTCGTACTTCTTGTCAAGTGCTACGTTTACAGGAGCATCGGGATCAACGTAATCGCTCTTAACTGCAGTTGCGTCTGCGGTAGTAGTGCAATTTTCGAGGTCGATGCCGGTGAATTCAACATAGGAACCAACAGAGAGTGTGTTCATTACGCCGAGAGCGTAAGTACCGGAGGTTTCTGCTCCTTCGGGCCATTCAAATGCAACCCAGATGAAGCCGCCTTCGGGAATGGTAAGGCCGCCGGAGGTGCCGCCGCTACCTTCAGTGATAGCAACTGCCTTATAGAGACCTTCTTCGCCTTCAACAGGAGCGAGAGCTACCTGTCTCCACCAAGCATAGCCGCTACCGTCGCCGTACTTTTCAGCATCGGTGAAGATGTAAGCGCCGTTTGCGCCTTCAGAGCCTTCGCTGTAGTGGCCAACGTTGAATGCGTTAACTACCTTGGAGGTAGGAATGGGTTCAGGAATTTCTACGCCGGGAGCGTATGCGGTAAGAACCTTAGCTGCATTAACAGTAGTGTCAATTGCAGTTACGCCTTCGAGGCTGATAGAACCGAGAACGAAGGTGTAGTCGAGGAGTGCGCCTTCGTCTGCTGCAGCGTATGCGCTGTTAGCATCGAATACGTAGTAGAGGAAGCCGCCGGTAGGAACCTTAACCTGGTAGCATTCTTCAGAGTTCTTGTAGTAGTTGGTAGCAACGTACTTACCGTCGATGTTTTCAACAGTGTATACGATCCACCACTGAGGCTTCTGACCGATAACTTCTTCAACGGTCTTGCCGTCGCCGGAAATGATCATGGATTCGAAGGTGCCCCAGTTATATGCGTTAACGTGAGAAACGAGAAGTTCAACAACTTCAGGCTTGGGTTCTTCGAATGCGAGGGTCCACTTAACGGTGCCTGCAGTGGATGCGCCGCCGTAAGTGCTGATAGAAATGGTGATAACGTCGCCTGCTTTTACTTCGACAGATTCGGACTTAACGATAGGATCATCATCGCTGTAGTGCATGTCGCCGTAAATGCCTGCTTCAACGTTAGATACGCTGTAGAGCCAGCCGGTGTTATCATCGGACATGGTAATGGTAACAATACCGTCTGCGGAAGCAACATATTCATAGGTGTAGCCCTGGTAGTTGCCTTCTGCGATTACGGTTTCAATATCGCCTGCTTCGATTTCTTCGGGGTTGGACATGCTGCCAACTGCATCGAGAGAAATCATAGCGGTAAGTTCAACTTCGGGAGCTTCGTCAGCAACCTTAACGTAAACAGTGATTACGTCGCCTGCCTTGAGGTTGTCAAGACCGGGGTTATCGAAGTTGTAGTTGTCAAGGAGTTCGCCGCCGTTGAGAGAGTAGAGAACGCTGTAGCCGTTGTATTCTGCGTCGATTACGTAGAAGTTAGCATTAACGTTACCGTCAACGGGAACGATTGCGGTGAAGTAGTATTCGTCGCCGCCCTTAAGAGTAGCGTAGCCTTCACCCATGTAGCCTCTCATGCCGGGGAGAATTTCGATAACTGCGGGATTTTCCTCGGTGCCAACTTCGGGGCCTGCTTCTTTACCGTAAACTTCAACTTCGTTTACGAATGCGAAGGTGCCGCCAAGAGTAACTTCGATCTTGATGTATTGTGCTTGTGCTTCTGCAGTGATTTCGGTCCAGACACCAACACCGTCTACGAGAGAGAATTCGAAGGTGCCGATTTCTTCAAAGGTTTCGCCGTCGAGCGAGCCGTAAGCCTTAACGCCTGCAGGACCTGCAATACCCCAACCTACGTTCTGAATCAAACCAACTCTGATAGATTCAACGTCATATACCTTTTCAAGGTCGATAATGAAGTAACCGAGCTTGTCGGGAGCGTTGGTGGGGTTATTACCGTTGTGGTAGAAACCGAACCAGTTCTTATGGTTGTCGCCATTGAGGTTCATTACTGCGCTACCATCGGTGATGTTACCGTAGTAAGAATCACGGTTGCCGATACCGGAAATTTCGTAATCCTTGCCGAGTGCTACGTTTACGGGAGCATTGGGATCTACCCAAACTTCTGCGTATGCATCTGCTTCGGTGGTGTGGTTAGCAAAGTCAACGCCGACGAATTTAACGATGTCGCCAGTCTCGAGGTCGTTCATAAATGCGAGTGCATATGCACCTGCGGTTTCGGGAGTGTCGCCTGCGGAGGACCATGCCATCCAGATGAAGCCGTTTTCGGGCATTGCAAGGTAATTGCCGGTGGTAGGTGCTCTTACAGCAACTACTTCGTAGTAGCCGTCCATATCAGCTACAGGAGCGAATGCAACGTGGATCCACCAGTCGTTGCCGCATGCAGCGTAGATATCAGCGTCATCATAGATGAATGCGCCGTTAGCGCCGCCGATGGATTGCTTGTAGCTTGTGGGGTTAAAGTCGGTAACTACGTTAGAGGTGGTAACTTCTACTTTGTTCACTTCGAGTTCGGTGAACATGTTGAAGATCGGGAACGAGTAAGGCGATGCGCCCATAGTTACTTTAACAGTAACAGTGGAAGCCTTAACGGTTTCGCCGAGTTCAGCCTTGATGGTAGCGATACCGTTTTCGTTAGCAGTGATAACAGCGTCATAGGACGTGCCGTTCACAACAAACTTAACTGCTTCGGGAAGCATTACGCCGCCACCTGCATAGTCGAGAGTGTAGAGGGTGATAGCGTCAAATGCAGAATAGCCAACAGTTACGTCAAAGCTATATTCAGCCTTGAAGAGAACGTCGTTGCTGAAGCCGTAGAGCTTAGCGTTGTTGCCTTCATAACCGGTGATTTCGCCGAGACCGGTGTAACCGTCGGTCATAACGTCAACAGTTGCGCCGCTGCCCCAAACGGAGATAACGGGATCTGCGGGTTTATCTTGAACGGTAAGAGTGTTGCCGTTAAGAGTCAATCTAGCACGGATGGTGTTGATAAGACCCCAAGATGCTGCTCTGTCTTCCCAGTTGGGGAATTTAAGAGTGCCGTCATCGTTCTTTTCGGGTCTGGTACCGGAGTCCTGAACGGAGAGAACAATCTTGCCGCCTTCAAAGTCAATGTTGCCTGCATCAAGGTTGCCCTGAGCGTTCTTGCCGGTGGTCTTATATGCTTTAATAAGCTCGTAAACGCCTTCTTCACCTGCAACAGGCGCGAGAACGAGCTGAGTAGTCCACTTGCCGGGACCCTTTGCAACATAGGATTCAGCGTTATCGAAGATAGCGGTGCATGCGCCTTCGGTAGCGTTAAAGCTGTCAATTGCAAATTCGTAACCCCATGCGAAGTAAGGATTCCAGTTGCCGGAAGCGTCGAGTTCGTATTCGCCTTCTTCCCAGAAGTACTCTTCAACGGGTTCTTTGGGAAGAACGATAGTGTGAGTATTTTCAGCGTCCCAAGCGGACCAAGCGAAGGTGTTGCAGAATGCATAGAGACATGCATTGTTCTTGCCTTCAGCATCGGTATTGGAAACACAGATGGTGAACTGGAATTGTTCTTTGCCGCCTGCGAGTTCTTCGAGAGGAAGAGTAAAGGTGATTACGTTGTCTGCAAATGCGACGGTGCCTTCAGTACCTACGGTACCTGCTGCATCCTTCGAGAAGAGAGCAATTTCGTCGCCCTTGAAATAACCGTCATAGAGTCTGTCCCACTTAGCATTGCCGTAGTTCACCCAGAGACGGATGTTAGTAGCAACACCGTTACCGGTGGAAGCGTCTGCTGCTGCCTTTACGAGTTCATCGTTAACGATAACGTCAATAACGAGGTTGTCATCAACAACTTCATATTTGTAACCGAAGTCGAAATCGCCTTCGTCGGATTGCCACTTGCCGGTTTCGCCGGTAACAACAGTGTATCCTTCGGGATATTCGAATGCGGGTTCTTCGGGGGCAACGTACTTTTCAACCTTAGCGTCTTTTTCGCCAAAGCCCTTTTCAAAGTCGATGCCGGTGAAGGTGTACTGATCGCCTGCTTCCATATCAGCGAAGAGGTTGAGTGCTGCTTCTGCTGCGGAGCCTGCTTCTGCAGAGTTGTAAGCGGTCCAGATAAAGCCGCCTTCGGGGAAGGTGAGCTCGCTGTTACCCTTAACAACTACTTCATATACGTTTTCAAGATCAGCTACAGGAGCGAATGCTACCTGAGTGTAGCTGGAGGTGATGAAGTTATCCCAAGCTACCTTATATTCTTCAGCAGTGGTGAATGCGAACGAGCCTGCGCCTCTGCCGTAGCGGGATTCCCAGTATTCGTCAACGTTGAAATCGGTAATTACGGAAGAGGGTTCAACGTAATCAAATTCAAATGCTTCGGTAAGACCGATGAATTCCCATCTGGGTTTAGCGGTTTCAGAGGTGTAACCGTTGTCAACAGTGAAGGGACTCTTGGGGAACTGCAAACTGATCTTAACGAATCTATAGGTTTGAGGATTTTCAAGTCTGATTTCGCCGATAATAGCACCGGGAGCGGTAGCGTTATCTTCAAAGGTTGCGAATGTGTCAAGAAGAGTTTCGCCATAACCGAGCTTGGAGTAACCGGATATCCAGGTAACACCGTCATCGGAGAAGTAAACGTCATCTTCGGTAGGATAACCGATCATAACGTTAGCGTCGGAATAAATACCAAATCTAATGGTGTTGTATGCTTCGGGAGTTTCACCGAATTCCCAAATGAGGTCAGCAGCAGTTTTGCTGTTAACGTTAGCGGGATTCGGGTTCTGGATAGCAACAACGCCGGAGGTGTTATTGCCCCATGCGCCTGCATCGAGTGCAAAATTGCCATCGGTAAGAAGTGCGATAGCAGAGTCAACATCAGAGTTGAGCACCTTAACGCCGTCGCCCAATACGATGGTGAACTTATCTTTTGCTGCGGGTTCTTCAGCTTCAACGCCGTATGCTTCGATTTCGCCGAGCCACATAAGGTTGCCGCCGGTTGCACGGTTAACGTTAACCTTGATGTACTTAGCTGCTACGGGAGTTGCAACTTCCATAGTAGCGTTAACGGACATAATGTCAGCATTGTCGGTTGCGGTGTAGGTGCCGAATTCGGTCCAGTCTTCGCCGTCAACAGAATAGTAGGTGATAAAGTTAGGTTCGGTAACGCCTGCGGTAGTGCCCTTTGCACCTGCGTTAACGATGATCTTGCTGAGATCATAAACGGTTTCGCCGTCGCCGAGAGTAACAACAACGTCAAAAGCACGGGTCGTGCCGTTGAGAATAACGCCTACCCAACCGGGTTCGCCGTATTTACCGTTAACTCTTGCGCCATCGGTAAGTTCTTTGTTGTCGGTGTCGGGATAGCTCGACGAAGGAGTCAAGCCGACAATTTCATACTTGCTGCCGAGTGCTACGTTTGCAGGAGCATCGGGATCAACCCACTTGGTAATGGTTGCATCGTTCTGAACGAATTCGCCTGCAACGTCAAAGCCGGTGAGAACGTAAATGTCGCCTTCCGTCATAGTACCAAAGAGGTTAAGGGCTGCCTTACCGGGAGTGCCGGTGCCTGCATCGTTCCATGCACACCATACGAAGCCGCCTTCAGGGAATGCGAGAAGGGGATTTTCGCCTGCTTCTCTGATACCTGCGATGGTGTAGGTATTTTCTTTGCCTTCAACGGGAGCGAAAGCAACGTGCTTCCACCAGGTGAGACTGCTTGCCGCATAGTCTTCAGCGTTGTTGAACGCATAAGAACCGTTGCTGCCGCCGCGGCCTTCCCAATACTGGTGAGCGTTCCAGTCGGTAACTACGGTAGAAGTAGGAACGAGATCAAAATCGAACACTTCAGTAAGACCGAAGAATTCCCATCTGGGCTTAGCGGTGCCGTTAGTGTAACCGTTTTCTTCGGTGAAGGGGCTCTTCGGATAATAGAACTCGATCTTAACGTACTTATAGGTTTGAGGGTTGCGGAGCTTGATTTCGCCGACAACGGTACCCGCAGGGGTAGCTTCGCCGTCAAACTTGGTCATTGCATCGGGAATGGTTTCGCCATAGCCGATATCCGCAGTACTATAACCGGAAACCCAGTCAACACCGTTGTTAGAAAACCAAACGTCTTCTTCGGTGGGGTAACCGATCATAGAATTAACGTCGGAATAGAAACCGAACTTAATGCTGTTATAGGGATCGGGAGTGTCTTCAAACTTCCAAATGAAGTTTGCCTGACCCCATGCGTTTTGCTGGGTAGCATTCTTGTTCTGAACAAGAACAACACCGTTGGTGTTGCCACCCCAAGCTTCAGCATTGAGGGCCCAATCGCCATCAGTAAGAAGCTTAATTGCTGCTGCGTCATCAATATTGAGAAGCTGCTCATTATCGCTGAGTTCAATATTAAGACCCGCATTGTACTTGCCCGCATCAGCAGCTTCATCAGCCGCAAAAGCAGGTGCCGCGAGGATTACAAAAGAGCTGAAGAGCATTGTGAAAATAACAACAAAGCTCAAAAGTCTTTTGAACATGCTTTTTTGTTCCATATTTTCCTCCTTATTTTTTACAAGGGTATTTCGGCCGTTTCCACAAAGCTCGGAACTTGCTCTGCTGCTGTTACCGAAAACGCCTTATTTCTTTCGCCGGATAGTATCGGCGATTTTAGTGGTACTATGATAACATACTTTTAACAACTTTGCAATACTTTTTTGACATTTATTACAAAAATTTATTTCTGCGATAGAACCGCGGAGTCATATTTGTACAAAAAGTACAAAAAATATTTTTTTATTGACATTTTAACCAAATATTCATATTTTGATTTTTGCACTTCTTACAAAGAAAAAAGGAAGGCCGAAAAAAACCTTCCTTTATATATTATATATATTGCGCAAACACTACTCTGCACGCTTGCCGAGCATATATACCTGTTCTTCCTTAAAGGTCTTCCAATTACCCTCCATAATAGCGTTGCGGATCTTTTCCATAAGCTTGTTATAGAAGTAAAGGTTATGGATAACGCACAAGCGCATACCGAGCAATTCGCGTGCCTTGAACAGATGGCGGATATACGCACGTGTATAGGTCTTACAAACGGGACAGTCGCAATTCGGGTCGATAGGTCTGCCATCGAGAAGATATTTGTTGTTATTAAGGTTCATAATGCCTTCGCTCGTGAAGAGGTTACCGTGTCTTGCGTTTCTCGAGGGCATTACGCAATCGAAGAAGTCAACGCCTCTGTCAACCGCTTCAAGAATATTAACGGGAGTGCCGACGCCCATAAGGTAACGGGGCTTATCGTAAGGCAGATAAGGCTCGCAAGCCTCGATAACGCGATACATTTCGTCCGCGCTTTCGCCGACTGCAAGGCCGCCGATAGCGTAACCGGGAAGGTCGAGTTGGGCAATTTCCTTAAGATGGCGGATGCGGATATCCTCGTAAACGCCGCCCTGACCGATACCGAAAAGAAGCTGGTCCTTGTTTATCGTTTCGGGAAGCGAATTAAGACGGTCCATTTCGGCTTTACAGCGGTAGAGCCAACGCGTTGTGCGATCGACCGATTTGGAGATATATTGATGAGTCGCGACGGACGAGGGGCATTCGTCAAACGCCATCGCGATGGTGGATGAGAGCTTCGATTGGATCTGCATGCTCACCTCGGGACTCATAAATATCTTTGCGCCGTCCATATGCGATTGGAAGGTAACGCCTTCTTCTTTTATGTTACGCAGATTTGCCAGAGAAAAGACCTGAAATCCGCCGCTGTCGGTAAGGACGGGCTTGTCCCAATTGAAAAACTTGTGAATACCGCCCATTTTATAAACGACGTCTTCGCCCGGACGAACGTGGAGGTGATAGGTATTCGAAAGCTCGACCTGACAGCCGATGTGCTTAAGGTCGCCCGTCGAAATACCGCCCTTTATCGCCGCGGACGTGCCGACGTTCATAAAAACGGGGGTCTGGATATCGCCGTGTACGGTTTTGAAGGTACCCGTGCGGGCGGTGCCGCAGGTTTTATGTATTGTAAAGCTCATAATATCACCTATCGAAATATTTTTCTATTTCCCGTTTGGGAAGCTTTTTTATAAACGGTCTGCCGTGGGGGCAATAGCGAAGATGCGGATTTTCGGCAAGCATACGAACAACGTTTTCGTCGTCCTCGGGGCGGTTTTTCACTCTCGCCTTGAGCGCCGCCTTGCAGGCGACGGTGTAAAGCGCGCGGTCGCACCTTTCGGCAAAGGAAAGGTGGTTTCCGTCGGAAAGCGAACGGGCAAAATCCTCAAGTATGCCGTTAAGACCCTTAAGATTGCCAAGCGTCGACGGAACCGTGCGTACGATTATCGAGCCCTCGCCGAAATCCTCGATATTAAATCCCTTTTCGGCAAGAAATTCGGCATTTTCAAGCAAGACCGATGCCTGCTCGCGGCCGATTGCAATCGGTACACCGACAAGCAATTCCTGAACGTTAAGCTCTTTATTCGCCGCCAGCTTTTCGTACAAAACTCTTTCGTGCGCGGCGTGCTTATCGATAACGAGAATGTTTTCCTCGGTTTCGACGAAAATATAGGAATCGTAAGCCTGACCGATCATTCTCCAAGCGGGTGCTTCCTCGACGAAAACGGTCTGCATTGGTTCTTCAATCGGAGCTTCCTCCGCCGCTTTATCGGTGTTTACGCTGTCGTGGAAGAAGAACTCCTTTTCGGAATCGAAAAGGTCTTCCTTCCCGATGTTTGCATCGAAGGTCATTTTTGGTTTTTCCTGCTTCGGTGCTTCTGTTTTATCGTTCGGGAAGAAATCTATATCGGTCTGCTTTTGCGGCTCGGTCTTTTTAAAGGTCGGCAGAACAAAGGGATCCTCGTCAACGGGGATATCCGCCAAGGTCGGCTTGGTCTCTTCCCTTTTCACCGCTGTTTCCCCAAGCGGCTTTTCGGCAGGAGAAGCCGAAAGGGTGTTTTTGACCGCATAGTAGACCGCACGGAAAACGTCACGCTCGGACGCGAATTTTATTTCGGTCTTTGCAGGGTGAACGTTAACGTCGGTAAGATTATGGTCAAGCGTTACGAAAAGAACGCATCCGGGGAATTTTCCGCGCGGAATATAAGAGCGGAACGCCTCCTCAAGCGCGGCTTGAACGGTTTTGCTCTTAACGTATCTTCCGTTGACGAAAACGGTTTGCATTGCGCGGCTTCCTCTGACAGCATCGGGCAGAGTAACGAAGCCCTTTACCGAAACGCCGCCAAGCTCGTATTCGACCTCGGCAAGCGTTTTTGCAAATTCCCTGCCGAAAACCGAATAAACCGTGCCGTAAAGATCGCCGTCGCCTGCGGTGGTGAATTTACGTTCGCCGTCGCTGATGACCGAAAACGAGATCTCGGGGTGCGAAAGCGCCAATCTTTCAGCCGCCGCAACGCAGGATGCGCCCTCGGTGCCGTCCTTTTTAAGGAACTTTTGTCTTGCGGGCGTGTTGTAAAAGATGTCGCGCATCGAAACGGTCGTGCCGTCGGGACAGCCGACGTCCTCCATAATAATGCCGTTTTCATCGGCGGTAAGGCGCGTGCCGATAGCTTCGTCGCGGTGCTTCGAAACGATCTCCAAGCGCGATACCGATCCGATAGCCGCCAATGCCTCGCCGCGGAAGCCGAGCGACTGAATTCCGTTTATATCGTCGCCGCAGCTTATCTTACTCGTCGCATGGCGAAGGAGCGCCTTCGGAATGTCATCACGAAGAAAGCCTTTGCCGTCATCGGTAACTCGGATAAGTATCCTTCCGCCGTTACGGATCTCGAGAGTAATGCTTTTCGCATTTGCATCTATTGAATTTTCAAGCAATTCCTTTGCGGCGGATGAGGGGCGCTCGACCACCTCGCCCGCGGCGATAAGGTTGGACGTCTGGGCGTCCAGAATGTTGATAATTCCCAATTATTCAAGCTCCTTTTTAAGCTCGTAAAGAAGCGTTATCGCTTCATACGGCGTAAGGGTGTTGATGTCTATCTGCTTAATTCTGTCAATAACGCGTGCTTCGTTAAGCGCTTCGAAGCTTATATTGTCGCTTTCGTCCTTTTTCTTAACAACAGGACGGGTTTCGTTTTCGGTAAGCGATGCAAGCACCTGCTTTGCGCGGTTAACAACCGTTTCGGGCACACCTGCAAGATGTGCAACCTCGATACCGTAGCTATCGTCCGCCGCACCCTTTACTATCTTGCGGAGGAAAACAACGTCGTTTCCGCGTTTTTTTGCGGCGATGTTGTAATTTACAACGCCGTCGGCTTCGCCCTCAAGCGCGGTAAGCTCGTGATAGTGGGTTGCAAAAAGGGTTTTTGCGCCGATCCTTTTTGCGGTGTATTCAACAACGGCACGCGCGATGCTCATACCGTCATAGGTGCTTGTGCCTCTGCCTATCTCGTCATAGATGATAAGGCTGTTTTTGGTAGCGTTTTTTAGAATGTCGGCAACCTCGTTCATTTCGAGCATAAAGGTCGAATTGCCGCTTGCGAGGTCGTCGGATGCGCCGACACGGGTAAATACTCGGTCGCAAATACCGATCCTTGCTTCGGTCGCAGGGACAAAGCAGCCTGCTTGGGCAAGTATAACGCAAAGCGCGACCTGACGCATATAGGTCGATTTACCTGCCATATTCGGTCCCGTGATAAGAAGCATTCGGTTTGCCGTGCAGTCGAGCATACAATCGTTGGGAACGAAATAATTTCCGTCAAGGAAGCGCTCGACAACGGGGTGTCGGCTGTTTTTGAGGATTATTTTATCGGAGCGGTCTATTTCGGGACAAACGTAGCCCTGCTCACGCGCAATCTCGGCGTTAGAGCAATAAACGTCCAATTCCGCCAAGGCGTTGGCGGCGCTTTTTATTTTATCAAGCTCTCCTAAAACGTGTTCGCGAAGAGCAACGAAGATTTCGTATTCAAGTGCGTAAAGGCGATCTCTTGCGCCGATAACACGGCTTTCGGTCTCCTTAAGCTCGGGGGTAACGTAACGCTCGCCGTTTGCAAGGGTCTGACGGCGGATATAGGTTTCGGGCACCTGCGAAATAAAGGACTTCGAAACCTCGATATAATAGCCGAAAACTCGGTTATAGCCGATCTTTAAGGTCTTGATGCCCGTTTTTTCGCGTTCGTATTCCTCGATCTTTGCGATCCAGGCCTTTCCGTTTACTACCATATCGGTAAGCTCGTCGACCGCCTCGTTACATCCCGGCTTGATGATTCCGCCCTCCTTAAGCACCGCCGAGGGTTCTTCGGCAATCGTGCGGAATATCGAATCGGCAAGGTCGGTCAGGGGATCGATCTCGGAATCGATCCTCTTTAACGGATTGGATTTTGCGGTAGCCAAAAGCTCCTTGATCTGAGGGAACAGCTTGATCGTACGTTCAAGCGCTTTAAGGTCACGCGCATTTGCTGTACCGTAGACCAAACGGGTCATTAAACGCTCGATATCGGTAACGTCCTTTAAAACGCTTCTCAATTCATCGCGAAGAACACCGTCGCGGTAAAGCTCGTTTGCCGCTTCGAGACGGAAACGTATCGCGCTTTCGTTTACGAGCGGTTTTTCCAACCATCTGCGCAAAAGACGTGCGCCTGCGCTCGTTTTGGTTCTGTCGACAGCCCAAAGGAGCGAGCCCTTGCGCTGTTTTGCACGCATCGATTCGGAAATTTCAAGATTTCTTCTCGACGCCGAATCTATTCCCATGAATTCCTCGCAGGAATAGAAATTTATCTTTTGAAGATAAGAAAGATCGATTTTTTGTGTGCGCTTTATGTAGGCAAGCAAGCCTCCTGCGGCACGGACAGCGTAATCGCTGTTTGTTTCGGGGGCTTCGTTATAAACGCTCTTTATCGTTTCAATCGAGGTGGTAACGGCAAAATCAAAAAGCTCGCCGTTTGTGATCAACGTGTTGAATCTTCCGCTGAAAAGCCCGCTTATTACGGTATTGAAACCGTCGGGCACGATCAATTCGCTCGGCGAATATGCCGCCGCCTCCGAAACGACGCGAGCGGGAATGTTTTCGCCGAGAATTTCGGTCGCACTTATTTCACCCGTGGAAATATCGGCAAATGCAATACCGCAGCCGAAATCGTCGCAGACCGCCGCGGCGATATAATTGTTTTTCTTTTCGTCAAGATAACCGCCCTCGGTAACCGTACCGGGGGTGATTATCCTTGTAACCTCACGCTTTACCAAGCCCTTCGCGGTTGCGGGGTCTTCCATTTGCTCGCAGATAGCAACGCGGTATCCGCGCGAAACGAGCTTTGCGATATATCCGTCGACCGCGTGGTGAGGAACACCGCACATGGGCGCACGCTCCTCAAGTCCGCAATCTCTGCCCGTAAGCACAAGATCAAGCTCCTTGGACGCAATTTGAGCGTCCTCGAAAAACATCTCGTAAAAGTCACCGAGACGGCACATAAGTATGCAATCCTGATGGTTTTGCTTGACCTCAAGATATTGTTTCATAAGAGGTGACAGAGCCATGGAAAAATCCTCCGGATCTTTTGAAGTAATAGGTAAGAGGTGAGAAGTAAGAGGTAAGGAAGCCTTTCGTTCCGAAAAGCCTCCGTTTCCGTCTTTACAATTTCAAAACACAACGTGTTTTTATAATAAACTCTTATAAAAATCCGCGACATGCGCGTGGATTTTTATACCTTAGAGTGCCGCGAGCGGTGAGCGAGACGCGAGTGAACGGCACTCACAAAACCCCGCCGCGTGGGTATGGGGTCCCCGAAAATCCTTGGATTTTTGGGGAGAGCGTCAGCGACTTATGCGATTAATGACAGCCGCCGCAGGTAGAGCAGTCGTGAGTACAGTTAGCCTGTTCGGGCTCGATGGTGAAGCGAACCGCGTCGTTGATAGCGGAAACGATTTCGGAAACGCCAGCTTCTGCTTCGCGCATCTGTGCGAGGGTAGCGCTCTCGCTGATGCTATCGTAGCATTCGCGAAGTCTTGCAGAGATAGATTCGATAAGCTGAGTATCGCGTTCGGATTCGGGCTTTCTGCCTTCGGTTTCAAGAAGGGTTGCCTGAACGTTATATTCATTGATGAGCTTATTGAGCTCTTCGTCTGCATCGTAAGCAGCCTTTGCTTCGTTGTACTTTTTGAGCTCTTCGCTTTCTGCGAGTGCTGCTTTGAGGGATTCGATTGCTTTGATCATTGCTTCATTCATGGTTTTTTATTTCCTTTCAAATTTAATTACTTGATTTTGCCGCCAAGCGCATAAGCGCCTGCGGTTTCGATAACTACGTCGATAAACTGTCCTTCGGGAATGAATTTATCGTAAGTAACGATCTTGTTTTGAGTGCTTCTTCCGCAAGGTATTCCGTTTTTGTTCAAGCCGTCGGAAAGCACGCGGAGCGTTTTTCCGATGAACTTATCGTTAAGCGATTGAGCAATATCGTTTTCCATATCCGAAAGCGCCTTGAAGCGTTCGTTGGAAACCGCCTTGGGTATCTGACCCTCCATATTCGCCGCGACCGTGCCGGGACGAGGAGAATAGATAAAGGTGTAGATCATATCGAAGCCGACTTCCTTTACAAGCGACATCGTTTCGGCAAAATCCTCGTCGGTTTCGGTCGGGAAGCCGCAGATTATATCGGTCGTAAGCGATATTTCGGGGTTCTTTTCTTTGATTTTAAGCGCCTTTTCCAAATATTGCTCGCGAGTGTATTTTCGGTTCATAAGCTTAAGCACACGGCTTGAGCCCGATTGAACGGGAAGATGGAAATGCTTTGCGACGTTTTTATTGCTTGCGATAACATCGATAAGCTTGTCGGACGCGTCCTTCGGGTGGCTCGTCATAAAGCGCATACGGTATTCACCGTCAAACGAGGCGCATTCGTCCAAAAGCTCTGCAAAATCGCAGCCGCCGTTATAGGAATTTACGTTTTGTCCCAAAAGGGTTATATCCTTATAGCCCTGCTCGACGAGTGACCTTACCTCGGCAACGACGTCTTCCCTTCTGCGCGAGCGCTCGCGTCCTCTTGCATAGGGCACGACGCAATAGGTGCAGAAATTGTTACAGCCGTACATAACCGGCACCCACGCCTTGTAGGTATTTTCGCGGCGAACGGGCATACCCTCGCTTATTATACCGAATTCGTCATGCTTCGATTCGGTAATGAACGAAAAACGCTTTTTCGCGGTAAGCGCGTTTTTGATTATTTCGGGCACTCTGTGATGCATATCGGTGCCGAAAACAAAATCGACGTAAGGATAGCTTTTGTAGATCTGCTCGCGGCGGTGAGATTGCTGAGCCATACATCCGCAAAGTCCGATCTTTATGCTTTTGTCACGCTCTTTTCTGCCCTTGAACTGACCTGCCTCGGAAAGCGCGCGAATTTCGGCGTGCTCGCGGATGGCGCAGGTATTGATGATTATCATACTCGCTTCATCGGGGTTTTCGGTCATTTCATAACCGCAAAGCTCCAAAGCGCCCGCGATACGCTCACTGTCGTTTTCATTCTGCTGACAGCCAAAGGTGATAACGCACGCCTTTTTGCCAACCGTTTCGGAAACGAGCGAGCGTGCTATTTCATATTGGCGGTCGATTTCGGTTTGAGGAATAAATAAATTGTTCATCAGAATGCAGTTCCCGCGCAAATAAATCTTTCAATAAGTCCCTTTTCTCTGTCGAGAGTCTGAACGATAACCTTACCGGGCGAAGCGGTCGCGTGGATGATCTGATTATCGCCAAGATACATCGCAACGTGACCCTTGAAGAAGAGAAGGTCGCCTCTTTTTGCATCGTCGATCGAAATTTCGCGAAGATTGTCGTTCATTTCGAAATTAGCGTCGCGCCAGATATGGATACCGTTAAAGCGGTAAGCGTTGAATACAAGACCAGAGCAGTCGATACCCGAATGGGATCTTCCGCCCCAACGGTACTGAACGCCCAAATATTCAAAGGCGGTATTTACGATAGACTCGCGCAATTCATCCTCGCTCTTCTTTTCAAGAGCAAGCGGTGCAACGTGGTTCTTATGAATGTAATATATCTTCTTGCTGGGAAGCACGCAGAAGCCGTAGCGGTCCTCGGCGTTGGAAAAGCCGATATCGACCTTAGAGCCGCGGGGAAGCACCATCGCGGGGCGGTAATAATTTTTTCCCTCGAAGAGGAGGTCTGCAAAAGGAACGCTTATGCGGTGAGTCGGCTCGTGAAGCTTTTCGAAAAGATTGCTCTTTACGATCCAACCGACGTAATCATATTCGGTCTTGACCTTACAGAAGCTGCCCGATTCTTCAAGGATCTCGGCTTCGTCGCCGTAAAGCATTTCATCGACCTGCTCGGACATAAGATCGGGTTCGGAATAAAGGGTTGCGAGAGGAACACATACTACCATAATAAACCTCAATTAAACATTTTTTGTCAGAATATATAATGATCAGCGTGAAAAAATAAAACGAAAGGAGTGTTTGACTTTTGAAATTTTTAAAGCTGCTTGCCGCGGCGATGCTTGTGCTCGCGATAACCCTATCGACCGCCTCGGCAGCAAGCGATACCGAAAAAATAAACTGGTTTTTTAAATCAAAGGGAGATAATCAACGTCCCGGAATACCGTTGTCGGGCATTTTAAAGGACAGCGATGCGCTTTATATCGGGCCCGAGGACGAAAAAGTCGTTTATCTTACCTTCGACGCGGGATACAGTAACGAAAACGTCGAAAAAACGCTTGACGTTTTAAAATCCCATAATATAACCGCGGCTTTTTTCATTCTGCCGGGCATTATCAAAAACAGCGAATCGACGGTAAAAAGAATGGCGGACGAGGGTCATACCGTTTGCAACCACACCACAACGCACGGCGATATGGCGAAGGTTACAAGCATTACCGATTTTAAAAACGAGCTTGACGGTGTAAAAAACCTTTACCGCGAAAAGACCGGATACGAAATGGCAAGCTATTTCCGACCGCCCGAGGGCTCTTTTTCCAAAAAGACGCTTGAATTTTGTAAGGCACTTAAGGTAACTCCGGTTTTCTGGTCGTTTGCTTATGCCGATTGGGATAACGCAAATCAGCCGTCGCCCGAAAAGGCGAAGGAAAAAATACTCTCCTCCGTCCACAACGGAGCGGTTATTCTTTTGCACCCGACAAGCAAGACTAACGCAGATATACTCGATAGCGTGATATGCGTTTTGAAGAGTCGCGGCTATTCCTTCGGTACTCTTGACGAGCTTTACGAAAAGACCGCCGAATAAAAATCGATATTCATTATATTATACCCCAGAAGCATAAATAAATCAATAGAAAATCAAGCATTATTTAAAAAGAAAAGACCGTCAAAGCGTTACTTCGGCGGTCTTTTTATTGCTATTGCCGTTGCGCGTATTCCTTTATCTTTTCGATAGCGCTTTTTTCAATGCGCGAAACGTAGGAACGCGAAATATTCATCATCTCGGCAACGTCACGCTGGGCGTAATGCTTTCCGCTTTTGTTAAGCCCGTAGCGAAGCATCATTATCTTTCTTTCGCGGTCGGTAAGCACCGTTTTTATCGCCTTCATTATCTTTTCGAGCTTGATCTTACGGTCGATCGAATCGACGATATCGTCGGGCGCGGCGATTATCTCGAGGTAGGTAAGCGGATTGCCATCCTTATCGACGTCAACGGGGTCGTTTATCGAGGTTACGCTTGCGTGCTTCTTTTGTGCACGGAAGTACATAAGTATCTCGTTTTGCAAGCATTTTCCCGCATAGGTAGCAAAGCGTGCGCCGTTTTCGACGTTGAAGCTGTCGATCGCCTTAATGAGCCCGATCGTTCCGATTGAAATAAGATCGTCCTGATCGGGATAGGTGGTGTAATATTTTTTCACGATATGCGCGACGAGCCGAAGATTGTGCTCGATCAATTTGTTGCGCGCCGCGAGATCGCCTCCGTGCGCACGGACGAAAAGAGAGTGCTCCTCTGCCTTTGAAAGCGGAGGCGGAAAGGAATGGGTGTCGCTTGTACGGAGCAAAAGGCAGAAGCATTTTGAAACGATATTCAACAAAAAGGTCAGCATTATAAATCACCTCCGAAAATAATATGCGAAAATAAGAAGAAATATTTCCGAAAAAGGGGTGGAAATGCCAAAGCAAATCTGCTAAAATAAAGTATACTTTCATGTATTCGGAGGAAAAATTTATGGAACGTTGGCATAAGGAAGCAATGGTTTACCAAATATATCCCAAGAGCTTTTTAGACACGAACGGCGACGGCATCGGCGATATACGCGGTATTATCAGCAAGCTCGATTATATTAAGGACTTGGGCGTCAACGCGGTTTGGCTTTCGCCCTGCTACCCCTCCCCCGGCGACGATAACGGATACGATATTTCGGATTACCGCGGAATCGCGCCCGAATACGGCACGCTTGACGATTTCAAGGAAATGCTTGACGGTATGCATTCGCGCGGCATCAGACTTTTGATGGACCTTGTTGTCAACCACACCTCCGACGAGCACGAATGGTTCATTGAAAGCCGCAAGAGCCGCGATAACCCTTACCGCGATTACTATATCTGGCGCGACCCTGTTGACGGCCACGAGCCTAACGAATGGGTTGCCGCCTTTGGCGGAAGCGCTTGGGAATTCGACGAGGCGACGGGACAGTATTATCTCCACCTTTTCTCGAAAAAGCAGCCCGACCTTAACTGGGAAAACCCGAAGGTGCGCCAAGAGATCGCCGACATGATAAATTATTGGCTCGATATGGGCGTCGACGGCTTCCGTTGCGACGTTATAAACAACATCTCGAAGGATTTCACCCGCCCCTATGCAGGCGGAAACGGCCCGAGACTGCACGAATTTCTGCACGAGCTTCACGTCCGCGCGCTTGAACCGCACAAAGCGCTTACCGTCGGAGAAACCTGGGGTCTTACCCCCGCGCAGGCGCTTGAGCTTACGGGTGAAGAACGCGGCGAATTAACGATGACCTTCCAATTCGAGCATCTTTTGCTCGGCAGAGTCAACGGCGATAAATTCGACCCCGAGCCCTTAGATAAAAAGGCGTTTGTCGACATTCTTGCGAAATGGGAGATCGGTCTTAAAGACGACAGCTATCCCGTTCTCGTTATGGAAAATCACGATCAGCCGCGCGCACTTTCGCGCTTCGGCGACCTTAATTTCCCTTATGAAAGCGCAACGATGCTTGCTTCTATGCTTTACGGCATGCGCGGTGTCGGATTTATTTATCAGGGTCAGGAATTGGGACTTCACGACCCGACCTTTAATTCGATGGACGAATACCGCGACATCGAAACGCTCAACGCTTATAAGGAGCTTAAGGAAAGCGGAAAATTCACTGACTGCGAGCTTTTGACGAAGATGCAATACGGCTCACGCGATTGCGGAAGAACGCCTATTCCTTGGACAGTCGGTGAAAACGGCGGATTTACAAGCGGCACCCCTTGGATAAAAGCTCAGGTCGATAAGGGCTTTACCGTAGAAGAGCAGGAAAACGACGAAAATTCGGTGCTTAATTTCTACCGCAAAATGTTAAAGCTACGCGCAAGCGACGCTTGCCTTAAGGACGGCGAATTCGGTCTTTTGCTCAACGAAAACGACACAAGCGTTTACACCCGCACGCTCGGGGATGAAAAAATATACGTCGTTTCCCGTTTTGCTGACAGCGAAGGCGCAATGCCCGATTGCATTCCCGAAAATTGCACTGTTTTACTGAACAACTACCCCGATTTCGGCAACACCTTAAAGCCCTATCAATCGGTTTGGCTTAAAAAATAACACAAAAGGAAGGGATTTTTCCCTTCCTTATTTTTTTCTATTTCATTCGGAAATTTGCTTTTTTGCCTTTTTTACTCTTATGATAATGATCGCGACGAGCACTGCCGCAAAAGCAAGGCTTATAAACTGGCTCGTAGACATTCCGAGAAGGTCGCCGCGTTCCTTGTCACCGCGCAAAAATTCAAGAGAAAAGCGAAGCAGACAGTATGCAAAGCCGTAGGTCAAAACCTGAATGCCGAGATGGCGTTTTTTGATATAAAGGAACAGCACCGCGAAGAAGAGGCACAAAAGCAAAGCCGCTTCGACAAGCTGAACGGGGAACAAAGGAATTCCCACGGGGGTGTTTCCTATGGTCATATCATAAGTGACCGAAAGAGGGCCGTCATATTCGATGCCGTAGCAGCATCCGCCGAAAAAGCAGCCGACACGTCCTATCGAATGTCCGAGCGGAACGATAGTTGCATAAAGCTCGAAGAATTTAAAAGCGTTTAATTTGTAATGCTTTACGTATATGAACAAGCCGATAACGCCGCCGATAAGACCGCCGTAGAAAACGAAGCCGCCCTGAAAGGCTTGCAGAATAGTAAGCGAGCCGTCGATGATAAGCGGAAGATTAACGATAATAAACAGCAGCTTTGCTCCAACAACGGCACCTATACCGGTGTAAACGGCAGAGCAAGTAACATCGATTTGAGGAACCTCCTTAAACCTGCGAGCAAGAAGCCAAGCGGTTAATACGGCAAGCCCCATGCCGATAACAAAGCAAACTCCGTACATCGGCACAACACGACCGAATATTTCAAAATATGGTAACATAGTGCCTCCAAAAGAGCAAATTTTCAGAAGACGAAACGAATAAACGGTTCGACATATGAACTATGCCGAACCGTCTAGCCTTCTTAGATAAACAGCGAATAAATTATATCGCTATTATGCAGCTGCTACTGCGCAAATGGTGCAGAGACCGCAAGTGAAGAAGAAGATTGCAGAGAAGATAACTGCGATGATACCGAGAACCATACCAGCGGTGCCGATACCAGCGGGCTGACCTGCTGCTGCGAGAGCCTTCTTGCCGCTAACTGCAAGTACGAGACCTACGATGGAAACGGGAAGAGCTGCGATAGAGAAGAAAGTGCCGAGGAAGCTGAGAACGAGGCCTGCGATACTAAGTACGAGACCTGCTATAGCCTTACCTTTCATGATAAAAACTCCTTAAAAAATTTTATTTCAAAATGAAAACATTTTGTTGCGGATATTTTAACACATACTCATACTAAAGTCAAGTGTTTTTTATTAATTTATTCACAGTTTGTTCTTTTTTACGGTAATTTCGCCAAAAACCGCAGGAAGGCTTCCCCGCGGTTTTGCTGTTTTATTGCTTAAAGAACGAAATGAGCGCCCTTTTCGATCATTATGCCGCGGACTTCCTTGCCGTCGACCTCGCGAGGAAGAATGCCCTTGTCAAGCGCGATCGCGGATGCGATACCTGCGGCTTCGCCCGATGCACGGCAGGAATGCTGAACGCGAAGCGAGCTTTGTGCCAAAAATTCCGCGCCGAGGCAACGACCGGTGATAAAGAGGTTATCAAAGCCCTTAACAACCAAGGAACGGTAAGGAATTTCATACCAAGGCTTGCCGTCGTCAACCGGTTCCTTGATATTTTCGCAATGAAGAACCTTGCCGTGGATGTCAACGGGATAGTTGGACTGACAGAACATATCGTCGAACTTCACGCGGCGGAGAAGGTCGGATGCCGAAAGAACGTATTCGGTTTCGATATTGCGGCTTTCGCGGATGCCGACCATTGCGGCGATATCCGAAACGTATGCGTTTTCGAAGCCCTTGAGATACTTTTTATAGAATTGAAGCTGACGGAGGATCCTCTGCTTACCTGCGATCTGAGTCTTGGTAAGGTGAGTGGGATCGGTACCGTCGGTCTCATCGAAGAATTCGGGGTTATTGAATGCGAGAGTGTGCTTGCGGCCGGTAACCATAAAGCCCTGCCAGTAAGCCTTGTCGTCCTCGGTAAGGTCGCCGTTAGCGATAGCCTCGTCAAATACGTCGGAGAAGGTCCATTTATCGCCTGCACAGCAAGCAACGTAAACGCTGCCGTCCGCATCATAGCTTGCGCCGGAATTCTTGCCGCTCTTTTCCATAAGCTCCTTGATGAACATACCGAGCGCGTCGATATCGACGTTGGAGACCATATAACGCAAGGAAATGGGCTGGTTCTTGCCTGTTTCGGGATTACCCTTGGTATATCCAGCGCCTGCGCGGACACAGATATCGCCGTCGCCGGTGGCGTCGATGAACATCTTGCCCTTGATGATGCCGAGACCGTTCTTGTTTGCAACAACGATAGCCTCGAGCTTGCCGTCGTTAACAACGGTTTCTGCGATAAAGGTGTGAAGAAGGATCTTAACGCCCGCTTCGTCGCACATACCCTCAAGAACCGCCTTGAGCACAAGCGGGTCAAAGTTTGCGCCGTTTGCACTTGCCGCACCGAGTGCGATCATCTTGTCACGAACGATATTGGAAATGTAGGAGCATTGGGGGTTTTGGGGAATATGGGTGTGCATTATCGGAAGTACCAAGCCGTTGGTTGCGGTTCCTCCGAGCGAGCCGAACTGTTCAACGATAAGAACGTCTCTGCCCATATCAGCCGCCGCTTTTGCGGCAAACGCGCCTGCTGTACCGCCGCCGCATACGACAACCTCTGCTTCGGCAAATACCGGTAACTTAGTGTAATCCATAATTTTTTCTCCTTTATACGGAAAATTTAATTTTTTTAGTTTTTATTTATCATCTCGAGGAACTGCTCCTCGTTTATGATCGGAATATTAAGCGCTTGCGCCTTCGTAAGCTTGCTTCCCGCGTCGCTTCCGCAAAGCAGATAGGTCGTTTTTTTCGAAACCGAGCCCGAAGCGTTACCGCCGTTTGCGCGGATGAGCGCTTCCGCCTCTTGGCGCTTAAGCGTGGGCAGAGTGCCCGTTACGACGACCGTCATTCCGTTTAAAGCGTCGCCTTGCGCCTTTTCCTTGCTCTCGCCCGAAACACCTGCGTCAAGAAGACGATTTACAAGTGCTTTCACGTGTTCGCCGCTAAAGAAACTTACCACCGATTCGGCGCTTTCGACACCGATATCGTCAACGGCAAGAAGCTCCTCGACGCTTGCATCCATCACCGTTTGGATATTACCGAAGCGAGCCGCGATCGATTGCGCCGCCTTTTCGCCGATATGGCGGATGCCAAGACCGCAAAGCAGCTTTTCAAGCCCTGCCTCACGGCTTTTATCGATAGCATTTATAATATTCGCCGCACTCTTTTCGCCAAGGCGGTCAAGACTTGCAATATCCTCTTTTTTGAGGTAATAAAGGTCTGCCGCGCTTTTGATAAGTCCGTTTGCGATAAATTGCTCAATAACGCTTTCGCCGAGATTATCGATATTCATCGCGCTGCGCGAAACGAAATGAATTATGCTTCGGCTTAACTGTGCCGAGCAATCGGGGTTGATGCAACGAACCGCCGCTTCGCCGTTTTCACGCACGACCTTTTCACCGCAGGAGGGACAGCTTTCGGGCATTTCGAAGGGGACCTCGTTACCCTTTCTTGCCTCGGTAACCACCGAAATGATTTCGGGAATTATATCGCCTGCCTTGCGAAGACGAACCGTATCGCCGATACGGATATCGCGCTCACGGATGAAATCGATATTGTGAAGCGTTGCATAGGAAACCGTGCTTCCCGCCAAGCGCACCGGCTCGAGCACGGCGCGGGGAGTC
>JAFZDO010000017.1 GCA_017561145.1 Clostridia bacterium | reverse complement strand
CGTTGTCGTAGAGAAGCTTGAACGCTGCAACGTGGATACCGTTTTCAGCGGTGATGTTCTTTACGGTTACGGTTACGGTGATTTCGTCGCCTGCTTCATAGGATTCAGGTGCTTCGATCACGTAGTCTACCTTAGCGTCAGTAGGTGCTGCGCCGAGGAGTTCCTTCATTTCTGCTTCTACGTCTTCCTTGGGTTCGGTAGAGCCGCCTGCGCCGGGCTTGCCGCCGTAAACTTCGATTTCAGAAAGGAATGCGAAGGTGCCGCCGAGCTTAACTTCGATCTTAACGAACTTAGCCTTAGCGTCCAATTCTACTTCGGACCAGAATGCAACTCCTTCTTCGGAAGAAATTTCGAATTCGCCAACTTCTTCGTATGCGTTACCGTCGAGAGAAACGTATGCCTTTGCATATTCAGCGGGAGGAATACCCCAGCCGGTATTGTTGATAAAGTTTACTTTGATATTGGAGAGTACAAATTCATCTTCGAGGTCGATGATGAAGTAACCGAGCTTGTCGGGAGCATTGTTAGGTCTGTCGCCGTTGTGGTAGAGAGCATACCAGATTTGTTCCTTGCCTTCGCTGAGGTCTTCACCAACAACACCGTCGGTAAGATTACCAACGTAGGTTTCAACGTAATCGCCTGCGCCGGAAACGGTATATTCCTTATCAAGAGCTACGTTGGTGATTTCGGTAACTTCGCCGCCTTCTTCATCAGCTGCGCCTGCAACGTGAGTGAAGGATACGGTAGAAACGAAATTATCGCCGTCCATGGTGATAATGTCAGCTGCGGATGCATTGGTGAAGTCAAAGCCTTCAGCCGAGAGGAGATCGCCAACTTCGATTGCGGTAGCGGTGTCGCAGCTGGTGCGTTCGTTAGCTTCGGTGCCGGTGTAGGTAAGAAGCATTACCTGACCTTCGCCGAGAGTGCGGGTTGCATAACCCTGATCGCCGTCATTGGGAAGCTTTTCGATTACTTCGAACAAGCCGGTTGCTTCATCGTATTCAGCGATGAGCTTGATCCACCAGCCGTTCCAAACGCCGCCGATATAGCCGCTAACGGTATTTTCGGTGCCGTAAACGAGGATAGTGCCGTAAATTGCAGAGCCTTCAGCCCAGCTTGCAGCGTTAACTGCGTCTACGAGGATAGTGCCCTTGGATTCAAAGTTGCCTTCGTCTTCAACCTTGGAAGGATCAGCTTCAACAGTGAGAGTACCGGTGCATGCGCCGGTTTCGCCTGCGAGATCTACACCTGCGAGAGTAAGCTTAGCGCCGATGGTCTTTACTAGACCCCAGCAAGCTGCTCTGTCTTCCCAGTTGGGGAACAAGAGAGCGCCGTCGTCATTCTTGTCGGGTCTGGTACCGGAGTCGGAAGCCATCAAAATAATCTTGCCGCCGTCAAAGTTGACAATACCTTCGTTAACCGCATCTTGTGCGGTCTTGCCGGTATATTCATAACCTTGAACCACTTCGTAAACGTTAGCTTCTTCGGTGGGAGCAAGAATAACATGCGCTTTCCACTTAGCGTTCTTGCCGCCTGCATTTGCAAGATAGTCGTCAACGTTGGTGAAAATGCCGGTAATAGCAGCGTTTCCGTCAACAGTTAAGGTGTTGAGCGCATCAATATTGAAAACGTAGCCCCATGCGTTATTGGGGTGCCAGTTGCCGGAATCGTCGACAGTATATTCGCCTTCAGCCCAGAAATATTCATCGTCTGCGCTTACGGGAACAGCGAATATTGCCGATACGAGAACAGCAACGAGAAGGAGAGAGAGAAATTTCTTCATTTTTCAAGTTTCCTTTCTTGTTAATAATTCGTATATAAATACATAATTTACTATATCACATATTTTTTACGTTGTCAATCGTTTCCACGTTGATTTCAACAACAAATATTGGTTAAATTAGATTAATTTTAGCAAATGTATTAAATGTGTTATTAACAAAAAGATTATACACTCAAAAACAAAAATGCAACTCGTAAAATCACGGCGAAGCCTTGTATGAAATCCGCAGCTTGTCTGCGGTATGGAATCAAGGCAAAGCCTTGTATGGAATCAACACGAAGTGTTGAATGTAATCAATCCGAAGGAGAAATACACGCTGACGCGTGATGCAATACGCCTTCGGCGATTACATACTCACCTGCGGTGAGATTACATGCCAATCCTTCGGATTGGATAGAAAAAAGACCGTTTTCGAACGGTCTTTTTTCTTGGCACGCCGCAAGGGATTCGAACCCCTGACCTACTGGTTCGTAGCCAGTTACTCTATCCAGCTGAGCTAGCGGCGCATATTCAACGCGTTATATAATACCACAAACATTAAGGAATGTCAAGAGAA
This sequence comes from Clostridia bacterium, assembly GCA_017561145.1. GTDB lineage: Bacteria > Bacillota > Clostridia > Oscillospirales > CAG-382 > Coliplasma. The sequence goes on along the minus strand of JAFZDO010000017.1, from coordinate 20,231 downwards.
AAAACGAAAATGTTGATAACTTTTTTAAAAAAAGGAGGACCTCAAAAAGTCCTCCCTTGCGTTATTCCTTCTCTTCCAAACGCTTTTCAAGCTCCTCAATGCGCGAACGCAAAAGAGCGAGCTCCTGTGCTACGGGGTCGGGAACGTTTAACTGGTCGAGCGATTGCTCCTTCTCGACGTGCTTTCCGCGGACGACGCGCGCGGGAACACCGACAGCTGTCGAGTTTTCGGGGATATCCTTCAGCACGACGGCACCTGCGGCGATTTTGGAATTATCACCGATGGTTATAGGGCCCAAGACCTTTGCGCCTGCGCCGATCATAACGTTATTTCCGATCGTAGGGTGACGCTTGCCGACGTGCTTACCCGTACCGCCGAGCGTTGCACCTTGATATATAGTGCAGTTATCGCCGATAACGGTAGTTTCACCGATAACAACGGCACATCCGTGGTCGATAAACAAGCCCTTGCCGATCTGCGCGGCGGGGTGGATCTCGATACCCGTAATGTTTCGCGCCCATTGGCTTACGGCACGTGCGGCGAAAAACTTTCCGCTTTTATACAATTTATTTGCGATTCTGTGTGCGATAACCGCATGAAGACCGGGATAAAGCAGTAAAACCTCTGCATCGCTTCTTGCGGCAGGGTCGCGATCGCGGATCGAGCGAACCTCGCTTTTAAGGTTGCCCAAAGCCTTATCCGCCTTTTTCTTCAATTCGATTATTCGGCGCTCAAACGCCTCGATATCGCTTTTGTAATCTGTGTTAGAATTCATAAGAACGCTTCCTTACTGTTGTTAAAACGGATCAACCGTTTGCGCGGTGTCCGATCGCATTGATTTTTGCAACGCCATTCTTAATATTTATTTCAAAGACGAGTGTACGAGTTTCATCCGGAAGGATGTCGTTTCTGAACGTCCCGTTATTTTCAAAGATCCGATAGCTTACCTCGTAAATTTCCCTCACGGTATCGTTGTCTTCCTCGAGAATGTCCGAGCGGTACATATTTATATGCACGTCGTAAACGCCCTGCATAGTAAAGCGTTCGGGCTTCTTGAAATTCTCGGAATCAAGACACTCCTGTGTGAAAAACGAAGAGTAGCTTGCATAATCGCCGTTAATAAGGCAATTGAAATATTCGTAAAACAATCCTGCAGCGGGCGAGATGCCTTCTGCATTCGACTCGGTCAAAACGTTTTCGCTTCCCATACGGTCGAAATAGATGTTTCTGTTCAGCGAAAGATAAAGCTCATCCTCAAGGATGTTTTTGTTATAATCCGCCTCGAAGAACCGATAATCATCGTAAGAATAATCCGAAACCTCGGGCTCAAGCATATAGGTGACCGCGTAAAGCGCACCGTAAAGCAAGGCAAGTGCCAGAAATACGATAAATATGATTTTTGCGATCTTTTTTATCTTCTTTTTATCCGACGTTGTGTCGCGCCTGTCTTCGGGCGCAATAACGTGCTCTTTTTTATTTTTATTCATAGATATCCGTTTCAATCACATATGGGGCGCTGTTTTAAGCGCCCCATATACGTTGTTGTTTTACTGATTAATAAAACGCTTGAGGTTATCGCAACCGATTCTGATGCCCTTGAGAGCATCTTCCATGCCTTCGAATTCAATGCAAAGGTATCCGTCGTAGCCCCAACGCTGTAAGGTCTTGATGCACTGACGAACGGGAACGTCGCCGTGACCGATGATCGAGCCGCGGAGATAGTTGCCGCCGCGGGACTGGAACCAGCCTTCACCGGGTGCGTCGAGCGAGCCGCTCTTCTTGTGGAAGTCCTTAGCGTGTGCGTGAACCGCATAACGGGTAAGAAGTCCTACTGCATAAGTGTGATCGGCATCTGCACAAGCAAAGTTACCGATATCGACCAATGCACCGAAGTTGGGATGGTCAACTGCGTTGATAAGCTTTTCAACGCGTTCGGGATCCTGTGCGAAGAAGCCGTGGTTTTCGATACAGGTCTTAATGCCTTTGGTTGCGGCATATTCCGTAACTTCACGGTAAGCTCTTGCAAGAATGGGAAGAACGTAATCGAAGCTTCTCCATGTCGTGCCTGCTGCGTGGTAGCCGGGAGTAGCATCGTGACGGAGGGTTTTGCAGCCGTATGCTTCAGCAACGTCAACAAGTCCTTTAACACGTGCTATTTCAGCATCGGTATCGAGGTTGAGGAAGTCAGAGCCTACACAGAAGCAGCAAGCTTCGATGCCAACGCTCTTGCAGTAATCACCGATATCCTTTGCATACGCCTTGTATGCTTCGAGATCGTTGTTGTACTTGGGGGTTTCAACGAAGTCAACGCCCTCTGCGCCGAACTCCTTAACCTTGTCGATACAACCCTTGATACCAAGGGAGCCTTCCTCGGCGTAACCGTGGAAGCTATAAAGACTTACGCCTATTTTCATTACGATTTATACCTCGTTTTTTAAGCTTAAATTAATTAGTCGAGAGTGATAGTGGGGATCTTGGTCCAGTCGTTGATACCGATGATACCGCCGCCGTCACGGAGAGTGATGTTCTTGAACTTGGAGTCTTCACTACCGCAGTTTACGGAGATGGAAACCTGGATATCGTCGCCCTTTTCGGGTGCGAAGGGATCTTCAGCGGAGCCGAGGATAGCCCACGGAATTGCTGCTTCGTAAACGGTACGCTTGTTTTCTTCATCACGAACTACCATGCAGGTGTCAACGAGAGTGCCGTTGTTGGGCATCCAAGTGCAGTAAATGGTTTCGCCCTTGTCGTTAACGCCGAAGCCGTACTGGTTGAGCTGATTTTCGGTAGCAGCGGTCTGGTTGATAGCGTGATCCCAGTTTTCGAGGATGTAATCGCTGTCAGAAGCGTTCTTACCGAAGTTAACCTGAATGCATTCGTAGTCGTACATCATGCCGGCGCTTTCCTGGCCGAGTACGTTGTAGTGGTAGGGAGAGTCAACGATAACGCCGAGATAGAAGTAATCTGCGTCGTAGGTCATGTAAACTTCTGCAGTTGCGTAGTAGTTGTTTACTTCGAACTGAACGTAGGAAACGAGCTTGTTATCGGGTTCGATTTCCCAAACAACGTCGCCGTATTCCTTGGAGGAAACCTGACCGTCGATGGTGGGAGCGGTCTTAGCTGCGTCGATCTTAGCGTCGAGGCCGTCGTTGATGGTAACGCCGTGGGGGTAAAGAGGATACTTTGCAGCATCAAGAGCCTTGAGTGCGTTGATCTTATCGGTGTTTTCTTTCCAGATAGCGAGAACGTAGCCGTCAGCGGGGATCTTAACGTCATCGGGAGCCTTACCTGCTTCATAGAAGGTCTTGAGCTTGTAAGAGAACATGGTGTGATCGTATTCAGCAACTACGATAGCGAAGTCAGCATAGTCCTGACCGTCAACGCTGATGTTCTTGCCGAATTCGGAGGTGAAGATACCGGTGTCGCCGTCTTCAACTTCTTCGTTGATCTTGGAGAGCTGGAGAGAGGTAGCGTCGGTAGCTCTGAGAGGAACTCTTGCAGTGTTGGTGTACTCGTTCTTCCAGGAGATGTACTTGTTGGTATAAACAACAGTACCGGGTTCGTCGGTAGAGGTTTCGCCTTCAACGGAGGAATCTTCAGCAGATTCGTCGCCGGAGGTAGCAGCGGAATCTTCGGTAGAAGTAGCGGGTTCGGAAGATTCATCTTCGGAAGCAGCTGCATCGGAGGATTCGGTTGCAGGGGTGGATTCTTCTTTGGAGGTGTCAGCGGTAGAGGAGTCTACTTCTGCCTCAGAAGAGGTCTGGAAGGTGGGGGTGCTGCTTTCGTTTGCAGTTTCGTCGCCGCAAGCTACTGCTGCGAACGCCATAAAGCAAACGAGAACAAGTGCGATAATTTTCTTCATAATAAACTTTGCGCTCCTTTTTTAAAAGTATTTTTTATGTTTCTTATTGAAGAACTGATTTAATGCGGCTGTCAATTAGCCGAGCGTGAGAGTGGGGATCTTGGTCCAGTCGTTACAGCCCATGATACCGCCGCCGTCGCGGAGAACAATATTTCTGAACGTAATATCATCGCCGCAGTTGATGGATATCGCCATACCGAACGACGAGCCCTTCTTGACGTCGACAACGTCGTCGCCGCTTCCGAGGTCGGACCAGGGAATCACGATTTCATAATAGGTCTTTGCGTTTTCATCGTCACGGACGCATACAGCCTTGTGACCCGCTTCCGCTTTACCCTGCCATACGGTAATAAGCGTTTGACCTTCTTCGTTTACCGCATAACCGGTCTGACGGGTAACGTTTGCTTCTGCCGCAGTTTTGTTTCTGATGCCGTCCCAATTATCGAAGAAATATTCATCGTTGGGAGCAATAGAGGAAAACTGAAGCTGGATACATTCGTACTGCCACATATTACCTGCATTCTCGGGAGAGAGAATGTTGTAATGTCTGGGAGAGTCGACCACTACGCCGACGTAAAGGTTATCCTTGTCGTAGGTAGCATAAAGCTTTGCGGTAGCGTAATAATCGTTAACCTCGAACTGGTAATAGGAAATGCCTTCGTTATCGGGCATAATGTCCCAAATAAGATTTCCGCCGTATTCGCCTTCGGTAACCTTACCGTCAAGCGTGGGAGCGGTCTTCGCCGCGGGGATCTTTGCATCGAGAATATCGCTTGCAATAAATCCGTGCGGGAAGAAGGGTGTCGTATCCGAGAGGGCTTCGATAGCATCGATCTTGTCGGCATAATCCTTATGGATCGCTACGACGTAGCCGTCTTCGGGGATCTTGGTTTTGGGATCGGCTTTGCCGACCTTCTTGAAGGACTTCTTAACGTAAGAAAATACCTCGTGATCGTATTCGAATACGATTACCGCGAAATCCTTGTAATTCTGGGTATCGGAGCCGATATTTCCGCCGTAATCGGATGTAAACACCGCGATATCTCCGGCTTTTACTTCGGAGCTGTTTACCTTGGAAAGCTTGAGCGAGGTAGGATCGGTATTGACCACCTCATAGATCTCTGCTTTGTCGCAATAGTGTTTTTTCCACGAAATAAACTGTGTTACAAAGTTTACTTCGTCAACGGGATCATCTCCCGCTTCGGAGGATTCAACGGAATCTTCTGTCGATTCAACGGAAGACTCGGAAGAAGTTTCGGTGGAGGCTTCGGAGGATGCTTCGGTAGAGGCTTCGGCGGAGTCTTCGGCAGAAACTTCGGTTTCGGTCTCTTCGTCGACAGAGGATTCGTCGGTAACCGACGCATCTTCGGCAATCGAAGAGGTCGCTTGACTGTTTTCGGTCGTTTCTTCGCCGCAGGCTACTGCCGCAAAAGCAATCAAACAAACGAGCATCAAAGCAACTAACTTTTTCATGATTGTTTCTCCTTAGATTGTTTTATGTTTATTTCTTCTTGGAAGAACAAACTTTAATAACTACGACCGCAACGACGGCAATAACGACCACCGCACCTACGATAATAAGTATCCACATAAGCATACCGCTGTCTTCTGTGTCGGTAGGCTCGTTGGGTTCATTAGGCTCGCCGGGGTTGCTTTCCGCAACCGATCCGTCACCTTCTGCAGGTACTACTATAATAGTAACCTTTATAGTATTGGAGACGTTTGTACCGTCAGTAACAGCGAGTGTGGTTTCATAAGTGCCGGGAATTGCGTTAGCGGCTTCGATATTGATTCTGCCGTTTCCGTACGCTTCGATATAAAGGCCTTCAACCTTCTGAAGGTTGATAACCTCAAGCTTCGCAGATGAGGTATCCTCATCCTTGACAGAGAATTTTTCTCTTACAAAATCGCCCACCGTTACGGTGATGGTGATATCGCCCTCGATAACGGGTGCGTATTCGGTATATTTACCCGAAATAAATTCATAGGTAAGGTCGTAAACGCTGCGGCTGAAGGTACCCTTGCTCGATTGGTAAAGGTGATCGCCGACCTGATACATCGTGATCATACCCTTATCCATAAGGCCTGCGCCGTATGCGGCATTTACGTATTTTTCAAAGCGCGTAGCGTAATCGTTTACGTAGCAGTCGACCTCAAATTCAAGTCCGTTGAGACCGAATCTCTTAGCGGTCGCCGCCGCGTCCTTACATGCAAGCGCGTTTGCGGTACCAACCTCTTCCCCGCCGTTAAACGCGTGTCCCGCTTGCATGGTTACCGAGTCAAAGCCAAGATCCTTGGCTTCATCGATACCTGCCGCGCTGTAGAAGGGGATCCACATTGTTTTATATCCCTTTTCGTGGGAATAATCGTTGAAATTCGCAATAAGCTCGGATTCGTTCACCGAACGTACATAATCGATGGCTTCGGCAAACCAATAGAAGCCCTTTAAGGTGAGGTTATCAAAATTGCTTGCCGCAAATTGCTCTTCAACGTAATCGATATACCATTTAACTATCTTGGTTCGGTTATCGAGAGAGTTGGAGGGAACCTTTTGTCCGTCGATCTCGCCGAAGCTGTCGGAATAAATGCCGATGTTGGGAACCGAGAAGAATATCGGATATTTAAAATCGTCCGCAAGTCCCAATTCGCTCTTAAGCTGACCGACAACGGTATTGAGCGCGCCCATGTTGGTGCTTGCGCTCATAGCAACCGAAACGAAGCTCTTCATGTCGTTCTGTCTCATATAACCGTCGGCAGACGAGGTCACGGGCATACCGAGGAAAAGCATCGCGTCGAACATAGTGTCGACAGCCTTGCCGCTCTTATCAATATACGCAAAATAGGGCTTGATGGTTTCGGGAGTATAATTTGTTGCGGTATACATAAGACATACGCTGTTGATGCCGTCAATATCACCTGCGATCTCTTTTTCGGGGATCACCGTTTTTTCGGCAGAAACCGCGCTGGAGGCATCCTTGCCGCCGAATATCGAAAGCTCATCCACATAGGTGAATACGTCGCTCGAAAATACCGCGCGGACGTAACGTGCCTTATATGCTTTGTCAAGAGTTACCTTGAACTCAATGCGTTTTCTCTGCGTTTGAGTAATAAGATTTTCGTTCACGGTCTTACCGACCAGACCGAAATCGGTTCCGTTTTCGGAAACGTAGATCTCAAGATATCTTGAGCACCAGATACCCGCGGAGCTGTATTGAAGCTCGCCGAGAGTCGCACCGGTAACAGCCATGACCTCGCCGAGGTCAACCGTTACCTGAACTGCGGTGCCGCGATAGAATTCCGCCCAAGCGGTATCGCTCATAGAATCGCTTTTTGCAACTACGCCGTCGGTAAGCTTCTTTTCCTTTTTATACGCCTTCTTGGGGAAAGCGTTTTCAACGGGAGTGTAATACTCAACGGTATAGCTCTTGCCGACCGAGATCACCTCGTCGGCGGCGCTTGCCGCAAATGCGGAAAAGGGAATAACCAGTAAAAGCGCAAATAAAACGCTTAAGAATCTTTTAGCCATAAACACCGCCAATTATCAGGTCGTAGCATTGTTGTATGCTTCAACAGCCTGCTCCATAGCGGTAACGACCTGAGTTTCCTTAGCGCTCCAGGAGGAGGTAAGGGTGTTAGCGCTGGAGTTACCGATAATGCCGCCGTAGAAGCTCAAAAGACCGCCCCAGTTGTAGATAGCGCCGATATCGTAGAAACGGTTGTTGTAAACAACGTCGAGCATTTCAGCGTCGTCGTCGGACTGGATAGCCTGAAGCTGGAGGGTGGTTTGATAGTAGGAACGGATAACGTCTGCATTGTAGAATCCGAGTGCGTCAAGCGCGAAGGCGATATCGGAAATACGTGCCTTATCAACGCTCGAGGGGATAGCGAATGCAGAGGACTGATATACGTTAACGGTGTTGCAATAGAATTCCTGTTCCTTATTGAGCTTCGGAATGGGAAGAACACCGAATTCGAATTCGAGGTTTGCGCCCTTGAGGATAGAAACAGAGGAGCTGGTGGTGTTGTAGAACAAGCCTCTCTGGTTAACGAACATTTCTTCCAATTCAGCAAATCCGTAAGTGGAGGGATTTGTGGGCGACTGACCGATGATCAATTCAGCGCGCTGGGTATTGGTGGTATCCGCCATAAGATCGTATACCTTATTGAATGCGTTAACGGAGGATTCGTCGTCAAGAGTGATGGTGAGCTCGTTGTTTTCATCCTTGGTAACGGTTGCAACGTTCAAGCCGTTCATCATAACGGTTGCGCCGTATGCATGGGAAAGGTTGCCGTAGGTAGCGTTGAAGCCCCACTGACCGTTAGAGTCGGGAGTAGATACCGCGCGGCACATTTCATAATAAAGGTCGATGGTGAATTCGCCGTTACGAACGATTTCATAAATGTCGCCGTACTCGGTAAGAGTGGCGTTCTTTTTGAACATATCCTTATTATAAAGGGTAAGATAGGTGTTATCGTCGTCGGTAAGGAGAGCGTCACCTGCGAGGAAGTAGAACTTTTCGCCGAGTGCCAAAGCGTTGATAGCTCTTTCATCCCACCAGGGCTTGGAAATGTCAACGTAATCGTTGAGCGACCAGTAGTAGTTGTTGGGAATGCCTGCTACAAGGCGGTCTACCGATTCACAAACGAGCTCGTACTCGTTGGAGTTACCGGTAATGAGGTTCTTTATTTCATCGGAAGGATATTTAACCGAGGTAACCTCAAAGGTGATGCCGTATTTTTCTTCAAGGAAGTTATTTCTGTTCTGAACAGCAGCATTGATGGTATTGCCTTCAAGCTCTTCGATATAAGAGAACTGCTGAAGACCGTACTTATGACGTTCGGTATCAACACACAAAATGCGGATAGGATCGCCGCTGAGAGTTTGGTTTTCATAAGGGAAGGTGCCGTAATCTGCAGGGCCGTAGTTAAGGCCGTTGCCTTCACTCACGTCAGCGGAGGTAGCGCTGTTGGCAGAAGAATTTTCGTTGGGGGTAGAACCGGAAAGCTCGGGCTCGGTGCAAGCAGCAAAAACACCCGTGCACATGAGTACTGCGAGGAGAATGCTGAGCGCTTTGAAAAGCATTTTCATAGGGACCTCCAAATTTTTCAATTTTTATACGGAGGCATTATAACATATTGCAAAAAATAAAGCAATAGTATTGAATTATTTTTATGAATTTTTTTGCATTTTCAACAAAAAAGGACGCAAGGTTTTTACCTTACGTCCCGTTTGTTCAGTCAATTTTTTCAAGAATCCAGAGAATGCTGTGGAATTCAAGCGTTGTGGGGGCGTGGAGACCGAAATTCATAAGCTGATCTCCGCGGTAGGTCGCTCCCGTAAAGCGCTCCTTATATATCGCATCGGGATCGAGTCCGCGCAACGCGATACGCTCGTTGTTGCCGTAAAGACGGACGTGGGTGAGAACGTATCCCGCGATACAAACCGATTTGTCCTCGGAAACGGTACACCACGCCGAGCAGGGCTCGTTGTGGGGGTCACGCAGACGGTGATATCTTCCCTTCGCAAGCACGTCGCCGATCTCCTTATAAAGCGCGGCGGTATCGCGGACCTTTTTCTGCTCCTCCTCGGAAAGCGCGGTCGGGTCGAGCTCGTAACCGAACGAGCCGGTAAGCGCAACCGTGAATCGGGTGTCAAACGGCGTAACGTGTGCCGTCTGATGGTTGGGAGAAGCCGAAACGTGTGCGCTCATTGCCGACATCGGATAAACCAGGCTGGTGCCGTACTGTATCTTCAAGCGCTCGATAGCGTCGGAGTTGTCACTCGTCCATACCTGAGGCATATAGTAAAGCATACCTGCATCGAATCTGCCGCCACCGCCCGAGCAGGATTCAAACAATACGTCGGGGAACTCCTCGTTCAGGCGCTCAAGCACCGAATAAAGGCCGAGATAGTAACGGAAATCGATCTCGCGTTGCTTGTTAGAGCCGAGCAACGGGCTGCCTGCCTCGCTCATGTTGCGGTTAAAATCCCACTTAACGTAGGAAATACCGCCCTCACGGAGTATTTTTGCAACCGATTCATAAATATAATCGCAAACGTCCTTACGGGTAAGGTCGAGAATAAGCTGGTATCTTCCCTCAGAGCGCGGACGGTTTTCGTAATGCAAGCACCAATCGGGATGTGCTCTGTAAAGCTCGCTGTTGGGAGAGATCATTTCGGGCTCGAACCAGATGCCCAATTTAACTCCCTTGGCGTTGAGATGATCGGAAATGCGCTTGATGCCGCCGGGCATCTTTTCTTCGTTGACAAACCAGTCGCCGAGCGAGGAATGGTCGTCGTTACGCTTGCCGAACCAGCCGTCGTCGATAACCATAAGCTCGATACCGAGCTCCGCACAGGAATCGCCTATTTTGATAAGGCGGTCGGAGTCAAAGCCGAAATAGCAAGCCTCCCAGCTGTTAAGAAGCACGGGTCTTCTGACGTCGCGGTATTTTCCGCGGCAGAGGCGTTCACGGAACACTCTCGAGAAATTATAGGAAAGCGTGTCAAGACCGACCGAGGAATAGCTCATTACACATTCGGGAGTGGTGAATTCCTCGCCCGATGCAAGCTCCCAACGGAATCCGTCGGGGTTAAGACCGATAACGGCGCGTGCGGTATCAAACTGATTTGCGGCGATCTCGGCGGTAAAGTTGCCCGAATATACAAGCACGAAGCCGTATGCATCGCCCGAGACCTCGTCTGCACCGCGAGAGGTCATAATAAGGAAGGGATTATGCACGTGCGACGAAGCGCCGCGACGCGACGACATAATAAATCTGCCGTGGTTAAGGGGTGCACGCTCGATATTGCGCTCGCGGCAGTGAGTACCGAAGTTGGAGATAACGTCGTAATCGATCCTGTCGAAATCGACCGCCGCCGAAGCCGCCGCATCGATATAAACGGTCGCTTCACCGTTGTTTATAATACGGGCATAACGAGTGATTATATCGTAATCCTCAAGCACGCAATAGTAAAGCTCGACCTTGATATTGCTTACCGAATCAAGCATTTCGACAACGAGAGTTTCGCATTCGTTTTCGTTTTCGCAATATATCGCGGGAAGACCCTTTATTCCCTGCTTGCCCTGCACGATGCGTCTTCCGACAACGCGAAGGTCGACGATGACCGATCCGTCGGGGTTGGTCATTTCAAGCGCAGGCGTACGCATATCCGCTCTGCCCCAGCAGGGATATTCGAGAGGGATATCGTCGAGAATAAAGCCGTCGCAATTTTCCATACGGGGAGAAAATGCGGCTCTTCCCTGCTCGCGGAACATATAAGTGCAGTCGCCGAAGGTCTTTTTGCCCCAATAAAGGTGCAAAAGGAAGCCTTCCTTTTCCTGCATGATATAGCTGTAATTTTTGGTGTGAAGCGAATATTGCCCTGTGGCGGAATCGTAGATTATCGACATATTTTCCTCCGAAAATTAAAGGTTGGGTATAAGCGCGGTAGCGACCGCGAAATAGACGACGAGCGCAAGCGCGTCGATGACCGTTGTAATAAAGGGACTTGCAACGACCGCAGGGTCGAAGCCTATCTTCTTGATAAGCACGGGGAAGCAGCATCCGACGACCTTCGAAGCGACGACTGTCGCGAAAAGCGTAAGGCAGACGACCATAGCGACCAAGGTGTCTGCTCCGTCGAGCCATATTGCCTTGAAAAAGCCCACTATCGCAAGCGAAACACCGCATAAAAGCGAAACGCGAAGCTCCTTCCACAATATCCGCAGTATATCACCCGGAACGACGTCGCCGAGCGAAAGCGCACGGATTATCGTAACCGAGCTCTGACCGCCGGCGTTACCCGCCGTACCCATAAGCATGGGGATGAATGCGGTAAGTATAACAAGGTGGCTCAACGCCTCCTCGTAGGCAGAAATTATCGCGCCCGTAAAGGTTGCCGAAAGCATAAGAAGCATAAGCCACGGCACGCGAGCAAGCCAGGTCGAAAAAACGCCCGCCTTTAAATAGGGCTTATCGGTCGGCGTAATACCTGCCATCATTTCGACGTCCTCTGTCGCCTCGTCAAGCGCGACGTCGATCGCGTCGTCGACGGTGACGATACCGACCAATCGGTTATCCTTGTCAACGACGGGAAGTGCCAAAAAGCCGTAGTCCGAGAATTTCTTGACAACGCTCGATTTATCCTCGTCGGTGGTGCTGAAGATAACGTTCGTTTCCATCAGATCGGAAATAAGCGTGTCGGGCTCGGCTAACATAAGATCCATTGCCGTTACCACGCCGACAAGAGTGCGGTCGGATTGGGTTACGTAGCAGGTATAAATCGTTTCCTTTTCGGTACCCACGCGGCGGATACGGGTAAAGGCATCCATAACCGACATATTTTTATCAAGGCGCACGTATTCGGTGGTCATGATACTGCCGGCGCTGTCTTTGGGGTAGTTTAATATCTGATTGATCTGTGCACGTGTTACGGGATCCGAGTTTGCGAGCATTCTCGCCGCAACGTTCGCAGGCATCTCCTCGATAATGTCGACGGTATCGTCGACGAAAAGCTCGTCGAGCATCGCCTTAAGCTCGGTATCCGACATTTTTCGGATAAGAAGCTCCTGCAGCTCCGACGACATATTTGAAAAGCATTCCGCCGCAACGTCCTTTGCCATCATACGGAAAAACAGCGGGAGGCGTTTTTCCTCCAATTCCTCGCAGATGACCGAAAGGTCGAAGGGCTCGAGCTCGGAGATAATCGCGCGGATGCTTTGGTAATCGCCCTCTTCAAAAAGCTCGGCGATCCTTTCATAAAGCTCTTCTAACTGTTCTTTTTCCATCTTTAACCGTTCCTTTCGTTATAATAGTAAAAAAAGGAAGCACGGTCAAAAATCCAAAATTAACGCGGAAAAGGCGAGAAATCAACCGATTCCGCGCAAATACTTTTGGGTTTTATGCCGCTACTTCGCGATGAATCCATTAAATTCTCACCTCTTTTTTTCGTTAGAACTATTTCATTATAAATGATAACCCCAAAAATCGCATTTGTCAATTAAAATTTTATTGATTTAATTCCCTTTTGTGCTATAATATGCTTACATTAATATAAAAGAGGAATTTTTATGTTCAGCTTCGGCAATTCATGGGACGCTTTAATGGCACCCGAATTCGAAAAAGAATATTACAAAAAGCTGCGTGCCTTCTTAAAATCCGAGTATTTAAAATCGGGCGTGCCAATATATCCCGAAATGGATAATATCTTCAACGCCTTCAAATATACCGACTATAACGACGTACGCGCCGTTATCATCGGTCAGGACCCCTACCACGGCGCAGGTCAGGCACACGGACTTTGCTTTTCGGTGAAAAAGGGAGTACAGAAGCCGCCGAGCCTTGTGAACATTTTTAAGGAGCTTGAAAGCGATCTCGGCATCACCCCTCCCAACCACGGCGAGCTTACCGATTGGGCAAAGGGAGGCGTTATGCTTTTAAACGCAGTTCTTACCGTGCGCGACGGGTCTGCGGGAAGCCACCGCGCAAAGGGCTGGGAAATATTTACCGACCGCGCCATTTCCCTGCTTAACGAGCGTGAAGAGCCGATAGTTTTTCTGCTTTGGGGCGGTTATGCAAGAGCGAAAAAGGCGCTTATCACAAACAAACACCACCTCATTCTCGAATGCGCCCACCCGAGTCCGCTTTCGGCATACAACGGCTTTTTCGGCTGTAAGCACTTTTCGAAATGCAACGAATTCCTGCGTTCGATCGGCAAGGAAGAAATAAACTGGGAAATCAAATAAAAGTAAAAGGCACTCAAGCGAGTGCCTTTTTTGTTTTATTCCTTTTCGCAAAGCGCAAAGCTTGTAGTTCTCATATTAAGACGTATCAACGATTTTACCGTTCCGTCGTACGCAACCTCAAGAAGAAACGACGTTTGATCGGCGTATTGGATCAGACAATAATAGATATCGTCAACCAAGAGCACTTCACCGACCTCACAGATATCGTTCGCAACGGAATCTACGTTTTCATCCTTCAGCTGATACATCCAATATCTCAGGTCGGAAAGCTTCGGTTCATATTCGAGATTATATTCGAGATTTTCTGTTTCGACCTGCTTCAAGCCGTAATCGTCGTCATTTTCCGATTCAAACATAACGTCGGACAGCGTACCGTCGGGGAACAGATAGGTATACGAGCGTTCATACGGCCCGATATGAAATCCGAACAGATCGATCCCGTTTTCCATCTCGCTTCGGTTCAACCTATAAGTATATTCCGAAGCATGCCCTTCCGCGCGGTAGATCACTTTGGTTCCGTAGCCGTCATAGCTTACTTCGTTGTCGATACAACCGCCAAGCGAAACGAGCAGAAATGTGCCGAGGAGCAGAATAATCACAATTTTAAAGTATTTCATAATTTATCTCCTCAAGGTTACAGCGTTGCGATTACAGTCAAAATCGCAAAAACAACCGACAATATAAACGAAATTGTTGAAGCTGATTTGTTCATTTATCCTCCTTCGATGCCTTTGCGGATTTAAACCACTTTTTCGTAATTACACCAATCTGCGACACCGTTTTCATCAAAATAAATCATAAAATATTCCGGTGGGGTAGTTCCGAAAAAATCCGTTTCTTTCTCGGAAATCAAATATCCGCAAGCGCAATCGCGATACAACCCGTCTTCATCAGGTGTGCCTCGTTTTCTATCGAAATCACCGTATTTTTCAATTATCTCGGACGAAGTTAATCCGATAATATCGTCTTCCGAATATTTGGCGCAGCTTGATAAACAAAGCGTGATAACAAGAAGTGCGGCGAATAATATATAAACTTTTTTCATTCTGTGACCTCATTTAATATGTTAATATTCTCCGTACACGTTTACGCAAATACGAAATAAACAAAGCATAAAATGCTTATTACCGCAACCGCGGAATGTATGCAAAGCAGCACCTCGGAGGTTATTTTAACGGTGCGGCTTTGTGCGAGCTTTACACCCGCAAGCGATGCGGCAAATCCGAACGCGGCAAGGATTATCGCCGCGATGAAAAATCCGAGCCAAGCCGCAAACACCGCGATAAACGCGCCGAGAAAATTTTCGGCAGAAAGCTCTGCATTTTCGATTTCATTGATCGAATCAACCGTAATTACACCCACTGCGACCATCGCCAAAAGCGCAACGATCGCAACGGCTATAAGAACATACGACCAAATATTTTTATTCATAACGCAACCTCATAAAGCATCGTCCGCATTAAGTGTAATACCATTCCTCGGTCTCGTGCTCCAAGGGATATTTTTCGCAAAATTCCTCGATAGCCTCTTCGGCGCGATTGCTCGGGAAGGAGAACGAGAAGATATCGTTTTGGTTCTCAAGACGCTTTATTTCATCGCAAATTTCGCGTTCAAGCCGTTTATAGTCATAGCTTTCGGTCTTTCCCGTTTCTTGGCAGTGCTCCATAAGCTTTGTGATTGCAGGGATCGCAGGGGTGTCGGCTTTGATGAGTGCGGTCACGTCGATAACGTCGGTCTTGCCCGAAATATAGCGGTCGACGTTGTAATTTGCGATAAACGAATTATAATCCGACGCAACAAGCACGCCGCACATAAGCACGACCGCAACGGTCGAGGCAACGAAAAGCGGGAATTTTTTTACGACGCTGCGGATTATCACAAACACGAATATCAGCGCAATAACGATCATAAGCCAGGAGGAAAGAAGACGCTTTGCGGTGAGTCCGAAGCGGTCGATGTAAAGATACATCTTCGCAAGCGCGGTACCGATAAGCACGAGCGTCATTACCGAAAACAGCGCCGAAACGATACGCAAAAATATTTTTTCGCCGTTTCCGCTTCTCTTCATAAACAGCGCAATCGCGGTTATTATCGCAAGGTTTATTGCAGAAACGGTGCAGAGCTCGAAAAATCCGCTTCTTGCATATTCGGCATAGTTAACGACGCCCTCGGGCAATTTGCCGGTAAACGCCGAAAGGTAATAATCCCATTGAGAAACGAAGAAGAACAGATAAACTACCGCCAAGGGAAGCAGAGTTGCGGCAACCGTAAGAAGAGGAGCAACGCGAACGCGCTCGGATCTTTCGCGCATCGCTTCGCAATTAAGCGGTTTTCTGTTCGACGTATTGACGGCATACATACCGAAAATATACATCGCAATTACTGTACCGAAGCTGATATACGCAAGCTGCTCGGCAAAATCGAAGTCGATAATAAAGGAAAACGCATTTTTTAGAAGCTCGGAAAATCTGCCGTCATAGGAAAGCAGCGAAATAACGATAGCGGTGGGAATAACCGCGGCTATAAGTCCGATAAGTATCTTTAAAATAGCCTTGAAGCTCTTGTTTTTACGTGCAAACATCAATCGGAACATATCCGCGATGGCGTAGACCGAAAAGCCCTTCAAAGCACGCAAAAGCTCAAGCGGAAGGAAATCCGAATTACCCTTTGAAAGTCTGTTTCCGCTTGCACGGTAAACGAAAAAGCCGTAGCATATCAACGCGCATACAAACGCGATAAACGTCGGAAATCCCGAAATATTCAGCATAAACGCGAACGAAAAGGCAAGCGAAAGTACAGCAAGGAACCATTCGGTCGCTCCGAGCCTTGCTTTTCTTTTAACAAGCGTAAGCGCAGTCGTTACAACACAGAAAACCGATACGATAAAGCTGCCCAGAGGGAAGTGCGTCGGCGGAAAAGCACAGCAGAACAAATATCCTATCAATATGCAAAGCCATGCGAATACACACTCGAACGCATCGTAATCGCGCAGGTCGGTTATCGGAGCATTGTCGTTTTGTTCGATTGGGTCGATTTTCTCTATAGGCTCTTGATTTTGAAGATTAACGTCGTTCATAGAAAACTCTCCTTTGCTAAATCAGTCTTCCCGATATTCGATAATATCCTCCACCCTGCAATCGAGCGCCTTGCAAAGCGCCTCGAGGGTCGAAAACCTGATTGCCTTTGCCTTGTTGTTTTTAAGCACCGAAAGGTTGGCAAGCGTAATACCGACTGTATCGGAAAGCTCGTTAAGCGACATTTTACGTTTCGCCATCATAACGTCAAGATTAATAACGATCAACTTGCTACCTCCTTTATACCGTGAGGTCATTTTCGTTTTTAAGCTCGTTTGCGTGCTCAAGAACGTTTTTGACAACACGCAGACAAAGTCCCAAAAATCCTGCCGCCAACGTTAATATGTACGACATGTGGAAATAATAAACCACGCCGAGACAGATCGCCGCGATGAACATACATCCCCAAGAAAGCCAACGAAGGAGCGAAACGGTCCTGTCGGTAAAAACAAGCTCGCGCTGTACCCGCTTCAATATAGCTATAAGAGCAACACAGCACGCCGCGCCGCTGACCATAAGGAGATAAAACCATATCCAGAAAACAGCGTCTCCGCCCTTTTCGGTAAAGTATGCCTTTACACCCATCATTATAGGTGCGGATTTGATGACCATAGGCATAACGATCGCAAAGAAAAGCAATATCGAAAGCAGGGCGTGGGCAAGTATCAACGAAATCGTAGTAGATGCGGATTTTGAAATTTTAGGCATAACGACCTCCGGAATCGTTTTTGTTTG
Organism: Clostridia bacterium; assembly: GCA_017561145.1. Classification (GTDB taxonomy): domain Bacteria; phylum Bacillota; class Clostridia; order Oscillospirales; family CAG-382; genus Coliplasma. The sequence goes on along the minus strand of JAFZDO010000017.1, from coordinate 2,811 downwards.
TGCCATCATAATAACACAGCAAAATTCGTTTGTCAATATATTTTTATCGTTTTTCGATAAATTTTTATCAAAAAACAGACACAGCCTTATTCAGCCGTGTCTGTGTGCGCTTTTATTTAAAGAATCTTTCGCCCGAAAATCTAAGTCTGCCCGACTTGCTTTTTAACAGCTCGACGAGATCCTTGTCATCGCGTATCCTGCAATCGAATTCAAGCCCCGCATTGGGAAAATTCGCAAGGTGAGAATCCAAGTGCAGATCGTTTCCCGCGGTGTATGCAAGGTTCAATTCCCTGCAAAGCGCCTGTGCCTTTTCGTCCTCGACCTCGCGGTTTGCGCTGTTGTATATCTCGATGGCGTCAACGTAAGAAAGGTCCATCAAAAAATTGCCCTTGGGAATATATCCCCTTTCGCGAAAAGGGTGCGCGTGGGAAACAAATCCGCCGTATTTATGCACGCGGTCGCAAAGCTCGGTGACCGGTATCTCGCACATATCGGGATTTCCCGCCAAAAAATCGTGATCGATACCGTATATCAATATCTCCTGCGCGTTGCCGTAATGATATTCAATGCCGAAAAACACGTCCATATCCATCTCTGCGCCGACTTCCTTTGCCGAAAGATATGCGTTGTAATACTGCGCCATCTTTTCTTCCCAGGAAAGCTCATTCGGCACGCAGTTATTGCCGTTTAAAAAATGGTTCGTCAGCACAAATCCGCTATAACCCGCCGCCTTTAAGGCAGGAACCATATCGCGCGCAGGTGTACGCGCGCATCCGCTGCATTCGTTCGAATGAACGTGAAAATCGTAAAAATAACCCATTGCCTTCTCCAAATCAAGTGTTCAACCGTATTATAACACTTTTTTGTAAAAAGTAAAGCCGATACGCATCAAAAAAGCAGGAAAGTTCAAAGCCTTGCTCGGTGTTGACATTTTAACGTTATCGTGATAAAATGTTAACAAATTTGGTTGCAGCGATTTGATTTCTCTCCAACCAAAAAGAAAGAAGGTCAAAAAATGAAGAAGCTTAATCGTTTATCGGCAATTATCGCCTTGATCCTGATTGCCGCTTTCATACTCCCCTCAACGGCTGTCATTGCGACAGCGAACGACAGCAATCTCGTGTATTTTTACGGCGACCTTAACGCCAACGGTGAGATCGACAAGTTCGATTATATCATCATTAAGCGCAGCTGTATGAATACCCTCTCGCTCACCGACGAGCAAATTTCGCGCGGTGACGTCAACAACGACGGCAAGATCGACAAGTTCGACTATATCCTCGTCAAGCGCCACATTATGGGCACCTACGAAATACCGCCTATTGAGACAGGATGCGACCATACCTATATTTTGGTAGTTACACCACCGACAGGAACCGAGCAGGGCTTTACAACGCATATTTGTGAGATTTGCGGCTACAGCTATATTGATTCTTACACTAAGCCGACCGCTTCTGAGGGTTTGGCATATACGGTCAATGATGACGGCATTACCTGCACTGTTACTGGAATCGGCACTTGCAGTGATTCCGAATTGATTTTCCCGTCAGAAATCGACGGTTATAAAGTCACTTCGATTGGCGATTTGGCGTTCTACAGGTGCACCAATCTCACAAGCATTACCATTCCCGACGGCGTCACTTCGATTGGTGATGATGCGTTCGACGGTTGCACAAATCTCAAGGACGTATATTATCAGGGTAACGTTGAAAATTGGCTTTCAATTCAATTTGAAAGCTACGCCTCAAATCCTTGCTGCAAAGGCGCGAATTTGTATTTTAATGACGTTCTTGTAACAGAGCTCGTCGTTCCAGACAGCGTCACTTCGATTGGTGAGGGTGAGTTCTCCGGTTGCACCAGTCTCACAAGCATTACCATTCCCGACAGCGTCACTTCGATTGGTGATTATGCATTCTACAAGTGCACCTCTCTTACAAGCATTACCATTCCCGACAGCGTCACTTCGATTGGCAAGGATGCGTTCGAAGGTTGTGATAGTTTGAAATATAATGTTTACGATAATGCATATTATCTCGGTAATGCAAATAATCCTTACATTGTATTGGCAAAAGCGATTTCTAAAGATATAACAAGCTGCACCATTAATCCCAACACTAAATTCATCCACTCGAAGGCGTTCGACGAATGCAAATATCTCACAAGCATTACCATTCCCGACGGTGTCACTTCGATCGGCGATTCTGCGTTCAAAGATTGCTACAATCTCACAAGAATCACCATTCCCGACGGCGTCACTTCGATTGGTGATTTTGCGTTCGCATATTGCTACAATCTCACAAGAATTACCATTCCCGACGGCGTCACTTCGATTGGCGATTTGGCGTTCTACGGGTGCACCTCTCTTACAAGCATCACCATTCCCGACGGCGTCACTTCGATTGGTGATTCTGCGTTCTACGAATGCGAAAAACTCACAAGCATCACCGTTCCCGACAGCATCACTTCGATTGGTGATGATGCGTTCCGTTATTGCACCAATCTCACAAGCATCACCATTCCCGACAGCGTCACTTCGATTGGTGATTTTGCGTTCGGCAGTTGTGATAGTTTAAAATATAATGTTTACGACAATGCATATTATCTCGGTAATGCAAATAACCCTTACGTTGTATTGTTAAAAGCGATTTCTAAAGATATAACAAGCTGCACCATTAATCCCAACACCAAATTCATACATTCAGATGCGTTCGCATATTGCTACGATATCACAAGCATTACCATTCCCGACAGCGTCACTTCGATTGGCTATCGGGCGTTCGGAGGTTGCAACAATCTCACAAGCGTAACAAT
>JAFZDO010000016.1 GCA_017561145.1 Clostridia bacterium | reverse complement strand
GGAATTCCCGAGCGGCCAAAGGGGGCAGACTGTAAATCTGTTGTCACTGACTTCGGTGGTTCGAATCCACCTTCCCCCACCAGAAAAAGGACTTTCGAAAGAAAGTCCTTTTTCAGCTAAATCCACCCTTGCGGGTGGGTGAAATATTGCTTTGCAATGTGAAATACGCCTGCGGCGTGTGAAATCCGCCTCGACGGCGAGTGGGTGGATTTAATTTCATATTTTGTTTTAGCAAAATATTTCACCAAAGGCGTAGCCTTTGATTTCAGCGTGAGCGTAAGCGAACGATTTCACTAAAAACCAACGATTATGAAAAATTCGAATCATACCCCAAACTGCCGTAATATTTTCAAAGAAAAAAAGGACCTGCGTTAAGCAAGTCCTTTTCGTTTATAATCAGTCTTTTATTTCGTAGGTGCCAAGAATGTCGCGCTTGATGAGGATATAGTCGAACTTTTCGGTTTCGCCGTTTTTGTTGACATCGGCGGACATTGTCTGAACGTCAGTGAGGTCGAGTGTTCCCAAAAGTCCGCGCTTAACGGTGATATAGTCGTATTTATCGATCTCGCCGTTGCCGTTTACGTCGCCCAAGCCGTTGAATATCTCTTTTTGGAGCTTAAGAGAATTTTCGACGAGCTTTGCAACGATCTCCGCGCCGTTGTTTACGTTGCCCTTATAGATCTGAGCAAGCTGGGTCTGATAATGCGATCTGTCTACGATAACAAGGCCGTGGTCAACGCCGCTTGTGCATTTTGCGTTGTTCCAGTCGGGCTTACGTGCATTCTTTACGCCGAGAATAAGCTCGATGAACTTATTGTAATCTCTGAAGCTGTCGCTTGTCTTGCCTACGTTGAAGCAGCCCGACGAGCTGTAGGAATCGGAGGTGATGCCGTCGAGGGGAGCTCCTGTCCAGGGATAACGTGCGTGGATGTTTATATATTTGGAGGTGCTTACGTAATTGGTGGTTTCGGTGCAACGCATTACGGGAACCTGAGTGCCGTCGTCCTCGATCCAGAGTGCGGCATAGCTTCCGCCGTGGTTAGTGGACTGGATGTTATAGATACCGTCGAGAACGGTAGGTACGGGGTCCCCCTCGTTTGTTTCGGGGTTACGGGGGTTATCGGGGATGGTGGAATTAAATTCGGATTCGTAAACGATGGTGGGAACGCCGTCCTTGAGCTGAATTACAGCACAGTAGGACGAAAGGCGGTATTTGTTGATATCGCTGTACTTACTGTCATCGACGTTATCGCTGCAGCCGTCGAAGAAGAAGACAATGCTCTTGCCGTCGTTAAGGTTACGCTCAACGCGGTGGTTATTGGTTTCGGAAAGAAGGTGATAACGCATCATAACGTCAACGTACAATGCATGGTACTTGTTGGAAATAATAGTAGACTTGATGCCCTGAACGTCTTTTTCGGTAAACCATTCGGTATCGGCAGCTGCGCCGACTCCGAGAGGAATTGCGGTGAAAAGCATACAAGCCGCGAGGAGCATTTTCAGGAATCGCTTTGTGACTTTTTTCATAGCCAACCTCCAAGTTTTTGTTTTAGCATACTGTTGTGAATTTACTATACTACATTTTACTCAATATGTCAATAAGTTTCGTCGTTGCACTGCGATCATCTTGACAATTTGCACAAAAGATGATAAACTAAATTAAATAATGCAACACTTTTTTGGAGTGATCTTCAGTGAAAAAAATTATAACTGCAGTCATACTTTCGCTGTTCTTTATATTCGTTATCGGATGCAACGCAACCGATGAAAACAACGCTTCTTCCCTGCCCGAAAGCTCCGTTCCTACCGAGCAGTCGGTTGATACGTCATTCGACGGCACGGAATCGAGTGCCATCGCCTCGACCGAGGACGAAAGCCCAAACGGCGTTGCGGAATCAAGCGACGTGTTGAATGATGAATCGAGCAAGATTGAGGAATCAAGCAAGGTCGAGGAGTCAAGCGTGACCGAGGAATCGAACAAGATTGAGGAATCGAGTGAGCCCGAGGAGTCGAGCGAGCCCGTGGAGTCAAGTGAACCCGAGGAGTCGAGCGAGCCCGAAGAATCGAGCGAGCCCGAGGAGTCGAGCGAGCCCTTGGAATCGAGTGAACCCGAGGAGTCGAGTGAGCCCGAGGAATCGAGTGAGCCCGAGGAATCGAGTGAGCCCGAGGAATCGAGCGAGCCCGAGGAATCGGACGATGATATAGGAGATGCAGAGCTTTTGCCTACCAATTATATAATTTTCAACGGCGGTTGCTATTACGGCACTAAATTCAAAGAAAATGTTGCCGAAAGCAATGCAGACGTTTATGCCGAATACGCAAGCCTTTTCCCCGACACACGCATAAGCATTGTTAATATGCCGTCGTCGGCGTTCGGCATTACCAACGCAACGGTACGCTCCTGGCTTACCGACCAAGGCGAGATACTCGACCAAATGGAAGCGAAGATATACGGAAACGTTAATTTCGTTAATCTGAAAAGCATTTTTGCCGAGCACAGAGGCGAATATCTTTATTTCAAGAGCGATTACCATTGGACACAGCGCGCGGCTTATTATGCTTATTGCGCGTTTGCAACGTCTGTCGGTCTTACTCCGACACCGCTTTCGGCATTTGAGGAAAAGATAATTACCGACAGCTTTATCGGCAAGACGAACGATTATGCGAAGGACGACAGGATTTTGTCGTTTTACGACACCGTTTATGCCTATATGCCGAGAAAAGCGCATACGATGACGGTCTATGACAAAAACCTGAACCCTTCCAGAACCTTTAAAAGCTGTATCAACGAATCGCGCAAGGGATATTCCTGCTTCATCAACGGCGATAATCCTTATACCGAAATAAACGTGCCCGAAAACGATCAGGAAAAGACGGTGCTTGTTATCAAGGAATCGTCGGGCAACGCCTTCGTTCCCTTCCTTATCGAGCATTACGGAAATATTATCGTTATCGACCCCAGACATATCAGCATTGACATTAGAGATCTTGTCGCTGAAAAGGGTGTTGACGATATCATCATCTGCGCGACTGCATCGACGAGCAACGGCACCGGATTTACCAAATATTACAAAACACTTATAGGACAATAAAGAAAACGCTCCCGAGATAACTTTCGGGAGTTCTTTTTTAAATAAAATGTAAACAAAATCTTGAAAACCGTTTGGCTTTGTAGTATAATAAACCATTAAAACATATTTTGTAAACCGCACGGGTGACGATATGAAAAACAATCTTAAGGGATGGCTTTATTTGTTGCCGTCCATTGCATTTTTGGGTGTGTTTTTGGTATACCCGCTTGTCGACGTTTTTATTTATTCGTTTGAAGAGGGATTTAATTTCGCCTCGCAGACCTATTTCGGCGTCGGCAGCTATAATTATGAATACGTGCTGAGAGATCCTTATTTTCTTCAGGCGCTTAAAAACACGTTGATACTCGTTTTTATCACGGTGCCGCTTTCGACAGCGCTTGCTTTGCTTATATCGGTCGGACTTACGTCGATAAAGAAGCTTCGCAACCTCTTTCAAACGGTGTATTTCCTTCCCTACGTTACAAACACGCTTGCGGTCGGCATTGTTTTTATGATCCTCTTCAAGCAGACAAGCTACAGCGACGGTCTTATAAACAACGTTCTCGGTTGGTTCGGCGTTGCGCCCATCGACTTTGTAAACGGTCCTTATTGGGCAAAGATGACTATGCTTTCGGTTTATACCGTATGGATAGTTTTGCCGTTTAAGATACTTATCTTCACAAGTGCGCTTGCATCGGTAAACGAAAACTATTACAACGCGGCGAAGGTCGACGGCGCTTCGAAGATAAAGCGCTTCTTTAAGATCACGCTTCCGATGATATCTCCGACGACCTTTTATCTTATCATCACCGGATTTATCGGCGCCTTCAAGGCTTATTCGGATGCGGTGGCTTTGTTCGGAACCGACCTCAACGCCAACGGTATGAACACTATTGTCGGTTATATTTACGATATGCTTTACGGTGATTCCGGCGGATATCCCTCGTTCGCATCCGCCGCGGCAGTTATTTTGTTCTTTATCGTGCTTACCATCACCTGCATCAATCTGCTCGTGAGCAAAAAGCGCGTGCATTACTAAAGGGGTGGCTTTTATGGAAAAGATCAGAATGAAAAAAGCCGCTCGAAGCGACAAAGGCTATATTTCAAAGACGCTTATTTACTTTCTGCTCGCAGTTTGGGCGTTGGTGGTGCTCTTCCCCTTTTATTGGATGGTGCTTTCTTCGTTCAAGAGCTACGGCGAATATGCATCCGAATGGGTACCGAAGTTTTATGCGGCAAACCCGACGTTCGACAACTACCACACCGCTTTTTCGGCGGTACCGCTCGGCGGATATTTCGGAAACACTCTGCTTTTCACGCTTGCGACGACCGCGATAATGCTTATAGTGACCATACTTGCGGCGTTTGCATTTGCAAGGCTTGAATTCAGGGGCAAGAATCTTGTGTTCACGATATTTCTTGCACTTATGATGATCCCGAGCGAGTTGGTCGTTATTACAAACTTTGTTACCGTCACGGATATGGATCTTCGAAATACCTTCTTGGGACTTATACTTCCCTCGGTCACATCGGTGTTCTATATTTATCTGCTTAAGGAAAACTTTGCGCAGATACCCGACGAGCTTTATTATGCCGCAAAGGCTGACGGCACGGGCGATTTCAAATACCTTTGGAAGGTAATGATACCGATATGCAAGCCGACGATAGTTACTGTAACGATACTTAAGGTCATCGAATGCTGGAACTCCTTCGTCTGGCCGCGTCTTGTTACCGACGACCGTGCGTATTATCTCGTTTCGAACGGTATTCAGGAAATACGCGAAAACGGCTTCGGCCGCGAGAACATCCCCGCGATGATGGCGGCTATTTGCGTTATTTCGCTTCCGCTTATCGTTCTGTTCCTCGTGTTCCGTAACAAGATCATGGCGGGCGTTTCGAGAGGAGGACTTAAGGGATGAAAAGATTTCTTTGCGTTGTTCTTCTTGCTTTGCTTGTATTTTCTTTGACCGCTTGTCACGGCAACCGTGAAAGCAAGGCTTTTGTCATACCCGAAGCTTTTGATACCTCGCGCAATTACGAAATTTCGTTCTGGGCGAAAAACGATACCAACCTTACTCAGGTAGGCATTTACAAGCAGGCTATCGCCGATTTTCAGGAGCTTTATCCCAACATTACCGTAAAGCTTAAGCTTTATACCGATTACGGCAGAATTTATCAGGACGTTCTTACGAACATTTCGACAGATACTCCCCCCAACGTTTGTATTACCTACCCCGACCACATCGCAACCTATCTTACCGGTAAGGATACAGTAGTTCCGCTTGACGATCTGATGGTCGATGAAAAATACGGTCTGGGCGGAAGCGAGGTTTTGTTCGATTCCGCGAAAAAGGATGAGATCATTCCGCAGTTCCTTAACGAATGCGAATTCAACGGATATTATTACGCTTTGCCCTATATGCGCTCGACAGAGGCTTGCTACGTTAACAAGACCTACGTCGAAAAGCTTGGCTTTACCCTTCCCGAAGTGCTCACCTGGGACTTCGTTTTCGAAGTTTCGGAGGCGGCTATGGCGAAGGATGAGAACGGAAATTTCAAGATAAACGGTCAGAAGATACTTATCCCCTTTATGTATAAATCGACCGACAATATGATGATCCAGATGATCAATCAGAAGGGCGGCGAATATTCAAGCGTCTTCGGCGAAATCAAGATATTCAACGATACGACGAAGGATATACTTAAGCAGATATCGGTACACTCGGCATCACGTGCGTTTAACACCTACAAAATGAACGGATATCCCGCAAACTTTCTTAATGCGGGACAGTGCATTTTCGCGGTAGACTCGACTGCGGGTGCGACCTGGATGGGCAGTAACGCGCCTCTGCTTGACATTCCCGAGGAAACCTTGGTTCAGTTTGAAACCGTCGTTTACCCTATTCCTCAATACGATCCTCAGAATATCAGCATGATATCTCAAGGCCCCTCGATGTGTATCTTTAACAGCGAGGACAGCCAAGAGGTCCTTGCATCCTGGCTGTTTATGCAGTTTATGATAACCAACAAGGTGCAGATCGCTTATGCGCAGACCGAGGGCTACGTTCCCGTTACCTCGAAGGCGCAGAATTCGGCGGAATACGTCGATTACCTCAGCAGAAGCGGCGAGGACGACGATTTTTATTACGATATCAAGCTCGACGCGACGAAGCTTTTGCTTGACAACGTCGACAAGACCTTTGTTACCCCCGTGTTTAACGGCTCGGTTTCGCTTCGCGATGCTTCGGGGCATTTGATCGAAACGGTAAACAAGGCGGTCAAGAACAATATCACCGTCGACGACGAATATATCGACAAGGTCTTTGAGGATACGAAATCGCTTTACAGACTCGATCAGATTAACTCTTCGAACGAGAAGCTTACCTTAGGCGAGCTGCCGACGGGTTCGTGGATATTGATAGGTTTGTTGGCGCTTTGTTGGATATTGATGCTGTTTTATGTCGTATTTAACAAAATCAAAAGCAAAAAGTGATATAAAATCTATTTTGATAACATTGATTTTTTAGTTGGTTAGCATATAATAATTACAATACAATGCATTTATGCATAAAAAAGGAGTTTATGAAAATGAAAAAGATCATTGCTATGTTGCTCGTTCTTTCGATGTTTGCTGCTTTTGCGGCTTGCGCAGAAAGCGAAGACACATCTTCCGTAGCTGACAGCTCTTCTGTTGCTGACACTTCTGTTGAAGCATCTACCGAAGCTTCCACCGAGGCTTCTACCGAAGCTTCTACCGATGAAGTTAAGGTTATGACCTATGCTGAATACCTCGCTGCAGAAGTTGGCGCAACCGTTACCGTTGAAACCTACGTTCAGGCTAACCAGGGCTGGTGGAACAACTCCATCGTTCTTTACTGCCAGAGCGCTGACGGCGGCATCTTCGTTTACAACCTCGCTTGCTCCGAAGAAAACGCTGCAAAGCTCGTAAAGGGTACCAAGATCCGCGTTACCGGCTCCAAGGCTGAATACGACGGCGAAGTTGAAATCATGGACGCTACCTTTGAATTCGTTGAAGGCGGCGATACCTACGTTGCAGAAGCTAAGGACCTCACCGACAAGCTTGCGAGCGATGATCTCATTAACTATATGAACCAGCTCGTTACCTTCAAGGGTCTTACCTTCAAGTCTCTTGAATACAAGAACGGCGAACCCGGCGACGATATCTACGTAACTCTTACCAAGGACGGCAAGGATTACAGCTTCTGTGTTGAAGTTTACTTCACCGGCACCGAAACCGACGTTTACAAGACCGTTGGCGAGCTCAAGGAAGGCGACGTTGTTGACGTTACCGGCTTCCTTTACTGGTACAAGGGCGCTAACCCCCACATCTCTGCTATTACCGTTGTTAAGTAATTTAAGCTAAAAAGAAGACCGCTCGATCGAGCGGTCTTTTTGTTTTGTCTTTTTTAAAAGTTCAACTGCTGACGGATGGTCGTACTTCCCTTTTCAAGCGAAACGCTACCTGTACGGCAAATTTCGAGGATCGTATATTCACGCATAAGGTTGATGAAATCATCGATCTTGGTTGAATCGTCGGTAAGTCGGAGCATTAACGAATCCTTTGAATAATCGACGACCGTTGCGCCGAAGGCATCGGCGGCGGTGCGGATATCGTCACGCGTTTTGGGATCGTTTTGCATTTTGATAAGCAAAAGCTCACAGCTTATCGAATTGTCGGAATTGAATTCCTTTATCGAGCAGACCACGGGGAGCTTATAGAGCTGATTTACAAGCTGCTGCTTATAGCCCTCCTCGCCCTCGAAGACGACGGTAATGCGCGAGAATGCGCTCGATTCGGTTTCGCTTACCGTCAGTGCGCTGATGTTGAACTGACGGCGTCGGAACATACTTGTAACACGGTTAAGTACGCCGAATTCGTTTTTAACGAGCACGGCAAGGGTATATTTATTCATATCAGCCACCTGCCTTTACGATGATATCGTCCATGCTTCCGCCCGGCGGCAGCATGGGGAGAACGAGCTCGTCCTTATCGACGGCGCAATCGATAACAAAGGGTATATCGCTTGAAAATGCCGCTGTCAACGCGTTATCAAGCTCGGCGACGGTGTTTACCGCCATACCGTCTGCGCCGAAGGCTTTTGCGAGCGCGACGAAATCGGTCTTGCGGTCGAGCTCGGTATTGGAGTAGCGTTTATCGAAGAATAGCTTTTGCCATTGACGCACCATACCGAGCACGCCGTTGTTCATAATAAGGATGACCAACGGGACCTTATAGGTAACGGCGGTCGCAAGCTCGTGAAGTGACATGCCGAAGCTTCCGTCGCCCGTGACGAGCACACATCTTTCGTTCGTGCCGAAATATGCGCCGATGGCGGCACCCAAGCCGAAGCCCATCGTGCCCAAGCCGCCGCTTGTGAGAAAACGGCGCTCGGTTTTGAATTTAAGCGTACGGGCAGACCATACCTGATGCTGTCCGACGTCGGTTACGACGGGGGTGCTTTCACCGAGATAGTTATTTAAGGTATTAAGGATATTTTCGGGCGTAAGACCTTCGCGCGTGTCGGCAAATTCATTTTCCTTTGCCCTTAACGCTTCGACGGTTTTCTGCCAAGCATCCTTTTTCGATTCGTTAACAAGGGGCAGAAGCTTTTGAAGCGTTTGCTTTAAATCGCCTCTCAAGCCGCAGACCGCGTTGACGTTTTTAGAAAGCTCGCTTCCGTCGACGTCGATATGAACGACCTTGACACCGGGAAGGAATTTTTCGCGGTTGCCCGTTGCGCGGTCGGTAAAGCGAACACCGAGCGAAATGATAAGGTCGGCCTTGTTCATCGACATTGAGGATGCGTAATGCCCGTGCATTCCCTGCATACCCAAGAAGCGCGGATGGTCGGACGGCAGTATCGAAATACCCATCATCGAGCAACCGAGCGGCGCATCGATCTTATCGGCAAGAGAAAGCATTTCTTCCCTTGCATCGGCAGAGAGGATACCGCCGCCGAAATAGATATAGGGGCGCTTCGATTCGTTAATAAGCTCTGCGGCTTGGGCGATGCGGACGTCCTTTGCGGAAAATGCCTCTTCTCTTTCGACCTTATCTTTGCTTTCATATTCACAAAGCGCGATTTGAACGTCCTTGGGAATATCGATAAGCACGGGACCGGGTCTGCCCGATTGGGCGAGAATGAACGCCTCGCGCACCGTTTCGGCAAGTGCTTCGACCGAGCCGACGAAATAGTTGTGCTTGGTTATGGGCAGAGTTATACCCGTAATATCTATCTCCTGAAAGCTGTCGGTACCGATCTGATAGGTCGGCACGTTTCCGCACACGGCGACCATAGGGACGGAATCGAGGTACGCAGTCGCAATGCCCGTGACGAGGTTGGTTGCGCCCGGTCCCGAGGTTGCGATAACGACACCCACCTTGCCCGTGGTTCTTGCATAGCCGTCGGCGGCGTGCGCCGCGCCCTGCTCGTGTGCGGTGAGGATGTGGTTTATTTCGTTTTTATGGTTATATAGACTGTCGTAAACGTTTAATATCTGTCCGCCGGGGTAACCGAAAACGGTATCAACGCCCTGCTCGATCAGCGTCTTTACGAGTATGTCTGCGCCTGAAAGAAGCATATTTGCCTCCTATTTGATGTATTTTACTATAAGGTCGCCGCATTCATTACAGCCGACGGTTTTTTCGCCGTCAAGCGCTATATCCTTGGTGCGGTAGCCGTCATTTAAAAATTCGTCGACGGCTTTTTCGATCGTTTCGGCTTCGCGTTCCATATCGAAGCTGTATTTAAGCATCATGGAAGCGGAAAGAATCGTTCCTATCGGGTTTGCGATATCCTTGTTTGCGATATCTGGTGCAGAGCCGTGTATCGGCTCATAAAGTCCGCGGCTCGTTGCGCCGAGGCTCGATGACGGTATCATACCGATAGAGCCGGTTATCATCGAAGCTTCGTCGGAGAGGATGTCGCCGAACATATTCTCGGTAACGATAACGTCGAATTGCGAGGGGTCCTTTACAATCTGCATAGCGCAGTTGTCGACGAGCATATCGGTCAATTCAACGTCGCTGTATTCCTCGCTTAATTTGTGCATTACCGACTTCCAAAGGCGGCTTGAATCCAAAACGTTGCTTTTTTCGACAGAGCAAAGCCTTTTATTGCGTTTTCTTGCCGTTTCAAAGCCTATTCTTCCGATGCGCTCTATCTCCGATTCGGTATATACAAGCACGTCTGTCGCTTTTTGCTGATTACCGACAGTTTCGGTTTTATGCTCGCCGAAATAGATACCGCCGATAAGCTCGCGCACGATTATGAAATCGATGCCCTTTTCGACTATTTCGCTTTTTAAGGGCGAAGCCGAGGCGAGCTGACGCCAGATTTTGGCAGGGCGGTTGTTGCTGTAAACGCCCATCGCCGCGCGAAGCTTTAAAAGTCCCTTTTCGGGGCGTAGGCTTGCAGGCATACCGTTCCATTTGTCGCCGCCGACCGCGCCCAAAAGCACGCTGTCGGAATTTAAGCATTTATCGATCGATTCTTGGGGTAACGGTTCACCGTATTTATCGATGGCGCATCCGCCCATATCGACGTAATTGAAGTTAAAGGTATGGCCGTAAAGCTCACCGATACGCGTTAATACCTTGACCGCTTGGGTGATTATTTCGGGGCCGATGCCGTCGCCCTTGATGACGGCGATATTTTTTGTCAATTTATTCACCTTCTTTTAAGGATGCCAAAAGTCCGCCTTTTTCGATAATGCTTTGAATAAAGGGCGGAAAGGGTTGCGCTTGATAGTTTTTTCCGCTTGTTATATTTGTGATGATTCCGTTGTCGAAATCGACCTCGATAATATCGTTTGCCTTTATCTCCTCTGCCGCTTGAGCGCATTCGAGAATGGGCAGACCGATGTTTATCGCGTTGCGGTAAAAGATACGCGCGAAGGATTTTGCGATGACACAGCCGACACCGCAGCCCTTGATGACAAGCGGTGCGTGCTCACGCGAGGAGCCGCAGCCGAAATTGAGCCCTGCGACGATAACGTCGCCTTTTTTTACTTTTCCGACGAATTCACTATCGATATCCTCCATACAGTGCTTCGACAGCTCGTTAACGTCGGGAGTGTTTAAATATCTTGCGGGGATGATAACGTCGGTATCGACGTTGTCGTTATATTTGAAGGCTTTTCCGTTCGTTTTCATCGCTTACGCCTCCTTATATTCGGTTATATAGCCGGTAATCGCGCTTGCGGCGGCGGTATAGGGGGATGCGAGATATACCTCGCTTTCAACGTGTCCCATACGGCCGACGAAGTTGCGGTTAGTTGTGGCGATGCATCTTTCGCCCTTGGCAAGTATGCCCATATAACCGCCCAAGCACGGTCCGCAGGTGGGGGTCGAAACGACTGCGCCCGCATCGATAAAGGCGGTGTAATAGCCGCGGATTACGCATTCGCGAAGTATTTGCATCGTTGCGGGGATGATGATACAGCGCACTCCCTTTGCTATCCGCTTGCCGTTTAATACCTTATAAGCGGCTTCCATATCCTCGATCCTGCCGTTGGTGCAGGAGCCTATTACGACCTGGTCGATTTTTACGTTATTCAGTTCGCTTGCGTTTTTCGTATTTTCGGGGAGATGCGGACAAGCGACGGTGGGAGTGATCTTTGAAAGGTCGATTTCGATTATTTCATCGTATTGAGCATCGTCATCGGCGGTGAATATCTTTATTTCCCTCTCGCTTCTGCCGTTTAAATAGTCAAGAGTTATATCATCGACGGGAAAGATGCCGTTTTTCGCGCCTGCCTCGACAGCCATATTGCAGATGCAGAGGCGGTCGTCGATAGAGAGATTCTTTATTCCCTCTCCGAAGAATTCCATGCTCTTGTAAAGCGCGCCGTCGACACCTATTTTGCCGATTATGGTAAGGATAACGTCCTTGCCGCTACAATTTTCTTGCAGTTTTCCGACGATATTAAAGCCGATCGCCGAAGGAACCTTGAACCAAGCCTTGCCGGTTGCCATTCCTGCCGCCATATCGGTGCTTCCGACACCCGTTGCAAACGCGCCGAGCGCGCCGTAGGTGCAGGTGTGCGAGTCCGCGCCGATAATGCAATCGCCCGCGGTGACGATTCCCTGCTCGGGGAGGAGCGCGTGCTCGATACCCATTTTGCCGACGTCATAAAAATGGCTTACCGAATGGATATTTGCAAATTCACGGCATTGCTTTGATTGCTCTGCCGCCTTTATGTCCTTATTGGGCACGAAATGGTCGAGCACTATTGCGATCTTATCCTTATCGAAAACCTTGTCAAAGCCTGCTTTTTTAAATTCGTTTATCGCTACGGGTGTGGTAATATCGTTGCCTAATACTATATCGAGGTTCGCGCTTACAAGCTGACCCGCTTTGACGCTTTCAAGCCCCGAATGGTATGCGAGTATTTTTTGTGTTAAGGTCATTCCCATAAAATCAACCTCTCACCATATTGTTAAATGCGCTTAAAAGTGCGTTCGTGCTCGCCTTGATGACGTCGGTATGGGTTCCTGCGCCCCAATACATTTTGCCGTCATCGGTTTGGAGTCCGATATAGGACGCCGCAACCGATTGCGAGCCTTGGCCCTGCATACTGTGCTGGGTGAATACCTGAAGAACGTATTCTCTGCCCGTGTATGCCTTGAGCGCATTGTTTATTGCCGAAAGCGAACCGTTGCCCTCGGCGGTAAGCGAGGTGTCTTTTCCGTTTTCGTTGAAGGTGATATTAATACTTACCGTTTCGTTTTCACGCATGAAATCAAGCTTCTTGACGGTTATTGCGCCGACGGTGTTGAGATAATTTTCGGAAAAGATCGAAAGCACCTCGTTTGCCTTTAATTCGCGGTGCTCACGGTCGGAGATACTCTTGCAGAGGTAGCTTAAATGCTCGCGCATCTTCAAGGGCAGTACGTAGCCGTAATTCTGCTCGAGGAGATAGCCGATGCCGCCCTTGCCCGATTGAGAGTTGACACGGATGATGTCGGCATCGTAGGTTCTGCCGATGTCCATCGGGTCGATGGGAATATAGGGAACGCTCCATTGGTGAAGCGAATACTTTTGGCGGTATTTCAAGCCCTTTGCGACGGCATCCTGATGACCGCCTGAAAAGGCGGCAAATACCAACGCGCCTGCATAGGGTGCGCGGTCATAGACCTGCATTCGGGTGCATTTTTCGAATTTTTCGACAAGGTAATTCATATCCGAAAAGTCAAGCTTCGGATCGACACCGTGGGAATACATATTCAATGCAAGAGTGATTATATCTACGTTGCCCGTGCGCTCGCCGTTGCCGAAAAGGGTGCCCTCGACTCGGTCTGCGCCTGCCAAAAGCGCAAGCTCGGTATTTGCGACGCCCGTACCGCGGTCGTTGTGAGAATGAACCGAAAGGGTGACGAATTCACGGTATTTTATATTTTCGCAAATATATTCGACCTGACTTGCATAGACGTGCGGAAGGCTCATTTCGACAGTTACGGGAAGGTTAACGATGACGTTATTATCCTCGCTCGGCTCTAAGACATCGAGCACGGCGTTGATGACGTCAAGCGCATATTCGGGCTCGGTGCCGGTGAAGGATTCGGGCGAATATTCATAACGGAAATTGCCCTCGTATTCCTTCGAGAGGCACTTTACAAGGCGCGCGCCCTCGATAGCGAGCTGCTTTATTTCTTCCTTGGATTTTTCGAATACCTGCTCTCTTTGAGCGACGCTTAAGGAATTGTAGAAGTGGATTATCGCGCTCGGTGCGCCCTTGACAGCCTCGAAGGTCTTGCGGATGATATGCTCGCGGCATTGGGTGAGCACCTGAACGGTAACGTCATCGGGGATGAGGTTATTATCGATAAGCGTGCGAAGAAATTCATATTCGGTTTCGCTTGCGGCGGGAAAGCCGACCTCGATCTCCTTGAAGCCGACCTCAAGGAGCACCTTGAAGTATTCAAGCTTTTCTTCAAGGCTCATAGGTATAACAAGGCTTTGGTTGCCGTCACGCATATCGACACTGCACCATACGGGCGCTTTTTCGATACGCTCGGCATTGACCCATTTATTATATTTGCTTCCGACGGGAAAATAGCCCGCACGGTATTTTGTGGGATCCATCATGATAAGACCGCTCCTTATACGATTCTGTTACGGCTCTCGCCGTTAAGGAAGGAAATTACGTTGAGCTTTATCTCGTTCATACAACGGACTCTTGCTTCGTAAGCGCCCCAAGCCATGTGAGGTGTGAGGCAGACGTTTTCGTAATTTTTAATTTTATCAAAGGGGTGGTCGGCGGGCATCGGCTCGACGGAATAAACGTCACAGCCGAAGAAACCGAGCTTGCCCGAAATTACCGCATTTGCGACAGCCTCCTCATCGAGCACCGCACCGCGTGCGACATTTACGAGGAATGCGCCGTCCTTCATCGTTTTAAGCTCGTCAGCGCCGATCATACCGCGAGTTTGCGCGGTAAGGGGCACGTGGACGGTAACGATATCCGATTCCTTTAAGAGGGTGGCAAGGTCTACACATTCGGCATCGTCGACGGGGGTGCGCTTGTTGACGATGACCTTGCATCCGAGCGCGCTTGCCGCGGCGCCGACGCGTCTGCCGATTCCGCCGTAGCCTATGATACCCCAGGTCTTGCCGCAAAGCTCGTGATAGACGGGGGTCAAGATATTTTGCACGTTGCCCGCAGAATAGCTTCCGTTTGCAACAGAATTGCGAAACGCGTTTAAATTGACCGATGCGGAAAGCACCATCGCAAGAGTAAGCTGAGATACCGAATTTGCCGAATAGCCCGCTACGTTGCAGACGGCGATGCCGTTGCTTTTGCAATAAGCGGTATCGATATTATCGTATCCGGTTGCGGCAACACAGATAAGCTTTAAATTTTTCGCGCCCTTAAGCACTTCTTCATCAAGCTTGACCTTGTTGATGATGCAAACGTCTGTATCCTTGATGCGTTTAGACACCGTTTCACGCGGTGAAACGTCAAAAATATTAACGTCGCCAAGCTCGTTAAAAAGCGAAAGATCTATATCGTTGCCGAGTGTTGCGGAATCCAAAACGGTTATCTTCATAACGGTAATACTTCTCCATGTTAAGTTAACCTATATTATATCATATAAATTCGACTTTGTCAAAGCTGTTGAAAAAATAAATAGAATATGTTATAATGTTTTAAATTATACTGTCAAGGTAAACGATGAAAAGATTTTTGTATTTTGTTTTAATTGTTTTGTTATGCTTTTCGGTCTGCTCGTGCGGCTTTGACGTTGAGGAAGCGATTGAAATCTCGGAAGGCACTGAAGATGAATTTTCGACAGAAAGCTCTGAAGCAAGCGATGAATCGAGCGACGAATCGAGTGAAGAACAAAGCGAGCCGTTTTTCGACGTGACGCTTGATATGGTCAACCTCTTTACGCCCTTTGAAAGCGCCGATATGCATGACAAGGCCAACGACTTTATAGGCTTTATACTTGAATATTACGGTTACGAAAACGAGCCTCTTTACAGCATTTACTTGGATATAAAGCAAAACGGATACAGCGACGACGTTTGGATAAAGCACACGGGCAACAGTATCCACGTTTGGAGATCGCTGTATTTAGACGAGGCGAAAAGTGCCGATAATTTGAAAATTATCAGCTTGGGAGAAAAGGGCGGAAACAAAAAGACGGTGCTTACCTTCGGCGGTGATATTTCGCTTGCCGACAATTATGCGACAATTCCCTATCTTAACCACAAAAAAGGCGATATCGATTATTGCATTTCGCCCGAATTTTCAAGCATAATGCGAGAAGCCGACGTTGCGATGCTTAACCTTGAAAACGCGCTTTCCGACCGCGGAACACCGATGAAGCATAAGCTTTATACCTATGTTGGCAAGCCCGAAAACGCCGAGATACTAAAGAAGATAGGCGTTGATTACGTAAGTCTTGCGAACAACCACGTTTTCGATTACGGCGAGGATGCTTTTTTCGATACGCTCGACACGCTTGACAAATACGGTATCGATCATTCGGGAGCGGGAAGGAACGCAAACGAGGCACAAAAGCCCTTTTATTACGTTATAAACGGCAGAAAGATAGCTTATATTTCGGCGACGAGGGCGGAAAAGAACATTCTTACCCCCGAGGCGACCGATATTCAAAGCGGTGTTTTCAGATGCTATGACAATATAAGGCTACTTGAGGTGATCGAAGAAACGAAGCAGAGCTGTGATTACGTCATTCTCCTTATACACTGGGGCACCGAATATTCGGCAAAGCTTGAAGGAGTTCAAAAGGATACGGCGCACGAATATATCGATGCGGGTGCAGACCTTATCGTCGGCACACACGCACATCAGCTTCAGGGAATCGAATTTTACAAGGGCAAGGCGATATTTTACAACCTCGGCAATTTCTGGTTCAATGCAAAGGACATCGAAACCGGCTTGCTTAAGCTTGAGCTTGACGGTGACGGAAACGAGGAATTTTATTTCATCCCCGGATTGCAATCGGGATGTAAGACGAAATATTTGCTCGGCACGGAGCAGGGCCGCGAAATTCTTGACAATCTTGCTTCGCACGAGCCCGAACAGATAGAAATATCAGACGACGGAAAAATTTCCCATAACACGGCAAATTAACCTTTTTGGAGGATAAAAGATGAAACGACTGACCTTATTTACCTTGGTATTGGTAATGTTTGCGACCTGCATTTTTGCGGCTTGCGAAAGCGAAAGCGACGAAAGTGCTCTTCCCTCTTCCGCAGAATCGTCCGTTGCTTCCTCGGAGGAAAGCAAGGGTGAGGCATCTAATACGGTAAGCGACGGCTCCGAAGACCCGTCCGACCAATCCGATGAGGAGGAATCGAGCGAAGCAGTATCGAGCGAGGCGGAAGACTCGTCTGCACCCGAGGAATCGAGCAAGGAGGAACCGTCTGCTCCCGAGGAATCGAGCGAGCCCGAGGAATCAAGCGAGCCCGAGGAATCGAGCGATGAAGAAAAGAAGATACAGCGTGTTAAGCTTTTATTCTCGCGATACACGCAAAATCCGATCTTCGTTATGATAGGCACCTGTGAGCCCGGTGCAATCGTTACCGCAAGGCTCGGCGAGCAGGAGGTCACCGTTCCCTCTTATATGGGTTGGTTTGAGATCTCGCTCGAAAACACAGGCAAGCTTAATATTATCGACGTTCAGTTTACTCAGACGGTAAACGGCGTTAAACAGGAAAAGCAGACTCTTAAGGCGCGCCCGACAGAGCCCGAATATTTGTGGACACGCGCTATCGGCAGTAATAAGCAATTTCAGTTCTTCCTCGACCTTATGGTGCCCGATTTCGAGGGTACGAACCTTTATAACGAAAGCATACTTAACCAGATGAAGGACCGTGTTTCGACACGTGTTGATCAGCTGCATCAATACAACAAGAATGCCGAGATCATTTATATGATCGTTCCCTCTCCTATGACCACCTACCCCGAGCTTGTGCCCGAAAGATATACACAGACCAAGGGTATTACCGCATTTGACCAGGTGACGGGCAAGCTTAAGGAGGCAGGCGCTACGGTCATCGACCTTCGCGATACCTTCAAGGAGCATAAAAACGACGAAATGCCGCTTTATTACAAGCTCGATTCTCACTGGGCAGATTACGGCGCATATCTTGCATACGTCGAGCTTTTCGAGCATATTTCGAAGAAGTTCCCCGATGCGAAGCCGAGAGACATCGACGATTTTAAATGGACAGCGGATTATTACACGAGCGCAGACGCTTGTCTTTACCTCGGTATTCCGCAGGTTCAGGTTAAGGAATACGGATATTACCGCGAATTTGATTTCGCAGACCCCGGAAACATTACCTCGGTACCGAGATACAGAGGTATGCAGTTGATCTATAACGACCTTACCACCGAGGAAAAGACGTTTAACACCAACAGAAGCAATCTTCCCTCCTGTGTGGTTTACCGCGATTCCTACAGCGCGGCTATTTACGACCTTATACCCGAAAGAATGAACAAGACGCATTATATCGGTATGTGGAGCTACGGCTGGCAGACCTGGACCATCAACAACGAAAAGCCCGATTACGTTATTTATATCGTTTCCGAATGGAACGCAAAAGAAATCGTTTTTAACTGATATGAAAAGAATTTACCCTTATTTACTTGCATTATATACGGTAATATTTTCGTTGACGGTCAACTGTTATTCGTTACTTAAAGAAAGCACTGCGATGCTTGCTTTGGCTGTTACAGTTTTTGCGATACTTACCGTCGGAATGGGATATTTTTGTATCAACACCGTTAAAACGAGGCTTAGGATATGCTTTCACGGTGCGGTCGCGCTTATCGTATTTCAGGCGTCGACTGCCGTTGCGGTTACCGTTCACGCGGTTTGGCTTGCTTTCGGTATCGAGGGCACCGAATTTTGGTACAGCGTTCTGTTCTGCTTCATTCTTGAATTTTTGCTGTTCTGGAACGGTATCTTATGCGTATATTTTGCTTCGTATAAGCTTTCGTTCAAGCAGAGGTTAAAGGGCGTTTTGGTTGGACTTATCCCTATTTGGAATTTGATCGTTCTTAATTCGATCATCAAAACGGTTTTTGACGAGGTCAAGAGCGAAACTAAGCGCGAAGAGGAAAGACGCGAAAGGGTCTTGCTTCAGGAATGCGACACCAAATATCCCATCCTTCTCGTTCACGGCGTATTCTTCCGTGACAGCAAGATCTTTAACTATTGGGGCAGGATCCCCAAGGAGCTTAAGATAAACGGTGCGAGGATCTTTTACGGCAACCACCAATCTGCCGATGCGGTGCCGAACAGCGCACGTGAGCTGAGCGAGCGTATCGAGAGCATCGTTAAAGCTACCGGATGTGAAAAGGTAAACATCATCGCTCATTCCAAGGGCGGACTTGATTGCAGATATGCGATCGCTCATTACGGAATCGGTAAATACGTCGCATCGCTTACGACGGTAAATTCTCCTCACAGAGGCTGCGAATTTGCAGAATATCTGATCGAGGAGCTGCCGAAAAGCATCGTCGACAAGATCGAAGGCTTTTACAACAGAATGTGGCATCGGTTCGGCGATCATCACCCCGATTTTATGGCGGCTGTCACCGACCTTACGGCAAACGTTTGCATTGCGCGCGACAAGGAAATGCCGATTCCCGAAGGTATATTCTGCCGCAGCATCGGTTCGGTTATGAACGGCTCGGGCGGTGGACGGTTTCCGATGAATCTTTCTTACGTGCTGGTTAAGCATTTCAACGGCGAAAACGACGGACTTGTGAGCGCAGATTCATTTGAATGGGGCGAAGAATACACGCTCCTGCGTACCGAGGAAAGGATCGGTATTTCGCATTGCGATATGATCGACCTTGACCGCAAGGACATAAAAGGGTTTGACGTGCGCGACTTTTACGTCGACCTCGTTGCCGACCTTAAGGCACGCGGGCTTTAAGCATTGTTAATACAATAAAAAAAGGACTCCGAGGAGTCCTTTTTTATTATGCTTTTTAGTTGTAGCACTGTTCAACGAGTCTGTCGATACCGCCCTGGAAGAGTGCTCTCTTCGATTCGAGCAAGGACATAATGTTTGCGCCCTTGGTATCCTTCTGACCGAGAAGAGTGGTGTAGAAATAGAGTGTACCCGAGCCGTCGCCGCCGGTGGTGAAGTCGAATACTGCGCCCATATCATAGGTTCTGTTACGGAAGATAAGGTCGAGCATTTCAACAGAGTCGTCATCGGTAAAGCGCTTGTAGGTAAGGGTTCTGTCGTAATATTCGGGAGTTACGAGCTTTTTGCCGTAGTATGCCATAGCCTCGAGAGCGTAGCAGGTAACGTCAAGCTTGTCGGTATTGGAGATAGGAATGCAGAATACAGAGTAGTGATATACGTTAATAGCGGTAGTGTAGTCTTCCTGAAGATCGTCTGCCTTGGGCATCGGGAGGATACCGTAACGGATCTCTGCTTCACGGATAAGCTCTTCGCCTACGGTTGCGATCGAGCTGGGCATAAAGAGTGCGTTGCCGTTTGCAAAAATTTCGGTTCTCTGACCGTAAACGCCGCTGTTCCAAGGACCGTGGTGGTCTGCTACGCCGACGTTTTCAAAGTCGAAGATGATATCTGCAAGGCGGAAATAAACGTCGAGGTTACGCTGATCGTCGATACGGATAACGGGAACTTCGCCGGTGTTGTCGATAAGACGCTGACCGCAGCCCTGCATGAACTGATAATAGTCATAGGACTGAGCAACCATACCCCACTGGTCGCCTACTGCGGGATCGTAGGATTTCTGCGAGCCGTGGGTGAGCGATACCTGCTGTGCCATTTCATGCATAGCGTCAAGATTCCATTTGCCTTCCTTAACAAGTGCGTAAGGATCGGAAAGGTTGTGGGACTGAACGAGATCCTTGTTGAAGTAAATTGCCCAGGTAGCCTGGTCGTCTTCAACAAGCGCGTCGCCGGTGATGAAGAAGTTTTTGCCGTTGAGAGCGATATCCTTTTGGAGGTTCTGGTCCCACCAGGGCTTATCGAGCTGGAGGATACCGTTGTTGATAGAGTTGAAATCGAGGAATCTGCCGTTGGTTGCAAGTGCTGCAACGTAAACGATCTGACCTACAACTGCATCGTAAAGACGGCTGTCGGAGATGATATCTTCCTGAATCATAGCGATGTAATCTTCATCGCCTTCGGGATAGTGAGCAACGATGGTGATGCCGTACTTATCTTCGATAAGAGCGTTTCTTTCATAGAAAGCGTCGTTGATGGGCTCGTTGGTGAGCTCTTCGGCAACTACCTGACAGGTGGAGAATTCATAATCGTGGTCGTAGGTAAGGATGTTTACCTCTACGCCGCCCCAATTCTTTGCTTCGATGAAGGGCTCCTCTACGGATTCATCACCGGAAACGGTATTCGAGCCCTGCACGCTTACTTCGCCGGGTTCGGACGTGGTCGTTCCCATACCGTCGCAGGCGGTCATAACGAGCGTTGCGCATACGAGGATAAAGCAAAGGAACATACTAAGAAATTTCTTTAACATATAAGACCCTCTTTTCATTTTTTTGGAAAAGTAAACCCACAAGTGAATTTACTCAACCGCTTATTTACCCTATTTTATACTATTTAGTGTCATTAGTCAACCGTTGCGTGATATTTTTGTCATTTTAAACAAAAAAATCACCTGTTGCGTAATGTGGCAAAATGCGACAGGGCTTTTGATGTAATATTCATAAAAAAAGAAGGAGACTGAAATGGAAATAGGATGTAAGACAGAGGGCAATACGACGGTCGCTTATATTTTGGGAGAGATAGACCACCACAACGCTGTTACCGCAAGGGCGGCGCTCGACGAGATGATCGAGCAGCTTGCGCCGATTAGATTCGGTATCGACCTTTCGGGGGTCACCTTTTGCGATTCGTCGGGGCTTGGGTTGGTTATGGGCAGAATGAGAAAATGCCAGACCGTCGGGAGCAGTATGTTTATTAAAAATCCTTCTGCGGCGGCGGAAAGGATGCTTGCTATCGCAGGAATGGACAGAATTTTGAAGATCGAGAGAGGAAAATGATATGAGCGAACGTATTACTAACGTGATGAAAACAGAGTTTGCCGCAAAAAGCATTAACGAAGCCTATGCAAGGAGCGCTGTGGCGGCATTTGCGGCGTTGTGTGACCCGAGCGTTTCGGTTATTGCCGACATAAAGACGGTCGTCAGCGAGGCGGTCACGAACGCAATAGTTCACGGCTATGCGGGGTTTGAAAACAAGCAGGAGTGCATCGTTTCGGTACTCTGCAAAATGACCGAAGGAAATAAGCTTATTATTCGCATTAAGGACAAGGGTCGGGGGATCGAGGACGTACATACGGCGATGCAGCCGCTTTACACGACCGATACCGACGGTGAGCGAAGCGGTATGGGCTTTACGGTGATGCAATCGTTTACAGACGCCATACGCGTTCGGTCGACGCCCGGCAAGGGCACGGTCGTTACGCTCGAAAAGAGGTTGAAGCGGTGACGAGAGGCGCAAACGCTTTGCTGATAAAGCGCGCTCAGGACGGCGAAGCCGATGCTCTGGATGAGCTTGTGAGCGAAAACATCGGGCTTGTTCGGTCGGTGGCTTTTCGCTTTACGGGTCGCGGAGTCGAATATGAGGATCTTTGTCAGATCGGACATATCGGGATGATAAGGGCGATAAAGAATTTTGACCTTTCACGCGGGACCGCCTTTTCAACCTACGCCGTGCCGCTTATAGTCGGCGAGATAAAGCGCTTTCTGCGCGATGACGGCGAGATAAAGATAGGGCGCGAGATAAAGCGGAAGAGCGCGATGATAATGGCAGAGCGCGAGAAATTTATCAACCTTTACAACCGCGAGCCGAGTGTTTCGGAGATTGCAAGGATCTGCGATATTTCGGAGGAGGATGCCGTTTTGAGCATCAATGCCTCGAACTGTCTTATTTCCCTTTCGGAGGCTGTTGGCGAGGACGGAACGCTTGAAGACCTTATCGGAATCGATTTTACCCCCGAAATAAACGAAAAGATCGCACTGAAGCAGGCAATCGTTAAGCTACCGCCCGACGAAAGGCAGATAATTTATTTGCGGTATTTTAAGAATATGACGCAGAGCGAGGCGGGCAGAGTTTTGTCGATGACGCAGGTTTCGGTATCACGCAAGGAAGCGAGGGCATTAGCGAGGCTGAAGGGAGAATTGGAATAAAAAAAGGACAGAGAATTTTTTGTTCTCTGTCCTTTTATCACGGTGTGTTCGTTTTGTTTGTTACGTTTGCGGGCGATTCGTGAATCGCCCCTACTTTTTGCTTATTTACCTTCCTTATCGTAAACACGGTTTTCGGAAATTACTCGTTCGATATAGTTGCAAAATTCCGAGCCGCTGTAGATAAGCGCCTTGTCTACCTCGGAATTGAAATCGCCCGAAGCGGCATTGCCGCGCTCGCCGATGAAGAATTCACGGGGGATGGGAGAAAGAATTATTACGTTCTTTTCGTCCTTTTGCGGTCTTTCGAGCTGATATTTAAGTATTTTTTCCGACGAGAATAACTCTATCTTGAAGAAATAGAAGGTATGTACTCTTTTAACCTCGCCCTTGCCGAGGAAATAAAGCGGTGTTTTGCGCAGTATAGTGGGAATGAGCACGCAATTGAAGCGAACGTTTTTGTGCTCGAGGGTGAACTGCATTATCTGCTGACGAAGGACTGCTTTATATATACCCTTGGGCTCTTTATAGCGTACAGAATTTTCACGGCACGCCTTTGCAAGCTTTTTGAAGAAGCGGCGCTGAACGCTCAACGCTCTTATCCTGCGCCAGATGAAGAGAAGGACGAGCAGACCGACCAACGCGCCGAGCGCGACGAAAAGATAGACACCGACTGCGGCGAATATCGCACCGAAGAGCTCACGTCCGATAAGCGAAAGAACGCACAAAAGACCGATAACGGCAAACCAGATAGCAACGTGAATAGCCATTCTTACAGCGGTAAAGCCCTTGCTTTCGGGAATTTTTGCGCCCTCTCGTGAATATGCAAACCAATTAAGACGGGCAAAGAAATCGGAAACAAGCAGATATGCAAGCGTTATAAGGAATGCCCATACGTCGAAGATGATGAGATTCCAGAAGGAGAATACCGCGATAAGCACCCAAAGCTCGATATCTGCAAGCATCGAGGCGAGCTCTTTGCCGAAGAAGAAGGATTCCTTTTCTTTGCTTTTTTCGATATAGGCCGCACGCTTGCCGAAGTTGGCAAAGCAGGTATCGAGGCAGAAGAAGAAAAACGCAATTGCGGCAACGACAAGACAAACGGTGAAATAGGAATCGGGATAGCCGTTAACCTCGGTATCGTCGTTCGAATAAAAGATGCTCACCAAGCCGTTGATGCACGTTGTTATAAAATAGTAGCCCCAGAAGGCGATCGTTGAAAGAAGCGCACTTCTTCCAAGGGGTAAGAGTTTTTGCAGTTTCATAATTTACCTATTTTTTATCCTTTTCCGAGATACCTCGGATGAGCTTGTAATAATCGTAAGCGGCGCGTTCGAGCTTGTTATCGCCGAAGGTGTAAAATTCGCCTTCCTTGATATCCTTGGGGAGATAGCGCTGATTTACGTAGTGGTTGGGATAGCTATGCGGATATTTATATCCGTTGTCGGCATCGGGGCGGTGCGTATCGCGCAGATACGACGGTATATCCCTTCCCCTGCCGCTGTTTATAGCCTCTACAGCCGCGTAATAAGCATCGTGTGCGGAATTGGATTTCGGTGCGGTTGCCAAAAGCACCACCGCATCGGCAAGCGGAAGGCTTGCTTCGGGAAGTCCTATTGAATTTGCGATATCGACGCACGCCTTTACTATCGGGATGCACGTGGGATAGGCAAGACCGATATCCTCACACGCGATGACCATCAATCTGCGGCAAGCCGAAATAAGGTCGCCGCCCTCAAGGATGCGCGCAAGATAGAATATTGCCGCATCGGGGTCGGAGCCGCGGATGGATTTCTGGAACGCAGAAAGGAGATCGTAATGCTCGTTACCGTCGCGGTCGAAGCGTATGCCCGACCTTTGCGCCAGAGAGGATGCAAGCTCAACGGAAAGCACGCTTTCGCTTGCGTAATAGACGTTTTCCAAAGCGCCGAGTGCCTTTCTCACGTCGCCTCCGCAGCCGTTTGCAATGGTAAGAAGCACGTCGTCGCTGCATTCCTTTGTAAGGCTTGCATTCTTATTGCAATAATCAAACGCGCGGCGAAGCGCGGGAAGCATATCCTTTGCGTCGACGGGCTTGAATTCAAACACGCTTGAGCGTGACAAAAGTGCGGGATAGAGCGAGAAAAAGGGGTTTTCGGTGGTAGAGCTTATAAGCGTGACTCTGCCGTCTTCGACGTATTCGAGAAGCGATTGCTGTTGCTTTTTGTTGAAATACTGAATTTCATCGATATAAAGGATGATCCCGTCATAGGCGGTTATCGTTTGAGAAAGCGATAATATATCCTTTATGTCGGAAAGAGAGGCAACGGTTGCGTTTATGCGGTAGAATTCCCTGCCCGTTTGCTTTGCGACGATATCGGCAACGGTGGTTTTGCCCGTACCGGGAGGGCCGTGGAAGACGAGCGACGGGATATGTCCACTTTCGATTATGCGGCGAAACGGCGCATTTTTGGCAAGAAGATGCTTTTGCCCCGCTACCTCATCGAAGCTTTTGGGACGTACGCTGTCGGCAAGCGGCATGGAATTCACCTCTTTTCATTTAAGCTTAAGACGAAATTACTTTTTCTTCTTTTTCTTTTCGGTTGCAGGGGGATAGAAGGTCGTATCGCCGTCGTTTTCCTTATCCTCCATATCCATTATTTCCTTAGCCTCGGGCTTTTTGCGGAAGGAGAATTTGGATTCCTGATTGTTGAATATTCGGTAGAGATTCGAACGGTGCATATAGATTACCAAAACACCGACGAAGAGCGCAAAGAAGAGCTCGAACGCGTGCTCCATACCGTAGGCGATACGGATAGCCGCAGGATAAACGAGCGCCGCAATGATAGAGGAGAGCGAAACGTAGCGCGTGATAAGAAGCACCAACGCAAATATTACGATAAGCACCGCAAATATCATCGGGTCGATAAGAAGGATCATCGTTGCGGCGGTAAGCACGCCCTTGCCGCCCTTAAAGCGGTAATATACGGGGAAAATGTGACCGATCATACAGAACGCGCCTGCGAGGTAGGCACCCATTCTCGAAAACATAATTGCGCCGATGAGAACAGACAAAAGCTGCTTTGCAATATCGCCCGCAAGCGTCCATACCGCTCCGTCCTTGCCGTATACACGGTGCATGTTGGTAAGACCTGCATTGCCGCTGCCGAAGGAACGGATATCCTGCTTATACTTATAGCGCGAGATGATTATCGCCGAGTTGAGCGAGCCGAGGAGATATGCGATGATAGCGCAGATCACCCAGCAGATGATGGTTACGGTGTTGCAAACGGTTTGATCCTCGATGTTGAGGATCCATTTTGCAAGCACGCCGAAAAAGTTATTGTTGGGATCAAGATCGAATAAATATCTCATTTGATTTCAACTCCTTTGGGGTTTTCGCCCTTTTGTTTGATCACGAAGCGTATCGGTGTGCCCGAGAAATCAAACGCTTCGCGCAGGCAGTTTTCGATATAACGCTGATAGGAAAAATGGAAAAGCTCGGAATCGTTACAGAAGAGAACGAAGGTGGGAGGGGTCACGCCCGTTTGCGTCATATAATAGATCTTTAATCTTCTGCCCTTATCGGAGGGGGGCTGAACTCTTGCCGTAACGTCGGACAGAAAATCGTTGAGCAGACCGGTCGTGATACGGCGGTTTGCGTTTTCGTGGATCTCGTTGATCATCGGATAGAGCTTATCTACTCTCTGACCGGTTTTTGCGGAAACGAATGCAACCGGCGCATAGCGCATATAGGTAAGTGCGGTGTAAACGTCCTTTTTATAATTGTTTACCGAGGAATTGTCCTTTTCGAGGCTGTCCCATTTATTAATAACGATTATGCTCGATTTGCCTGCGTTATGCGCAAGTCCTGCGATTCGCTCGTCCTGAGCGGTGACGCCCTCGTTCGCATCGACCATAATAAGGCAGACGTCCGCCTTTTCGACGGCGGCGTTTGCGCGGATGACCGAATATTTTTCGATTCTGTCCTCGACCTTTGCGCTTCTTCTTATACCTGCGGTATCGACGAAGATATATTTGCCGTGTTGGTTTTCAACGAAGCTGTCGATAGCGTCTCTCGTCGTGCCGGGGATATCCGAAACGATCGCTCTGTCCTCACCCGTGATGCGGTTGATTATGCTCGATTTGCCTGCATTGGGCTTACCGATTACCGCAACGCGGATAGAGCCCTCCTCCTCGGGGTTGCTGACCTCCTCGGGGAGATAGGAGATAACGCAGTCGAGAATATCGCCCGTACCGGTACCGTGTACCGAGGAAACGGGGATAACGTCCTCAAATCCTAGCTCGTAAAATTCATAAAAGCCTGCGGGTACCTCGCCGACGGTGTCGACCTTGTTGACGGCAACAACTATCGGCTTGCGGCTCTTTTTGAGCATCGAAGCGATTTCCCTATCCGCCGCGGTAACGCCGACCGAAAACTCGGTCATAAAAATGATAACGTCTGCGGAGCCGATCGCAATAAGAGCCTGATCGCGCATTTGACGGAGAAGGGTGTTTTCGGTGGTGGGCTCGATACCGCCAGTGTCGATAAACAGCATCTGTCTGCCGTTCCATTCAACGTCGCAATAGATTCTGTCGCGGGTTACACCGGGGGTGTCCTCGACGATAGAAATGCGCTCGCCCGCTATTTTGTTGAAAAACGTGCTTTTGCCGACGTTAGGTCTGCCGACAACAGCAACTGTGCATTTTGCCATTAAAATCAGTCCTTTCAGGGCTTATTCGTTTAGTCCCGTGATTGCTTCGCAGAGGTTATATCCGCCGCTTTGCACGACTCTTATCCTGACGGAAAGTGCCTTTTCGACGTCCTCGACCGAAACGTTATCGAGGAAAAGATCGCCTTGTGCACGAAGCATATTTTCGGGTATGAGCAATTCATCGCCGATATCGACGCCCTTGAGCTGAGCGATAATGTCGCCGCCTGTGACAAGTCCGCTCACAGTGACGCTTCCGCCGAAGAAATCGTTGCGGATGGGAGCGATATTGACGGTTAATTTTTCGTATTTTTCGGTTGCGTGATCGGCAAGCATCTGCAAATGATCCTTTGCGGCAAAGCCGGTTGCGACCGTTATTTTTCTATTATACTCCAAATCGTTGAGATTTTCAAGACATTCGAGAAATTCGGTGATATCGTTTCTTATCATTCCGACGCCGTTTTCGAGCTGAGGATAGCCCTCGTAAAATTCCTCCTCGGGAATTTCTCTCTTTGCGGTCAGGAAAAATTCATCCGAAGGATAGATAAGGCGCATTCCCTTATCGTTAAGACATTTTTCGCCGAATCGGCAAGCGATATCGATAACGGCGGACGCGCTTTCTTTATCGAAGGACTCCAATTCGTAAAGTCCCTCGCGGTGGCCCGTCAATCCGCAGGGCACGAGCGCAATCGATTCGATGTTTTTAAGCTTTACAAGGTCGGAAAGCGAATTTTCAAGCTCCTCGCCATCGTTTATGCCCTTGCAGAGCACGAGCTGGGCGTTTATCGCGATACCGCCGTCGTCGAGCATTTTGATAAACCTTAAGCAATCGCCCGCAAAGCGGTTACGCATCATCATAACGCGAAGCGCGGGGTTGGTCGTATGTACCGATATATTTATCGGAGAAATGCGCATTTTAATAATACGCTCGATATCCGATTCCTTTAAATTGGTAAGCGTGACGTAATTTCCGTGGAGGAAGGAAAGGCGCTCGTCGTCGTCCTTGAAATACACCGTTTCGCGCATTCCCTTGGGATTCTGATCGATAAAGCAGAAGATACAGTTATTGCGGCAACGCTTTTTTTCGTCCATAAGATAGGTCGAAAATTCAAGGCCGATATCGTCGTATTCACCCTTTTTGATCGTGAACGAAATAATTTTGCCGTCACGCTCGATTTCGAGCACAAGCGACGGCTCCATAATATAAAAACGGTAATCGAGCACGTCGTTGATGATATTTTTATTGACGGACAAAAGAATATCGCCCGAAATTATCCCTGCCTCAGAGGCATAAGAGCCCTTTTCGACATCGGTAATTTTTACCATTACGCCACCACCTTACAATGATAATCAAATCACGAAAAAACAAACTACAAAAAAGCGTGTTGCAAGGTGCAACACGCTATTTCGCTTAGTCTTCTTTATCCTTAACCTGAAGAACTACTTTTCCGCCGTAGCTACCGCAGCTCTTGCAAACACGGTGAGAAAGAATGTATTCACCGCACTTGGGGCACTTGGTCATTCCGGGGAGGTCGAGCTTCCAAACAGAAGAACGTCTCTTATCTCTTCTTGCCTTGGATACTTTTCTCTTGGGTACAGCCATCGTTGGAATCCTCCTTGATAGTTATATATTTTTATTTTTATTCATTAAAAAAATCTTTTAATACGTCCCATCTCGAATCGCGGTCGCTAACGTCGCATCCGCAATCGCGAAGATTAAGGTCGCATCCGCATTTGGGACAAAGTCCTTTGCAATCTTCCTTGCAAATGTACCTTGTGGGTGCTTCAAGAATGAGCGCGGAACGGACTATTTCATCGATATCAACGGCGAAATTTTCCATAATGATGAATTCGTCTTCATCATCGTTCGCGAGCTTATCGGTAATCTTTGCATAAAGCTTTATCGGTTCGGAATAACCGAACTGCTTGCCGCAACGGGCGCAGAAAACGGTCAGGTCGGGTTTAATTTCGCCTTCCAAAACGATAAGACCGGAATGGTTGGTAATGACCGCGTCGACCCTTGCGGTGCCGCAATCGATACCGTCTAAGAAGCTGCAATCTTCAACCGTTTGGGAGACCGTAACGGAATCCTTACTGCCGTCGAGGAGTTTTTTGAGATCAAGCATCACTTTGCTCCTTTCCGAAAAACACGCGTAAAAGCGCACTGTCCATTATATATTTGAATATCCCTTTTGTCAATAGTTTTAGCCAAAAATCTTGGAATTTTCGCCTATTTAGGTTGAAACAGAGCTTTTTTTGTGATAGTATAACTTTAAAGACTTCGATGCATAATAGCATTGAGGTGAAAAGTATGATGAATTTTAAGAAAACCGTTGCATCGAAAAAGGGATGCACCTGTATTACCATGGTTTTGCTCGGCGCTTTATCGGGCTACGTTACGGCAAAATTGCTTATCAACCACTGTCAATGCTGTGAATCCCTTACCAACAAGGCGAAAAAGGCTTTTAAGTGCATTGAAGAAAAAATGATGCCCTAACGCGTTTTTCTTTACAAAGGCGGCTTTTTAAAGAGCCGTTCTTATGATCGGAGAGTTACATATGAGCTTGATAGGTTCACGTCTTTCGGCAGTTACAAGACTGCTTTCGGACGTTAAAGACAACACGCTTTTTGCCGATATAGGCAGCGATCACGCTTTTTTGGCTATCGAGGTTTTGAAAAAGGGCTTAGCCGTGTCTGCGATCGCTTCGGACATTAACGAGCAGCCCCTTTTGAAGGGCAAGGAAAATGCCGCGAGAAGCGGTGTTAAGATCGATTTTTACCTTTCCGATGGGTTTGATGCCATCGATTCCCTTCCGATAACCTCTGCGGCAATCTGCGGTATGGGGGGCGAGCTGATCGCAAAGATCATCGGACGCAGTCGCGTCGCGCATGAAGCAACACTTATCGTTCAGCCGATGTCGGCGCAGGAGGATCTGAGAAAATACCTTTGGGACAACGGATTCGTTATCGAAAAGGAGATCTTTACCCTTGAAGCCAACAAGAGCTACACCGTTATGAAGCTACGCTTTAGCGGTGAAAGGACCGAATATTCCTATATCGACCTCTTCCTCGGAAAGGAAAGAGAGCAAACGAAGGAATTTTCGCTTTACTGTGAAAAAATACTCACAGCCGCCAAAAAGCGCCGTTTGGGTGTCGTTGCGAGGAACGAGGATACGGCGGAGATCGACGGCTTGATAGATTTTTGTCAGACGCAGACTACGACCTTGTGAGCAGGCACGAATTTAGTTAAAAACGCACGCGCCTCGATAGGTGCGACTTTAAGATTACGCTTGGGGACTACGATCACCGAGCGTTTTTCTATATAGATATACATCGCCTTGGGTGCAAGATATATCCTTTCGATCTCATCGTAAAAGATCTCGTGGTATTCGTTTTCCTCCTCGTTCTGGAAGATAAGCTCCCAGACGAAGCCGTTTTTGCCGAATTGGGTACGTTGCTTTGCGCGGATGACCTTGGCGCTCTTGTTGCAGACTCTTTTTACGTTGTTATTGACCATATAAAGGAACATGATCGCGGAAAGTGCGATCGCGCCTGCGGCTATCCAGAGGCTTTTATTTCCGTATGCCCAGCCCGCAAGCAAGAGCCACGCGCATATCACGACGAGTGATACGATCACGGCGATCACCTTGATGCGGAAATATCTTCCCTTCAAGATATTGAATTTAAGATATGTCGAATAATCGCGAGGGGTGACGTAGCCCTCCGATTCGAGAGCTCTTAATTTATATTTTTGCTGTTCGCTCATTTTATTCCTCCGATGAGAAGATCGATAAGTTTTTCGCCCTTGTCGAGCATAAAATTGCAATCTCTTGCTGTTTTTTCGCAATAGATAAGCTCGCCGTTGTCGACGGTATTTGCGGAATCGTAGATAACGAAAGGCACGGGAGCGCGGGTGTGGGTGCGCTCGCTTATGGGAGTCGGATGGTCGGGAAGGAGGAGCACGCGGTAATCCTCACCCGTGGAATGCAGATATTCAAGCACGCCCTTGAGGATATCGTTATCGATATTTTCTATCGCCTTTATCTTTTCCCATACCTTGCCCTGATGTCCGCATTCATCGGGTGCTTCGACGTGGATATAAACAAGCTCGGCACCGTTTTTGAATTCGTTTATCGCGGCATCGCGCTTTGCCTTGTAATCGGTTTCGGCGGCGCCTGTTGCGCCCTCGACGTAAGGCACGTTCATGCCTGCGCAAAAGCCGATTCCCTTAATAAGGTCGACGGCACAGACGACGGATGCCTTAAGCCCCGTCTTTTCCTTGAACGAAGGAAGCGACGGCTTTTTGCCGGGGCTCCAGAGCCAGATGCTGTTTGCCTTTTTAAGTCCTCTTGCTTCCCTTTCGATATTCAACGGATGGTTATTGAGGAATTCATAGGACGCCTTCATAAGCTCCTTCATCGGCTTTGACGATTCGCTCTTGGGGAGATAATCGCCTATTCTTCTGCCGATGATATCGTGAGGACGGGAAAAATCGTTAAATTCGGGGCAATCCTTCCAGATAAGGCAGTGACGGTAGGATATGCCGCAATAGAATTTAAGAATATCGTTGCCGAATTTTTCCTGAACCGCTTCTATAAGAATTCTCGCTTCCTCGGTGGGTATTTCGTCCGACGAATGGTCGAGCATAACAAGATCCTCATATTCGCCGTTGCCGCCGAGAGCGACGATATTCGCACGGATAGCGGTTTCGTTATCCGCCATTTTTATACCCATGCTTGCCGCTTCAAGAGGCGAGCGCCCCTTGGAATAGACGCGCGGGTCATAGCCCATTACCGCTAAATTCGCGGTGTCGCTTTCGGGAACCATTCCCTCGGGCACGGTTTCGACCAAGCCGTTAAAGCCGTGGGAGGAAAGATAGTTCATAACCGGTTTATTTGCCGCTTCAAGCGGTGTTTTTTTACCGAGGACGGCGATTTCGTTATCCGCCATGCCGTCGCCGAGCATTATCAAATATTTCAATTTTTTCACCCGATTTCGATTCGATACATTATAACATTTTATATTATAACAAAAAACGATAACGAAATCAATCGTTATTATGACTGTTTTTTCCTTCGCTGCATAAATTTCGTTGACAAATCTCTCTGCTTTGTTTATAATTATCACACAATATTTATGTTAGGATTGATTTTTATGAAGGTTGCCGTTGTCGGCTCACGCAGTATCGCGCATGCCGATCTCAGAAGATATATCCCACCCGATGCCACTCTTATCATATCGGGCGGTGCGGTCGGTGTTGACACGCTTGCCGAAAAATATGCCGATGAACGCGGTATCAAAAAGATGATAATTTATCCCGATTACGAGCGTTACGGAAAAAGCGCGCCGTTGATACGCGATAAGCTTATCGTTGACAGCGCCGATTTGGTTATTGCCGTTTGGGACGGCGAATCGAGAGGTACCGAATTTACCATCTCCTACGCAAAGCGACGCAACGTCCCCTGCGAGATCTATATCGTTTGAGTGTTTTTGGTTTTGGGATTTTTGCATTTTAAGAAACTTTTTGAAAAAAGTTTCTTAACAACTTCAAAAACTTTTAATGCTTGAAAATCAAATAAAATTTAAGAGGGTGCTTAAAAAAGCAACCCTCTTTGTTTTTTTTAATTATCTTATGATTTCATAAACAAGCGGCATCTCGCTTGGCTTTTCTTTTGAAAAGGTTAACGATTCGAGCATTTTTTTGTGTGCGGCAGAATGATCGGCAACCGTTGAGGATTGCAGGATCGCTATAACGCTTCCCTTTTCGACCTTATCGCCGACGCGCTTTATCTGTATAATGCCCGCGGTCGGGTCGATAGCGTCCTCCTTGGAGCTTCTGCCCGCGCCGAGCATCATTGCGGCTATGCCGATGCCGGATGCTTCCGACGAGGAGATATATCCGTCGCAGGGGGAAAGAAGCTCGGTCTTATATGCCGCTTTTGTAAATTCATCAAGGTCATCGAGCACGTTAAAATCGCCCTGCTGATAGGATATCCAGTCCTTAAAGGTTTTAAAGGCGTTGCCGTTTTCGAGCGTTTCTACGACCTTGGCTCTTGCTTCTTTTGCAGTAATGCCCTTTGAAAGCGAAACCATTTCGCTTGCGAGAGTTATACAAATCTCGCGCAGGTCGTTATCACAGCTTCGGTTTTTAAGGAGCGCGACAGCCTCTGCCACCTCCAACGAATTGCCGACGCAATAGCCGAGCGGCTTATCCATATTCGTAATAACCGCCGACACGTTTTTGCCCGAAAGAGCGCCTATTTCGACCATTCCCTTTGCAAGCTCACGAGCAGAATCGAGCGTTTTCATAAAAGCGCCGCTTCCCGTTTTTACGTCGAGGACTATGTTTTTTGCGCCGCCTGCCAATTTTTTGCTCATTATGCTCGAGACGATAAGCGGAATGCTTTGCACCGTTGCCGTCACGTCGCGCAGTGCATAGAGCTTTTTATCGGCGGGTGCGATATTTGCGCCCGCTCCGCAGACGGTAAGTCCGCATTGCTTTGCGACCGACATAAATTCATCGGGTGTAAGGTCGATACGCATGCCCTTAATTGATTCGAGCTTATCGAGCGTGCCGCCCGTATGTCCGAGTCCTCTGCCCGAAAGCTTTACGACGCTGCAGCCAAGAGACGCGACTATCGGCGCGACGATGAGAGTCGTTTTGTCACCGACGCCGCCCGTTGAATGCTTATCGACGGTATTGTTACCGAAGGCGGTCAGGTCGAGCATATCGCCCGATTCCGCCATCGCCTTGGTGAGCGTTGCGGTCTCGCGGCTCGTCATACCGTTTATGCATATCGCCATCAGGAGCGCGGACGCTTGGTAATCGGGGATACTTCCGTTTACGTATTCCGAAACGAAAAAGCTTATCTCCTCGTCGGTAAGCTCGTTCCCGTTGCGCTTTTTATCGAGTATATCATACATTCTCATAGCTTGAACCCATGCGGAAGAAGGTCTTTTAAGAAAAGCTCATCGGTTCCGTCCTTGTGAGGAAGAATTATTTTAAAGGTATCGGCATCGCAAAATTCGGTCATGACCTGACGGCAGACACCGCAGGGATAGCATATCTCGCTCCCGATCTCTTCTCTGCCGCCGACTATCGCTATCGAAACGAAATCGGTCACGCCCTCGCTTACCGCCTTGAAGATCGCTACTCTTTCGGCACAGACGGTCGGGGTGAACGAGGAATTTTCGATATTACAGCCTGTATATATCTTTCCGTTTTTGCAAAGAAGCGCCGCACCTACCTTGAAGCCCGAATAGGGTGAATAGGCGTTATTTGCCGCTTCGGTCGCAAGACGTATAAGCTCGTTTTTCATAATTTTTACATCTCTTTCGCAATTTTTACGATCCTGCTCGTGCCGAGACGGGTCGCGCCGAGGTTTATGAACTCCTCGGCATCGGCAATCGACGAAATACCGCCTGCCGCCTTGATTTTTAACGTTTCGGGGCAATTTTCGGCGAATATTTTTACGTCCTCTACGGTTGCGCCGCCCTTTGAAAAGCCTGTGCTCGTTTTGATAAAATCAGCCTTACATTCGGCGACGATCTTGCACATAAGCCTTTTTTCGTCATCGGTCAAAAGGCAGGTTTCGATAATGACCTTCAGCACCTTGCCGATGCTTGCATTACGCACGGCGAAGATATCGTTTTTGACGTATTCTATATCGCCGTCTCTGAGCGCGCCGATATTGATGACCATATCTATCTCGTCGGCGCCGTTTTCGATCGCCTGCTTGGTTTCGAACGCCTTGCATTCGCTTGTGGTGTTGCCGTTGGGGAAGCCGATAACAGTGCAGACCTTTACCCTGCCCTTTAAATAGTCGCTCGCGAGACGCACGTAGCAGGGCGGAATGCAGACCGACGCTGTTTTGTACTTCAATGCATCGTCGCAGAGCGCGATTATTTCGTCCTTCGTTGCGGTTTGCAAAAGCAGAGTATGGTCGCAATAGGAAAGAATTTCGTTTATGTTCATATTTTCTACTTCCTTATTTATGTTATATACATTGTAACACATTTATCATGGCGTATGCAAGAGGATTTTTGGGAGAAAGCGTAAGGAATATAATGCGAGAGCCCCTTTTTGGAATATAGTGCGAGAGAGTTTTTTGCGAATATAGTGCGAGAGCCCCTTTTTAAAAAAAGTGACTCTCGCGCTCTCTCCAAAAACTTTTCAATATTAATTATTTTTTGTGCATTTATGTTGCGTTGAATTCTGAATAGCCTTCCCCCTCGGGGGAAGGTGGCATTTTCCTTGGAAAATGACGGATGAGGGGTAAAATACATTTATAAATTTAGTTAACGAACCCCTCATCAGTCAGTGCTATTTT
>JAFZDO010000015.1 GCA_017561145.1 Clostridia bacterium | reverse complement strand
TAAACCCGGCGACGCTTCCAGCATGATCATCTTCGCTATCATCGCTCTCGTTGCTATCGCAGGCTCTGCAGTTGTTATTAAGACTCGTAAATAAGTTTTAATATAATTAAAGAAGACGGTTAACCCCGTCTTCTTTTTTTGCCTTTTCAGCAGGCTTTGAAATTGTAGATAGGCTTTATAATCTGCTCGATATCGACCGTTTCGCCGATAGCGTCGATAATGCGTTCGGGTGGCTTATATGCCATCGGACATTCGTCGATCGAGCCGATTTCTGCCGTTGTTGTGTAAATGCCGGTCATTTCGTGCCGATATTCTTCGAGGGTAAAATTGAATTTTGCCTCGGTGCGGCTGCAAATGCGACCTGCGCCGTGCGGTGCCGAGAAATTCCAATCGGGATTGCCGAGACCAACGCCGAGTATTGCTCCGTCGCGCATATTCAAGGGGATTATTACGCGCTCGTCACGACGCGCCGATATTGCACCTTTTCGCAATATCATGTGCTCGGTATCAACGTAATTATGAACCGATGAAAAGCGTTCCTTTACCTTAAGATCCATAGCGCGGCAGATTATTTCCGCAATGGTTTTTCGATTTTTGTCGGCAAAGTCGGTCACCTCTTTTAAATCGTTGAGGTAGCTTTTAAACAACGCACCTTCTAGAATTGCATCCTCGCGCTTGATGTCGACCGAGCGGCTTAGGTCCTTTTTGCGTGCATCGCGGTGGAATTCATCGTTTCTTGCTTCATAATAGCTTTGTCTTGCGCTTTTTCTGAGCCTTTTGCACTGATATCTATAGGCTTGATCCTGATAATATGCCGCGACGTCGCTTCCAAGCTGTCGCGAGCTGGAATGGATAACAAGAACCAAATCCCCGTTGCTTGTAATATCAAGCTCGATAAAATGGTTCCCTCCGCCAAGCGTACCAAGACTTAAAAGCGCCCTTTCGGTGTCGACACTTTCTTTGCAGAGTAGCCTGTTGAAATCAAACGACGCCTTTGGAACGGCGTGTATTTTCGCTCCGCAGGGAATTAGTGAATGTATTGCATTGTCGAGCTCCGACAGGTTGACAAAGCGGTTTTCAAGGAAGATGACCTCCATTCCGCAACCGATGTCGACGCCTATGAGTGCAGGGTTCACCCGCCCAGACAGCGTCATCGTTGTGCCGACCGCAACGCCTCTGCCCGAATGCACGTCGGGCATTATTCTTATCCTGCAATCGGAATATGCCTCCTCGCGCAGGAGCGAGGCGATTTGCGTTTTTGACGCGCGGTCGATCTTATCCGCAAATACCGTTGCGGTGTTCCTTTTTCCTTTTATTTTGATCATTGTATCTCCTTATTTGGTGGTGTATCGGTCGGTTCTTTTTCGGGAAAACGGCAGACATAATGATCAACTCCCTTCAAATGATATTGTTTAATCCGAGGATAGCATTCGACGGGCAGACTGTCAATCGGAATCAACCAACGGTAGTATGCGCTTTTCTTGTTTTCAACGCCTATCCGCATTTTCTGTACAAAATCAATAAAAAAGGGAACGCAATTTCTTCAAAGGAAACGTTCAATCTAATTGACACGTTGAGATATTTATGCTATAATGTTTAGGATTATAGAATAAGGAAACTTCCGATGAAAGATAACAGAAGAGATAACAAAAAAATTAACAACGAACAACCTCCCGAGGGACTTTTTGTAGGCCGTAACGCAGTTATGGAATTGCTCAAAAGCGGAAGGACCGTTGACAGGATCTATATTCGCAACGAGCAGTCCGAGGGTGTGCTTGCCGTAATACGTGCGCGTGCTGCGGAAAAGCGTATCCCTTTGGTCGAGACCGATCAAAGAAAGCTCGACAAGCTTGCAGACGGATTGGTGCATCAGGGCGTTATCGCCGTTGCTGCCGAAACCGATTATCTGACGGTCGACGAGCTTTTATATAACGTTGCACAAAAGGGAGAAAAACCGTTTTTCCTTATTTGCGATTCTATAAACGACCCTCACAATCTCGGCGCGCTTATCCGCAGTGCGAACTGCGCAGGCGTCAACGGTGTCATCATACCGAAAAGACGTGCTGTCGGCGTTAACGGAACGGTTGCAAAATCAAGCGCAGGCGCTGTTTTTGCAATGCCTATCGCAAGAGTATCCAATCTTGCGTCAGCTGTGAAAACGCTTAAAGAAAACGGCGTGTGGATCTGGGCGGTCGAAGCAGGCGGAAGACCTTATTACGAGCAGGATTTCAACGGCTCGTGTGCGCTTATCCTCGGAAGCGAGGGTGAGGGTGTTTCGGATATTCTTAAGAAGGAAAGCGATTTTATTGCCGGTATTCCCATGTACGGAACGGTGAATTCGCTTAACGTATCAAATGCCGGCGCGATCGTTATGTTTGAAGCCGCAAAACAACGCAACTCCAAATAATTACCTAAAAAAGCAGGTGAACTAAATGCCGAGCTCTAATAATGGCAAGCAAAATTTGGATATACTTGAGCTTCTTCGCCAAGCCGAGGAGCAAAACCACGCCGATATGAACGTGGGTGTGACCGAGCGCAAGCCCGAAATGGAAAAAACGCTTGTTGCCGAGAAGGAGGCCCCCTCCAAGAAACGCACCAAGGTAACCAAAAGAATCAATGCGGAAACTGCCGAGCTTATAGATCAGTACAGCACCAAAAAAGAAAATAAAACGCTCAGCGATACCCAAAAGCTTCGCATGAAGCTTGCGGAGCAGAACGAAAATAACGAGCTTCTGGGCTATCTTGCAGAGGAAAAGAAGCCTGTAAAGAGCGAACGCGTTGACAAGCTTTACGAAATGATCAACGATGCCCGTACGCGCACCTTTTCCGATCTCGAGAAAAAACCGCCCGAGGGAATCAAGCTCGACCGTTTTTCCGATGAACCCGTTCCGGAAAAGCAGGAATATACCCAAGAGCAGATGTTTCCTCTCGGCGACACTCTTCGCTTTGATGAGGAGATCGACAATGCAGAGGTTACAAGCTTCGATTCCGATTACGAGCAGTTGACCGAAAAGCTCGAAAAGCGCGAAATGCATTTCGAAAACGAAAACGAAAGCGAAGGTCAGGTGCGCTTTGTTGCCGATGACGAAAAGCTTGAGCTTATGGGCGAAGAGGAGCTTGATGAAACCGATATCAACCTCCGCCTTGCATTCGAAATGATGGAAGATGAGGACGGCACGCTTAAGAAGATCGCCGAGCGTAATCGCGAAAAGAGCAGAGCGGAAAAGGAAAGCCGCGATGCCGAAAACCGCATAAAATACACCTCCCGCGAGCAGAATTCCGAAATCGCCTCGCATTACCGCAGACGTATGCGCGGCTCGCTTATACGTATTATAATCGTCGGTATTCTTGCACTCGGTATACTGTTTTTGGAAATCGCGTCCAAGGACAGCGATCTGCACGGAGATTTTGCAAAGCAGGGAAGATACGGTATCGTTTATATACTTATCGACCTTCAGCTTCTGTTTTTCATTGCTATCGCAATGCTCGGTTCGATCCGTAA
Source organism: Clostridia bacterium (assembly GCA_017561145.1). Taxonomy (GTDB): domain Bacteria; phylum Bacillota; class Clostridia; order Oscillospirales; family CAG-382; genus Coliplasma. The sequence continues at coordinate 38,851 of JAFZDO010000015.1, read as the reverse complement.
CGGCTTGTCCGGCATTTTCAAGCTAAGATTAAACACCGACAGTCTGCTTGTCATTTCGATATTCTTCGCGGCGGCATATTCGTTGGTAACGCTTTTTGGAAACCCCTATGCGGCAGACCTTAAGCTTTATAACCTTCCTGCGGCATTCGCGGCGCTTTGTGCGGCGGTTTCGGGTTGGCTGTGCGCCAAAAAGGACTACCGTTGCTTCAGAATAGTCGCTTCCAAGCGCCCCAAGTATACCGCTTGTGAGCTTACGGGCGGCACGAAAGAGGCTGATGAGTTTTACAAATATCTTTTTGAAGACAGTGATATTTACACCGTAAAGCGTGCGCACTTTATAGACGGTTTCGTTGAAAGAACCGAAAAACGCACAAAATTCGAAGACGTTCTTAACTTTGTCGTACCGCTTATTTTCTTTGCGGGCGCGGCGCTTTTCATTACGATGAGCGTGCTCGGAAGCGATATTTTCGATGCGTATTCGGCATTTTCGGTGTTGCTTGCGGCGAGCGTTCCCGCAACAGCGTTCTTTGTATTCACGTTGCCTACCGTTTCGGCGAACCGCGTTGGCGTGAAGCATTCCACCGCGTTTATCGGCAACGCAGTTGCAGAGGAGTACGCGACTGCATCGGTGCTTTCGTTTGCCGATACAGAGGTTTATCCCGCAAGTCTTGTAAAAATAACCAATATTCGCATGTACGGCGATTTCCGTATCGACGGAGTTCTTACCGACATGGCGAAGGTCTTTAAATACGTCGGAGGACCGCTCTCCAAGGTTCTTTCCGCAACGCTCAGCGAGCAGGTAGAGGACCCGAACGCAATCAGAGTTATCGAAAGCTCCCACGACGGACTTTGCGTTGCGATGGACGGACACAACTATTTCCTCGGCAAGCGCTCTTATATGCGCCGCTATCGCTTCGAAACCCCGGTTGACGAGGGTGACGATGCATACGATCGCCGTGGCGGCTCGGTTATGTACGTTGTCGTTGACGAAAAGCTTGCTGCCAAGCTCTATATCAAATACACGCTCAACCCCTTGTTTGATTCGCTTCTTCGCGATATGTACAAGGCGGGCTTGTGTCTCGGCGTAAAAACACTCGACCCCAATATCAACAACGAAATGATAGCCTCTCAGGTCAAGTTCAAAAAGTGCCCGATATCGGTGCTTCGCGGAACCGACCCGAGTGAGGTCATGGGCGAGGTTGAAAACGCTACGAGCGGAATAGTGTGTAATTCCACGCTTCACAATTTCCTCAAAATGTTCTCGCTTTGCGACAAAGCGCGTCACGCTACAAAAAGCAATATCATCATCAGCGTTGTAAGCGTTGTTCTCTCGTTTGCGGCGGTCGGATTCCTTTCGGTAACCGGCGCTATCGGCGCGATAACCTCGGTTCACGCGGTAGCTTTCCAGCTGTTTTGGTTGCTTCCGATATGGTTGATATCCTTTTTGATGCTAAGAAAATGAATATTTTGAAAATTTTGTCAATTTCGAATAAAAATATTAAAATTCCACTTGATTAATTCGCCTTTTTGATGTATAATGTACAACATCTATAAATATAAGTACTTTTTGTATGGAGGAACTTCTATTATGGCGAAATTTACATCTTCTCAAATCAGAAATATATGTCTTGTCGGACACAGTGGTGACGGTAAAACTTCTTTTGCCGAAGCTATGCTCTACCTCGCAAAGGTAACCGATCGTTTGGGCAAGCCCGCTGAAGGCAACACCGTTTGTGACTTCGATCCCGAAGAAATCAAGAGAGGCTATTCCATCTCTACCGCTCTTGCAAGCCTTGAATGGAACGGCACCAAGATAAACATTCTCGATGCACCGGGTATGTTCGGCTTTGCGGGTGAAGCAAAGGCTGCGGCATTCGTTGCTGCTAGTACCGTTATCGTTGTTGACGCGAAGAGTGGCTGCAAGGTTGGTACCGAGCTCGCTTGGGAATACTCTGCAGGCAAGCCCAAGGCATTCTTCGTAAACAAGGTTGACGATGAAAACTCCAATTTCGAAGGCACCTTTGCAGGTCTTCGTGAACAGTTCGGTCAGTCGGTATGTCCTCTCCTTATCCCCTTCAACGAAGGCAGCGGTCAGGTAGGATTCTACAACCTCATCACCGATGAAGTATTCTATTGCGAAAAGAACGGCAACCGCGTAGAAACCACCGTTCCCGCAAGCTTTACCGATAAGATCGAGGAATACAAGCTCGCTCTTAACGAATCCTTGGCTATCACCAGCGAAGAGCTTATGGAAAAATTCCTTATGGAAGAGCCCTTCTCTGCAGAAGAAAAGCTTCATGCTCTTAACACCGGCCTTCTCAGCGGCGACATCGCTCCCGTTTTCTGCGGCTCGGCAACTGCACTTTCCGGTATCCGTTTCTTCCTCGATACCGCTGCGGCTTCCTTCGTATCTCCTCTTGAAGCAATGAAGGATGCGGATGAAAACGGCGAAACCAAGCTCTTTATCTTTAAGACCCTTTCCGATAACTTCGGTAAGAAGGTTTTCTTCAAGGTTATGAACGGTACCTTGACCAAGGATCAGCTTCTTAACAACATCACCACCGGTCAGCAGGAAAAATTTGCAAAGATCTGTACCGCTATCGGTAAGAAGGAAATCGAATGCACCGAATTCGTTACCGGCGATATCGGTTATGCAGTAAAGCTTAACAATACCAACGTTAACAATACTCTTGTAGCAGGAGCTGCGGGCGAAGAATTCAAGAAGATCGATTTCCCGACTCCCTACTACACCATGGCTATCAAGCCCCTTTCCAAGAACGACGAAGATAAGATCTCTACCGGCATCACCAAGCTTCTCGAAGAAGATCCTACTATCCGCTACGTGAACAACGCTGAAACCAAGCAGATGACCGTTTCGGGTATGGGTGATATCCACCTTGACGTTGTATGTGCTAAGCTCAAATCGAGATTCGGCACCGGCGTTGAGCTTGTTGAACCGAAGATCGCATACCGCGAAGCTATCAAGAAGACCGTTCAGGTCGAAGGTAAGCACAAGAAGCAGTCCGGCGGTTCGGGTCAGTACGGTCACGTTAAGATCACCTTCGGTCCCGGTCAGGAAGACGGCCTTACCTTTACTCAGAGCGTTGTCGGCGGTAACGTTCCCAAGAACTTCTACCCCGCAGTTGAAAAGGGTCTTCAGGAAGCAATGCTCAAGGGCGTTCTCGCAGGATTCCCCATGGCAAACCTCGCGGCAGACCTCTTCGACGGCTCCTACCACCCCGTTGACTCCAACGAAATCTCCTTCAAGCTCGCTGCGAAGCTTGCGTTCAAGGAAGGTCTTCCCAAGGCAAGCCCTGTAATTCTTGAACCCGTTGGATACCTCAAGTGCACCATCCCGACCTCTTACTCGGGCGATATTATGGGTGACGTAAGCAAGCGCCGCGGCAGAATCATGGGTATGAGCGAAAGCACCCGTAAGGGCTACACCGTTATCGAAGCGGAAATTCCTTCTGCCGAAATGACAGTTTACGCCGTTCAGCTCCGCGCTATGACTCAGGGCAGAGGTACCTACACCTTTGACTTCGTAAGATACGAAGAAGCTCCTGCAGAAGTTGCTCAAAAGGTAATTGCAGAAGCAAAGAAAGACGCTGAAGAATAATTTACAGTAAAAAATTCCTGCCGCCGCGATCTTGCGGCGGTAGGATGTAACAGTTTGGATTAATAATTATCACTAATAAAGTGAGGCAAAAGTAATGAAATTGAATGTTAGTAAAACCCGCAAGGTGGCAATTTTGCTCGGCCTTGTAATGATGCTCTCGGCCGTGCTTGCGTCGTGTGTTGATTTGTCGGACGTGCCCGACTTCTATAACGATCCTTCGTTCAACCTCGAAGAATCCGAAACCGGCCCTGCCGAAACCAGCGACGAAGAAATTTCGGTTGACGAAAAAACCACCGCTGTCCCCGTTGTTAAGGGCGTGGTAAACATCGAACCCACCACGGTTGCTATTTACGGTACCTGCGAAGAAAACGCTACTATTTTCGTAAACGGCGGTCTTGAAGAAGTTACCACCAAGGCACACGGTACCTATTACGTTATCGAGGTTGATATTCACAACCGCGATACTCTTCTTCGCATCTCTGCTAAGGCAGAAGGCAAGGAAAATGCTTCTCCCGAACGCGAAGTAATCGCTCACAAGGACGCAACCGCTGATACTCTTCTCGATGGCAACAGCGTTTCTATCGGCGTTGATTCGAGACTCTACTTTGACAAGTTTGTTGAAGATGCAAGCGGCGCTAACCTCTACACTGCTTCCGAGCTCAGCAAGATCCGTGAATACGTTTCCGACACCGTAACCAGCTACTACAACGACAGAGCAGGTGCTCAGGCTGTTGAAATTATTTACGCTCTCGTTCCCAATTCCACCACCTTGGATGCATCGGTATTCCCTGAAGGCGTTGTTGGCGAAACCAACAGCACTATCTATCAGCAGGCACTCGAAACTCTTACTCAGACCAGAGCAACCGTTATCGACTTGCTTTCTGTATTCAAGGAAGCTTCCGCAGATACCGAAGCTATCGCTAAATACGGCAGCATCTACCGCGAGACCGACAGTGCTCTTTCCGATTACGGCGCATATCTTGCATACGCTGAAATCATGAACACCGTTGCAAAGCGTTTCCCCGATGCAGCGCCCAAGACTCTCGATGATTTCACCTGGACCTCCACCAACATCATGGGCGGTAACCTTGTTAAATACCGCGGTCTTGATAAGAACGTGATCACCGAAAACACCATTATCGCTACTCCCAACTTCTCGCTTGAATACGGCACCAACGGCGCAGGCTCCTCCAAGATCTCCACGCTCAACAAGTTCGTAGACAAGAAGAGCGGCGATTACAACTACTTCACCGCTGTTGATACCGCTGACGGTCTTAACGGCATCGCAGAGCGTTGGCTCATCGACGATACCACCCGTACCGACGTTGACCTTCCCAGCGCACTCATCTATCGTGATTACTCTTCGCTCTCCTTCAGCGACATCCTTGCTGAAAGATTCGGTAAAGTTCTTTTGGGTAAATCCGGTGAGCTTGCTATCAACCTTTCCGCAACCGCACAGTATGCCGAAGGCGACGATAACGTTGTTGACTACATCATCGTTATAGTTTCCGAAGAAAATCTCGACACAGCATTCAGTCTCGCATTAAAGTAATCCGAACTGTAAATAAATAATAATAAAAAGGCGGCTTTGATGCCGCCTTTTTTTCTGTCAAAAGGGGGCAAAAACGCTTTTTTTATTTTAAAAATAAGAAAAAATAAAAAATGGCAAAAATTTCCTTGGCATGATTGTAATATTGTAGCATAATAAAATGCTACAATATTTTTATGACCAAACAAAGCACGATAAAAAATTCAACTTGCTACATAAAATGACATATTTTTCAATTGTTATGTGTTACCATCAAGGCATAAAATAAGCTGAGCGAAAATATTTATTTTAAAAGGAGAAAGAAACAATGAAAAGGTTAATAAAGCTTTTATCTTTGCTTCTTATGCTTTGTATTATTACAAGCACAGCGGCTATTTCGGTAAGTGCCGCAGAAATAATCAACGGCAACACGTGGTACGGCGCAGACGTCAGTGTTGACGTAACGGCGGGAACCGAGGGATATAACTATATGGCTCTCTTCAGAAAGCCTATCCACGGTTATGAATTTTCCGGACATTTTATCGGCGGCACAGAGGCTGCACAGACCTTTGTTGTTATCGACAGCGATAAGTATGACGCCACGACCTGGACACCTAACGGTGTGTATGAGCTCGGCAAGAGCAATTACGACGTTACCTATTGCTGTGATATTGAAACAATGGTAGTAGACGGCGTCTATTACAAAAAGATGAATCTTGACGAAAGCGAATATTATACTCCCGAGCAGGCGAGAAAAATACGCGCTATCGTGTCAAATTCTTATCCTTACGTTACTTTTGAGGAAATGAAGGCAAGCCTTGCCGAAAACGGATTTGAATATGCCGAGGATATGAAACGCGGCGAGATCATCAGTGCGGTACAAGCGGCTATCTGGGCAAGTGCAAACGGTAAGTCTGCCGACGAATTAAGATATGACAGAACCTATCGCGTTACCGATAACTTCCAATGGGGTCAGCCCGTGCACGACATCAGTGACGAGGCAGGCTATGACGTAAAGGGCAAACGAACCTTCGCAGTGTACGAGGACGTTCGTGTACGTCACGACGCACTTGTCGATTATTTGTTGGCTCTTCCCGGTGTTGATGCGGGTAACGGCCAGATCGTTATTACAAAGCTTGATATTTTAAACTGCAAGGTGGACAACACCGAGGATCAGTATGAGGTCACAATAAACGTAGCGTTGAATCAGGGCGCGGATGAAGATGATGATATAGTTATAAACACATATCTCAACGGCAAAACTCTCGAAACCGTGAAGGTTGGCGAAGCAAGCAGCTATACCTTTAAATTCAATGCTTTTGAAAACAGTCATATCAAGGTCGAGGTATCGGGCACTCAAAAGCTCGAACGCGGCGTTTATTTCTATGCACCCGAGCCCGCGGATACAAACGGCGACGGTATTAAGACAAGTCGTGAGGTTTCTCAGAACTTCGTAGGCGTTTCTGTCGGCGAGACCCCCGTTTACGCAGATGCGGAGCTTACCTTCCACGATGGCGTGCTTGAAGCCAAGAAGCTTTCCAACAAAAAGGACAGCAGTCGCTTTGAGGTTTCTGTTGAGGTTCCCGGCGAGGGCGTTAAAGTAACTCACGACGAAACGATTCTTATGGTTGACGGCTCTTATTCGATGGATGAGGAATGGCCCGAAATGAAGGAGGCAATTCTCTCTATCGGTGAATCGGTGCTTGACGGAAACGGTTACAACCTTTTGACATTGATGGCTTTCGGTATGGGCGAAAACGAGGTTCTCGTTCACGTTGAAACCGTTGAAGAGCTTGCCGCCGCCTTGGGTGAGCTGCCCGGCAACCTGCTTTACGGCCGTTCTTCGACCAACTGCGAGGCAGGACTTAGCGGTGTTGCAAAATATATCGAAAATCACGATGAAACCTTAGACGACGTTACCGTTATATTCATTTCCGACGGCAACGTCAATACCGACGAAACCCCAAGAGCGTTTGATGCAAATTGGAAGACCTGGTCGACCGAGTACGGCGCGCTTTCGGTTGCGAAATCGACCTTCGAGTGTGCGCTTGTCTTAGGAAATAAGCTTCCCGATGCGTTTACCGCTGTATTCGGCAACAGATTTGCCGATATGTCTATCGAAGACGTGCTTAAGAGCACTTTTGAAGAAGGCGCTGTAAGCGAAGACGAATTTTTCGCGTTTGCTGAACAGATCTGGACCGACGTTTATGCATATTCTTCTCTTACAAGAGGAACCGAATATCCCATTTCTGTTGCGGAACGTGCATTTGTTAAGTACGATAAGGAAAAGGGAACCGCTGTTTCCGAGCTTTTCTACTCCACTATCTACAAAAGCAGTTACGTGACCTACGATGACAGCGTGGCACGTACTACTGCCGCTGCCGAAAAATTGGCGGCAATGGACGAGGTGCTTTACGTTTACGTTGTTGACTACGACGAGCCTTCCGATTGGATGGACGGCGGTATCACCAACGAAAAGGCGCTCTTCGTTCAGTCCGAAGGTATCGAAGGTCTTACGGACGTGCTGACCGACTCCTTGGATATGCTTTCGAGCACAATGTATTTTAACGTTACCGTTACCGACTATATGAGTAAGTGGGCAATTCTCGATCTTGATAGCATCAAGGTCGTAGACGCCGCTTTGGATAAGGTAATCTGGTCTGCAAAGGACGGCTGGCTTATCGATGAAAACCGTCCCACCACTCACGAAATTCCCGTTATTGCAGAGATCGTTGATCCCGAGGATTACGCAGACGGCGGTGAAGACGTTGTCGGAAATAAAAACGGCGATATTTTCGTGTTGACTTGGTACGTTAAGGATGCGCCCCTTCTCCGTGCCGATAATTACAAGCTCGTTTACGAGGTAGAGCTCGACGTCGATGAAGACGGATTCGCATTCGGCAGTCCTTATCCCACCAACGGCAAGACCGAGCTCGATTACAACGGAAACCAAACCACCGTTATCGATCCTCCCAAGGCGAAAACTCCCGGCCCCGTAAGCGTCGAATTTTCGGGCGTTAAGTATCTCGACGGTCAGCTCGCATCCGATTTTACCTTCTGCTTGAAGGATGTAGACGGCAATATTATCGGCGAGGCGAAGAGCAAGGAAGACGGAAGCTTTAGCTTCGATCCTATCAAATTTAGAGAGGAAGGCACCTATAAATTCACCGTGAGTGAGGTCGTCGGCGACGAAGCGACCTATACCTACGACGAAACCGTATACGAAATAACGGTTGTCGTTACCGGTGATGAGGAAAAGCTTTATGCCGAGGTAAGCGGCGCGGCAAAGATCGAATTTTATAACGAAACCGTTCCCGTTCCCGGCGACAGCTCCGGCAGAATAATTTTCGTTATTGTTGCGATCGCATCCCTTACGATCGCATTCAAGCTTCGCAAAAAGTCTAAACCCCGGCTTTAAAAAAGATATGCACCTTAAAGGCTGATTGCCCTTAAGGTGCATTTTTTTGTTGACAAATCACATATAAAACGGCATAATATAATCAAAGATAATGCGGCAGGAGGTATTATGAGGATATACGATATTTCACAAGAGGTCTTCTCTTGCGAGGTTTTTTCGGGCGACCCGACACCGAAGAAGGATGCCGTCTGTTCGATAGAAAACGGTGACCTTTATAATCTGACCGCGTTTTCTATGTGTGCACACAACGGCACGCATATCGATGCGCCGAGCCATTTTATTAAAGACGGCAAAACGGTCGATAATATAGACTTAAGCAGATTCGTCGGGCTTGCTTACGTTGTAAGCCACCACGGCGACGTTACGGCAGATGATGCAGTAAAAATGCTCGAAAACGCAAAGAAGCTGAACATAGATGCCCGCAAAAAGATACTTATAAAGGGCGAAGCCACCGTTACGCTTGAAGCGGCGGAGGTTTTTGCCGAAGCGAGGATCGACCTTGTCGGTAACGAATCACAAACCGTAGGCCCCATCGACGCGCCGATGCAGGTTCATTTGCGGTTGCTTTCCGAGAATATAGTTTTGCTTGAGGGTATAAGGCTGTCCGACGTGCCCGACGGCGTTTATTTTCTCAATGCCGCGCCGATCAATTTAGGCGGTGCGGACGGAGCCCCCGTACGGGCAATACTTATTGAATTTTAAAGGAGTTAAAAATGATCGAAGTTGGAATGAAAGCCCCTGATTTTACACTTTATGATAAGGACGGAAAGGAGATTTCGCTTTCGAGATTTTTGGGCAAAAAGGTCGTGCTCTATTTCTATCCGAAGGACAACACACCGGGTTGCACCCGTCAGGCGTGCGCATTTGCCGATGCATACAAGGGATTTACCGAAAAGAACGTCGAGGTTATCGGTATAAGCAAGGACAGCGTTGCATCGCACAAAAAGTTTGCCGAAAAGTTTAACCTTTCCTTCATTCTTCTGTCCGACCCCGAGCTTTTGGCAATCAACGCTTACGGCGTTTGGCAGGAAAAGAAGATGTGCGGAAAGGTATCGATGGGAGTAGTCCGTACAACGTTTATTATAGACGAAAACGGCAATATCGCAGAAATTATGCCGAAGGTCAAGCCCGACACAAACGCTTCGGAAATACTTGCGAAGCTATAAAAATAAAGGTGTTGCATATCGCAACACCTTTTTATTGATTTAACCGACTTTTTTTGAATATGTGACCGTTGTTTACCAGTCTGCCATAGGAATATTCATAGGTGGTAACGGTGCCGAATCTGTCGCCGTCCTTGTAAAGGTGAACCTTGCTGTTTACGATCTCGTAAGTGCCTTGCTCGGTATCGCTCTCTTCGCCGTTCTTGATAACGGTCTTTGAGTAATTTCCGTCGTCGGAAAGAGTAAAGGTAACGTCAAACTTGTCCTTTTTGGTGCCGTAAACGTAGGAGCATTTCCAACTTCCGACAATATCCTCTTCGCTGAAGCCGCACGCGCACAAGCCAAAGCAAACGCATGCGAGTAATATAAAAGCAACCAAAGCCTTACAGCGTTTCATAATATGCATCTTCCTTCTATTGCGTTTTTTATAGTATAAATAAAATGTGCTTGTTTGTCAATATGCAGTGTGATGGAAAGAATAAAAGCGAGGTGAAATTCACCTCGCTTATGAATATTATAATTCTTCGTTTTTAGAAATAATTAATTCAACAGAACCATTTTCAAGCGAATTAAATTCGTCCAAATGAAAATGAGAACCGCTTGGAACTTCTTCTTGCGCCAACAATAGCAAGTGGCGTGCCAAGGACAAAAGTCCGTCTCGATTTGCTTCTATGGTAATCGTATCGTATGGTGTTGAGGTTTTGATTTTAAAATTATCATCCCATACGAGTTCGATAGCACCATCATATTCAGGAATGTTAGTTTTGATTTCCTTCACAAAATCACCGCCTTTAGTTCATTATATCACAAACTAACCCGAAAGTAAATCCCTTGCATAAACCTCTTCGTTTTTACAAATAATAACACCACAAATGTAAAAACAAGGAGAATAATATACAACAGTGTCACTTTCCGAAATTATACATATCGTAGTGTAGTGAATGGGCATAAAAGACCGCTACAAAGCTGTAGCGGTTTTTTAGTACGTATAAGCAAATTTAGTGTGTTTCGAATGCAATCGTATATATGTAATAGTGAAGACAAAAACAAATTCAAGCGGTATGAATATTACTTTTGAACTTCTTCGATAACATTTCCTGATTTATCAATGGTTATGCTAAAATTTGTGCCCAGTTTGTTTTTTGCTTCAAAGTTGCATTTTCCGTTTTCGAAGTAGATGTTGCTACCAGAAAACATATCAATGTTATATTCAGAAAGATTGATTACTTTTTGTGCATTTGTGTTGTAGAAATGTTTATCAGAAGCAAAAAACAAATTCTCCGAAACCGCACCTTCGGGACAAACACCAGAAACACGGGAAGCGATTTTGGACACTTGCAATGTTTTAGTGTTCAAGAGTTGCCAATCGAACACCTTGTCTTCGAGCCAACCAGAAATAGTGTCAGATGTTTCCGTATACATAATAATGTTTCCGTTATCTGTGATTATGTCGCGGGTATGATAATTGGATTTGCGGAAAATTAATGTAGATTTATCGCAGTCGATGGTAAGGCTTTTTAAGTTGGCGCAACTGAAGAAGATATAGTAGTGGTTATATAATTTCCATCCGGTCGTGTTGCGATTGTTATACGAGTCCATTACAAATGTACCGTTATCGATGAACCTTATTGCTTTTCTTATTTCGGTGTGTTGAGATAAGTTGCTTCCAGATTTGCTTCCCATAGGGCAACTGACGTGGAAAAGGCCGTCTTCGCCCAAAAAAGGAAACTCGGTGGACAAAGGATACAACCATTCGTTGTTCTTGATAACGCCTACGGTAATTTCGTAACCAAGCGATGTTTCTTTTTGGTTAGCCACTAATTCGTATTGGTTGCCGTCGTCGTCATAACCTTCGCAAAGTATTTGGTCGCAGGTATGTGAAAGCCTTGATTCGATTATATCGCCTTTGTCGCAAGAGCAAAACACAATAAGCAAAATAGCTGTTAAAAGTAAAAGAATGTTTTTTTTCATAATGACCCCCTGCTTGTTTTATTGATATTTGACAAGTAGATAACTATCTTTAGTATAATATGCGTCTTGAGAAAAGTCAATATTGTCGGAATAAATCTCACCGTTTTTCCAATAATAACACCACAAATGTAAAAACAAGGAGAATTTATATATGAAAGCCACAGGGATTGTACGTCGAATCGACGACCTTGGGCGCATTGTTATTCCGTAAGAGATAAGACGGACGATGCGTATACGCGAGGGCGACCCCTTGCTGACAACATTGACACCAATTGACAGGTTTTGTGTTGTGATACATAGTGTGGTAAATAGATATAAAGAAACAGCGGAGTGAAATCACTCCGTTGTCTTATTATGATACATATACAATTTTGCAAAAGTATGATTCATTTCTTTAAGTGTATCTTGGTCTAATCCTGCAAGTTCAAATGATGTTGTCGAAAAACCACTCATTTGCGAATCTTTATATGCCGAATAAAACTTAAATTCTTTTTCGGTTATGTATGTGATGTTTTTAATTTCGTAATCTATAAATTTTGCAACAAATCTATTTTCGCTAATGAATCCTAAAACATAATAATCATTTGTAGAATGGTCGTATTCAATATGGGTGATAGTCATATTATTGTTTAACAAAACTTGTTTTACAAGCGAAAAATCATCTGTATTATAAATAGCTATTATAAGACTTGCTGTTCCATTGTGGCGTTCTATATTTAAAAACAATGCTCCGTCTGGTGAAAAACAAAATCCATCATCTTGTGAAAAGTTGACTTTTGAAAAACGAAATTTTTTTATTAATGAAAAGGTTTCAAGAGAGTAAACCGCGAGTCTGCCGTCGGTTGATTTGACTAAAAATGATTTTCCGTCAGGAGAAAACATAGGTGTGTAAGCGTATTTTATATCTTTGAATTTTGTTATTTCATTGTTGTTTTCATCGTACAAATATACGGTTTGTCCAGTGCAACCAATAGAATATTTACCATTTGTAATGTAACTCCAAAAACTTCTCATATACTCACCGCCTTTAATTTATTATATCATATTTCGTTCCAAAAGTAAATATATGCGGTATATTTCTCCGTAAGTTACAAATAATAACATCACGATTTGAAATTAAAGGAGAAATTTATATATGAAAGCCACAGGGATTGTACGTCGAATTGACGATTTGGGCAGGGTGGTTATTCCCAAGGAGATAAGAAGGACGATGCGGATACGCGAGGGCGATCCGTTGGAGATATACACCGAGACCGACGGGAGCGTGGTGTTCCGAAAATATTCGCCCGTGGGGGAATTGAGTCGTGTTTCGGCGGAATATGCCGAGGCGATAAACCGAACGAGCGGCATACCTATCGCTATATGTGACCGCGACAGCGTTGTGGCGGTTTCGGGCGTGCCGAGGAAGGATTACGTTGAAAAGCCGATCTCAAACGGGCTTTCAGGCGTTTTATCCACAAGACGGAGCTATTCAAGAGAAAACAATTCGGCACAGATCAAGGTTACCGAGCAGGAGGGCGTTGTGAACTATCTTTCTCCGATAGTAAGCGAGGGCAACGTTATCGGCGCGGTGATGTCGCTGAAGCAGGACGGAAGATCCCTCGACGGCAGCGAAAAAAAGCTTGTCGATGCAGGCGCATATTTTATATCGACACAAACGGTTATATAACAAAAAAGGGCAGAGACGATTCTCTGCTCTTTTTTTATAGGTGAATATGATTATTTAAGGGTAGTGATCTTAGCGAGTACGGAGTTGATCTCTTCCTTGCCGACAAGGCTGGTAACAACGATGCTGATGAACTTGCCGTCGTGAAGCTTGGTGAAGAACGACTGATAAACGGTAACGCTGCCCTGAGTGAGGGAAACGTCCACGCCGAGGTAGTCTTTACCTGCGATGCTCTTGGTGTAGTATTCGCCGAAGCTATAGCCGGAAACAGCTTCGTTCATGCCTTTTTTAACGTTGTTGAGGTAGGATTCTTCATCATAGAGACCCAAGGGGTTCTTTTCGAAAGCGATTGCCAACTGTCTGCCTTCGGTAGCGATACCTGCGATAAGGCCGCAATCGGTATTTTCGTTTTCATAGCTCTTGAAATCTGCGTCAGAGCCCTTCTTCCAGGTGTCGTCGAGCTCGAACTTCATATCAGCCCATTCGTTGGTGTAAACGTTGTTTTCAATGGTGCCTTTTGTGTAATTGTCGCTACCGCCGCACGCTACAAGCGCGAAGAGAGAGCAAGCTACCAAAAGAGCTGCGAGAATTTTCTTGGTCATTTTCATAACATATCCTTTCTTTCCTGCGGCAATACCGCAAATGCGCCGTCTGTTATAGTAGACGGTTAATGTATTATATCACGCGTGAGGGGTGCTGTCAAGGCTTAGAGCAAATATTGTACCGCTTGAACGGCAACGCCCGAAAGAGCGCCGATAACGTAGAGCAATGCTACAATACCGAGGTTTGATTTAACACCGCGGTTAACGCGGAAGAGAACGATAAGTCCGACACCTGCACCGGTGCAAAGTCCCGAAATTACCGAGCCGAGGCTGATCGCGCCTTCGATATAAAGCTCGGCAAGAATGACCGAGGGGGCGCAGTTGGGGATAAGACCGATAAGCGCGGTAAGAAGCGGTTGGAAAATGCTGTCTGTAAGCATAATTTCCTGCAATCTTGCCTCGCCGATAAGCTCGATAACGTAGCCGAGTGCAAGGTTTGCGGCAAAAAGGAAGGCAAACACCGAAATCGTGCGCTTTGCCGTGCATTTGATAATAGCCTTCCAATCGGTGTGAGAGCAGCAATGCTCTTCGCCGATAAGCTCCTCATCGTCACAGCTGTCGTCGTGATGGTGACGGTGGTGACATTCATCGGATTTTGCCTTTTTTCGAAGGAAAAGGTCGATAACGTAACCCGCAACAAGCGCAATTGCAAGCTTTATTCCCAAAACGGTGAGGATGTCTAAAATTCTGTTCGGCTTGGTGAGCATAACGAGCAGAGCCTCGTCCGAGGTGGAAAGGTATATTGCGATAAGCGTACCGAGGGTTATGATGCGTTTTGCATAAAAGTTCGAGCCGATAACCGAAAATCCGCATTGCGGAATAAGTCCGAGCAGAGCACCTGCGAAGGGGCCCGCTTTTCCTGCTTTTTCGATAACGGCAGAGCTCTTTTCTTCAACCTTGGCTTCGATATATTCAAGTATAAAAAATGCGATCGCCAAAAAGGGAAGCATCATGAGCGATTCGATCGCCGAATGCTCAAGAGCGTGTAAAAATTCCTGCATATTTTTTAATTCCTTAAAAGAATAACACTATAATTATAAACGTGCATAAAAAACTTGTCAAGGATTTTTTAATCTGCTTGAAAAAATGGTCAAAGCGATATATAATAAAAGCGAAAGGATGTGTTTGAGCGTGATAGATAAATTAAAGCAATATATTGACGAAGCCGAAAATATCGTTTTCTTCGGGGGCGCAGGAGTTTCAACAGAAAGTGGATTGAAGGACTTCCGCTCCGAGGACGGAATTTACAGTATGAAGTTTGAATATCCGCCCGAAATAATGCTTTCGCACAGCTTTTTCAAAAAGCATCCGAACGAGTTTTATGCTTTTTACCGCGAAATGATGATCGCAAAGGACGTGCGTCCCAATGCGGCGCATTATGCGCTCGCAAGGCTTGAAGAACAGGGCAAATTAAAGGCGGTCATAACCCAGAATATCGACGGACTTCACCAAATGGCGGGAAGCAAAAACATTTTCGAGCTTCACGGCAGCACAAAGCGCAATTATTGCATCCGTTGCGGCAAGTTCTTTTCGGAGGAGCTTGTTAATTCCTCAAAGGAAGCGCCCGTTTGCGAATGCGGAGGACTTGTAAAGCCCGACGTTGTGCTTTACGAGGAGCCGCTCGATGCAAAAACGCTCGAGGGGGCGATTGATGCAATCGGTAAAGCCGATTTGCTTATCGTTGCAGGCACGTCGCTTACCGTTTATCCTGCCGCAGGACTTATAAATTATTTCAACGGCAAGCATATCGTGCTTATAAACCGCGATGCGACGCCCTTTGACGACCGCGCTGATATCGTTATACGCGAGCCCGTTGGTGTCACCTTGTCTAAGGTTGTTGAGCTATAAGAAAAGCTCTCCGGATAAACTTCGGAGAGCTTTATATTTTATATTACCTCGACGTTGCCCATTTTGTTTGTGCCCTTGAGAACAAGGGTGATACCGCAACCGGTATTTTCGCGTACTTCAACGTTGCCCATATGGTTGCTTATCTTGTTGTCGACGACCCAATCGGAGGGGACGTAAACCGAAGTGTTGCCCATTTTGTTGGAAATTTCAAGCTCGAGCTCGACCGAAGGGTCGGCAAGCTCTGCGTTTTGATAGTAGACCTCGGTATTGCCCATGCGGTTATATACACTGCTTTTTGACGTTTTGCTTGCATCGATATAATGGACTGCGTTGGAAAAACGGTTGCTATGCTCCTTTTTCGTTCTTTTGGGGATAAGAAAATTAAACGCTTTGTCGGCAACGATACCCGCAATTAAAACGAACCAATTGTTGATAATGTTTTCGTCGGGAAGATTTGCCCAAGCCGCGATTTCCGTTTCGAGCAGCATAAAAAGCAACGCGAGAAGGAAGAAGATCTTAAAACGCTCGCGAACGGTATCCGAGAAAATTATTTTTGAAACTATCAAGGCGGCAAGAACGGCAGAAAATATTAACTTATACAGCGGCATTCCGAAAGCCTCGGGGCCGATGCCCATACCGTAAATTATAAGCGCGGTGGCGGTTAAAAGCAGTAAAACGCCCCAAAAAGCTTTTTTTATCGTGGATTTCATCATTTCAACCTCGTTTCATTGATTTTTTCCTTGAACGGCTTATAATAGCTTCGCGATACGTATACCTTTTTCGGTGTGTTGCGAAAGAATGCCTCGCATATTCCTGTGATTTCTTTATGTATGGAGGACACCGCGTTTACGTTGATTATGCAGGATTTGGAAATCCGCATAAAGCTGTTGGGCAGCCGTTCTTCAAGCTCGTAAAGCTTGAGATCGGTATAATACATTCTGTCTACCGTGTGTGCGGCGGTCTTGCTTCCGACGGTTTCGAAAAACAAAAGCGAGCTTATCTTTACAAAATGAAGCTTTTCGCCCAGCTCCAATTCCATCTCGCTTGCTTCGAGAGCTGAAACGACAGACTCAATACGCATCGCTTCCTCGGACATATTGCGGCATCGGATAATTATTTCCTCGTCGCAGTCTGGGTCGATCTCTATGCGCACCTTAAATCCCATAAAGGCATTCCTCCTTTCGTACGTACATTATAAGCCGAAATCTGTTTTTTGTCAAAGATTTTGAGGCAAGAGGTTTTAATTCGGCAGTAAAATGCGAAAAACCGCTTTTAATTGTAAATAAAGTGTGCACAAAACGCGATACTACTTGCCAAAAACGCGTGCTTGTGTTATTATAAAGAGAACGGTTCATTACAGATAAAAATACGGAGATTATTATGGAAAATAAAGAACAAAACGAAAAGCTGTCGTTTTCCGAATGGCTTGAGAATATCTGGTATCACAGCAAGTGGATGATCATATTCGGCGGAATGATGATTATCTTCGTGGTAATCAGCGTGATCCAGCTTGTGTCGACAAGCGGCCCCGACGTTAATATTCTTCACGTCGGCCCGATGTATCTTTCGTCCGAGGCGATCGACAGGATAGAAACGACGCTCAAGGATTTTTCGGACGATTACAACGACGACGGCGATTTTTCGATAAGTCTTCTCGATATCACGGTTGATAAGCTGTCGAACGGTCAGGGCGGAACGGTTAATCTCGATTACAACAATCAAGCGCTTCAACGCTTCCAGACCGAGATCCGCGCAGGTGATGCTTCTATCTATGCGCTCGATAAATATTATTTCGATATCTGTCTTAAAGAAGGACTGCTTACTCCGCTTGAGGAGATAATCGACGATGCCGATATGCCCGTAAACAACGTCAAGGACGAAAAAGGCGTTATTTACGGCGTTTACGTGTCGGATCTTGACGTTTATTCGCTTTCGGGTATCGAAAATTTCCCCGATACTGCGATCCTTTGTCTCCGCCGTTCGCCCGAGAAGGATCAGATCTCATACGGCAGAACGCAGGAGGATTGGGAAGGCAACCGCAAAACGTTTGTAAAGCTTATCAAATACCGCGATAAGGACAAGGTAGTTAACGATATCGACGTTATGTATTGCGGCTTTAATAAGGTTTTGACAGAGGCGGAGGAGGGCTTTGAATCGACCTTTACCTCGTTTGCGGATAAGGAAGACGTGCTTTTTGACATAACGAGCATTATGCTCGAGGGCAATATGACCTCGCTCGACCCGACGGAATCGAATACCTTGGCTGTAAAAGAGTTTGAAACCGAGCTTTTTGCAGGCGATTCGATGATATTCCTTCTCGATAAGCAGCTTTTTGACATCTGCGTTGAGCACGACAAGCTTGCTTCTTTTGAAGAGGTTTTCGGCAAGGATAATATGCCCGAGGGTGTGATCGGCGGCTGCGGTATCTATCTCTCGTCGCTTGACGTTGACGGCCTTGCGGGATTTGAAAAGCTTTCGCCCAATACCGTGCTTTGCATCCGCCGTGCGCCCGACAGCGAAACCATTAAATACGGACGCTTGCAGTCGGCTTGGGAAAGCAATCGCGATATTTTTGTGAAACTTATTGAAGATAAGAACGAAAACCAAGGATAAATCGGGTTTGCAAGGCAAACAAACGAAATTTACTATTGCAAAACGTGTTTATCTGTGATACAATGAATCTAATCGTTAAAATCTAATCGTATAATCCGGAGGATTTTTAAAATGAGCAACAAGATCATCGCAAAACAGAGAAGAACGATCATTATCAGTGCCGTTCTCTGTATTGCACTTTTAGCAGCAATTATTATTACTGCTTGCCAATATATCGGCAATATCGATGCTCCTTACAGGCAGTTCGAGGATGAAAACTTCGCAAAGGCTTACGCAACCGCTCTCGGTTATGAAAGCATGCGCGATATTACTCAGGAAGATATCGACAAGGTTGAATCCCTTGTTTACTACTGGTCTATCGGTAACGATGCCCAGAACAGCTACGCTACATATGCAACCCCTGTTGTAATGCTCGGTTACAAGGAAGCTACCGACGGCATTATCGCTGACAGCGAAGAACAGCCCAAGGAAGGCCAGTACGTACTTGTTAACTATCCCGTTTCCGAGGTTGAAGATATTATCGCGTTCAAGAACCTTCGTGTTCTCCGCACCTTCGACATCGCAGAGGTTTCCCAGATGCAGGAAGCTTGCTACTACACCCAGCTTTACGCTATGTACGGCATGGGCGAAGCTGTTACCTTTGACAGCGTGCTCAAGGCATCCGCTCTTACCGACCTCAAGAAGCTCGATCAGCTTTCTTCTCTCACCAAGCTCGAGCAGATGTCTCTCGAATATACCGGTATTACCAACCTTACCGGCATTGAAAAGTTCGAAAATCTTAAGAAGCTCGACATCGGTAACACCGTTATTACCGACCTCAACGCTCTTTCCGCTATGACCGGTCTTACCGATCTCACCCTCGTTCAGATGGGCGAAAGAGTTACCGAAGAGGAACCCGAAGAATCTACCGACGAATCTACCGACGAATCTACCGATGAATCCAAGGATGAATCCAAGGAAGAAGAGGAAGAAAAGCACACTCACGCAGGTCTTGTTGACATCAGCGCGATTGCAGCTCTTACCAACCTCGAAAGCCTTAACGTCGCAGGTAACGCTATCGTTGATATCTCCGCAGTGGAAAACATGACTAAGCTTGAATCGCTTACCATGAACAGCAACTGTGTTGAAAACCTCAACTCGATCAGCAAGCTTACCGCTCTTACCGGTCTTGCAGTTTCGGATAACCACATTACCGATATCAGCGCTGTTTCCGGTTGCACCGAGCTTAAGAACTTCTATGCATACGATAACGATATCACCGATATCAGCGCACTTGCAAACTGCACCAAGCTCGAGGTTCTTTCGGTTTACGACAACGAAATCGCTACTCTCGGCGATCTCAGCAAGCTTACCGCTCTTACCGGATTTGATGCATACGACAACAAGATCACCGATATCAGCACACTTGCAAACTGCACCAAGCTCACCTCTATCAACGTTTACAACAACGAGATCACCACTATCGGCGATCTCAGCAAGCTTGACGAGCTTACTGAGATTAAGATCTACAACAACAAGGTCGCAGACCTCAACGGTCTTAACGGCTGTGTAAAGCTCGCTACCATCAACGCTTACGACAACGCTCTTACCGGCAAGCTTGATCTTTCCGGCTGTACCGAGCTCGCTACTCTTAACATCTACTTCGATGAAGAAGAGGAAGAGGACGACAAGAAGGACGAAGACAAGAAGGACGAAGAAAAGGTAGAAGAAGCTAAGAAGAGCGAGCTTACCGAGCTCGTTATCAAGGGACTTAAGAAGCTCACCTCTGTTGACGCTCACGGCAACGCTCTTACCGCAGTTCCCAGTCTTGAAGGCTGCGAAAAGCTCACCACTCTTACCCTTAACGATAACGCTATTACCGACGTAAGCGGCGCGGCTGCTGACGCTAACAGCTCCAAGGCAGAGCTTCAGACCGTTATCACCACCCTTAACCTCGCAGGTAACAAGATCACCGATATCGCAGCTCTCGAAAAGGTTACCTCGCTTACCGCTCTCACCCTTTCCGATAACGATATCACCAATATCGACGCTATCGGTAAGCTCACCACCCTCAAGACTCTTAACCTCGACGGTAACAAGAACCTTGATACGCTTCTCCCCATTATGAACAACTTCGCGAAGACCTCCAGCCTTACCCTCAACATCGTTGGCACCAAGGTTGCATCCAATAACGAAGCTGTTGACGCATTCCTCAAGAAGTTCACCACCATGAAGCTTACCTACGTAGAAAAGACCGAAACCAAATAAGATTTCAATAAAGGAACTGCTGCTTTAAACGGCAGCAGTTCTTTGACTTTAAAATTATAACGTACGGAGGACTGTATTATGCCCGATATGCTCGTTAAACTTTACGAATTGCCCGATAGCACCGCACTTTACAAGAAGCTCGAAGATAAAGGCATTAAGATCATTCGCCCTATGACTCCCAACAAGACCAAGGTCGTTGAATGGGTCCGTGAGCATTTTCACGATGGCTGGGCAGATGAAATTTCCGCCGCTTTTACAAGACATCCCGTAAGCTGCTTTATCGCTTACGACGTTAACGAAAAGAAAATATTAGGCTTTGCAGGCTATGATTGCACCTATAAGGATTTCTTCGGCCCCACCGGTGTTGATGCAACTCAACGCGGCAAGGGTATCGGCGGCGCGCTCTTCCTTCGCTGTATGGAAGCGATGCGAGATGAAGGATACGGTTATGCAATAATCGGCGGCGCAGGCCCTGTTGATTTCTACAACAAAATGTCGGGTGCTACCGTTATCGAAGGAAGCATCCCCGGTATTTATAAAGATTTGATATAATTAGTTTCCTAAAGAAGGTATTTTATGAAGAAGATCAGAGCAGGAATCATCGGCGCAACCGGTATGGTTGGCCAGAGATTCATTACCCTTATTGAAAATCACCCCTATTTCGACCTCACCGCGCTTATCGCAAGCCCCTCGTCCGCAGGCAAGACCTATGGAGAAGCGGTTAAGGGCCGTTGGATGATGAAGACCCCCATTTCCGAAAAGATCGCAAATATGGTAGTTCTTAACGCAGAGGATATCGAAAGCGTTAAGCCTCACGTTGATTTTGTTTTCTGTGCGGTTAATATGTCCAAGGATGCTACCAAGGCGCTTGAAGAAGCATATGCGAAGGCAGAAATCCCCGTTGTTTCCAACAACTCGGCAAACCGCGGTACAAAAGACGTGCCTATGCTCATCCCCGAAATCAACTTTGCCCACACCGCAGTTATCGAAGCACAAAAGGAACGCCTTGGCACCAAGAAGGGCTTTATTTCGGTTAAGCCCAACTGTTCTATTCAAAGCTACGTTCCCGCGCTTGAGCCGCTTCGTAAGTACGGCATCAAGGCAGTAAACGTTACCACCTTCCAGGCAATCTCCGGCGCAGGCAAGAATTTCGAAACCTGGCCCGAAATGGTTGATAACGTAATCCCCTTTATCGGCGGCGAAGAAGAAAAGAGCGAAAAAGAGCCCCTTAAGGTTTGGGGTACCGTTGAAAACGGCGAGATCGTTAACGCAACCACCCCCGTTATCTCGGCACAGTGCATTCGTGTTCCCGCATCCGACGGACACCTTGCGGCTGTTTCGGTAAGCTTTGAAAACAAGCCCACCATCGAAGAAATCAAGACTGCTTGGGCAGAATACGTCGGCGAAGCGCAACGTCTTGAGCTTCCCCTCGCACCCGAAAAGTTCCTCACCTATTTTGAAGAGGATAACCGTCCTCAGACCGGTCTTGACCGTGATCTATACGGCGGTATGGGTATTTCGATCGGCAGACTTCGTGAAGACACCATTTTCGATTACAAGTTCGTTTGCCTTTCCCATAACACTCTCCGCGGTGCGGCAGGCGGCGCAGTTTTGGGCGCAGAATTGCTTTACCGTCAGGGATATTTGTATTAATATTATCCCTCAAAAAAATGCAAGCATATAAAAAGTCAAGGTGCGAAACCTTGACTTTTTTGTTACGTTAGTGTAATATCTCAATTGGAGGTAAGCGATATGTTTACTAATAAAACCCTTCTTATAACCGGTGGCACCGGCTCGTTCGGAAATGCGGTCGCAGAACGGTTTTTGCCGACGGAAATCGGCGAAATACGTATTTTCTCACGCGATGAGAAAAAGCAAAACGATATGCGACGGCTGTTCCGCGAAAAAATGCCCGAGTATTTTAAAAAGCTTAAATTTTATATAGGTGACGTGCGCGACCGTCAAGCGCTCGACCAAGCGATGAACGGCGTTGATATGGTTTTCCATGCCGCGGCGTTGAAGCAGGTGCCTTCGTGCGAATTTTTTCCGTTGGAAGCAGTAAAAACTAACGTTCTCGGTACCGAAAACGTTCTTGATTCGGCAATCGCTTGCGGTGTTTCAAAGGTTATCTGTCTTTCAACCGACAAGGCGGCTTATCCCGTGAGCGCAATGGGTATGAGCAAGGCGATGATGGAAAAGATAGTTATCGCAAAGGCACGTCTTTCAAAGGACGTAAAAACCGTTATGTGCTGCACCCGTTACGGCAACGTTATCGGTAGCAGAGGAAGCGTTATCCCGCTTTGGATCGAGCAGATTCAATCCAATTCGCCCATAACGGTGACCGACCCCGATATGACACGCTTTATTATGTCGCTCGACGAGGCGGTCGATTTGGTGGTGTATGCCTTCCAAAATGCCGAAAACGGTGATATTATGGTTCAAAAAGCGCCTGCGTGTACGCTTAATACGCTTGCGGAGGCGGTTTGCGCGCTCTATGGCGGCGAAAAGAGCGATATTAAGTACATCGGCATACGTCACGGCGAAAAACGATATGAAACGCTTTTGACGGCCGAGGAGGCAGCCCGTGCGGTAGATATAGGAAACCATTTCCGTGTGCCGTGTGACAACCGCGATTTGAATTATCAAGCGCAAAGCGCGAAGCTCACCAATGCTTCGGCAGAGGAATTTAATTCCAATAACACTTTCATACTCAACACCGATGAGGTTATTTCAAAGCTTAAAGAAATATTGTAATAAAAAAGAAGTAGCTGCTATGCTACTTCTTTCTTTATAAAGCGTTTGTAAATGAACTTAGATGTAAAATATCCCAAAACGCCGCAGATCGAGCCGACGATCATGCCGCCAAGCACGTCGGTGGGGAAATGGACGTAAAGGTAAAGTCGCGAAAACGCGATGATTATCGCAAGGATCAATGCGGGGATGCCGATTTTTTTGTTGTACATCAGCATCGGGATCGCGCCTGCAAACGAAATCGAGGTGTGTCCCGACGGGAAGGAAAAATCGGTCGGCCTTGCAATAATCAGCTCGATACCCTCGCGCAGATCATAAGGGCGGACACGCGCTATGATGGGTTTTATCGTTATGTTGCAGATGATAAGACTGAAGATCAGCGCACAAGCAACGGCAAGTCCTATTTTTCGCGTTTTCGGGATGATAAGCAAAACAACCGCGGAAACGATCCAAATCCATCCGACGTTTGCGAGAAACGAGATTCCCTGCATCGAATAATCAAGAAATGCGCAAGACATATTATTTCGTATAAAATCAAGAATTACGTATTCAAAATCCATATAATACCTCACTTTGCTTTATTTTAACACAAAGCGGAGACAATTTCAACTATTGGTTTTATGATATGAATTTTGATCATAGAAGGCTATTTCTTAACACAAATCGTAACAACCAAAGCGCCGTCGCTTTCCTGCTTGTCCCAGCTTGCGTTGTAGCCCGATGTCTTAAGCATTAAAACCGCCTTATCGAGCGTGTTGTAAAGCAGCTTCATATTGCCTATCTTACCTTTCAAGGTAGGATTTTTCTTTTTATGGGGGATCATCCGTTCGGTTTTGCCGTTAAAATGCTCTTCTACAAGCTTTTCGGCTTCGGGCGCTGTTAGTTTTTTTGATACTATCGATTGCAGTATCGGTAAACGCTCTTGCTCGGAATCGATGCGTACCAATGCGCGGCAATGACGTTCGGAAAAGCTGTTTTCTACGGCAATAAGTCGCTCTCGCTCGGAAAGGCGTAAAAGGCGAAGCTTGTTTGAAAGAGTGGATTGAGATATTGAAAGCGAATGCGCGAGCTCGCTTTGAGGCATTTCGGTAACCTTCAAAATTGTTTGCATCGCCAACGCCTCCTCGAAAAAGGAAAGGTCGCTCCTTTGCAGATTCTCGACAAGCGCCATTATTGCAGAGCCCGATTGGTCGGTTTCGAAAACAATGCAGGGAGCTTCCTTTATTCCTGCCATTTTACAAGCACGCCAGCGCCGTTCACCTGCGATGATTTCGTATTTCAGCTCGCGGCTTGGGGTGTCGATACGCTTGACGGCGATCGGCTGAATAAGACCGCAGTTTTTTATACTGCTCGCAAGTGATTGCAGGTCTGATTTATCGAAAAAACGGCGCGGCTGCAATGGATTTGGCGTTATCTCGTTCAAATCGATAAAAACTGTCTTGCTTTTTTTATATGCCTTTAAAACCGACGGTAAATCCATAATTAGCTCCGAAAAGAAAAGAATCTGCTATTAATATAGCAGATTCGTATGTCTAAAAATGTTAAAAGAGGTTAGTTGAATAGCTTTTTCTGATAAAAATATTTTTTTCCTTCGATTTCGGTTATCTCGCCGATCGAATAAAATCCGTTTTCGTCGTAAACACGGTAAAGGTCGCCGACGTTGCCCTCGATGCCGTTGAGCTTCCAAAGACGGATCTTTTGTCCTTGGCGGTAAAGACGGTCGTAAAAATCGTCCAGTCTTGCTTCGGGCAGATGCATAAACATTTTTTCGATAGGGATAAGGTGCGAAAGAATTTCTTCAAGCGTCATATCGTTAAGATCGTCGAAGCGGATTGCATCTTCAATCGTAAAAACGCCGACCTCCAAACGGTTAAGCGAGCTCATAACGGCGCCGCAACCGAGCTTCTTGCCGATATCCGCGCAAAGCGTACGGATGTACGTACCGCGTGAGCAACGCACGTCAAGAAAATATTCGCCGTCCTTTTGAATCGGTTCGCAAGAATAAATATTTACCTTTCTTGCGTTACGTTCAACCGTCACACCCTCGCGCGCAAGGTCAACAAGCTTAACACCGTCAACCTTTAACGCCGAAAACATCGGGGGAGTTTGCATTATCTCGCCCTCGAAGCTTTTTGCCGCTTCGGAAAATTCTAAGAAGGTGGGCATAACTCCGACCTCTTGGGTTAGTATGTCGCCGAGAATATCCTCGGTCGCGCTTGTCATACCAAGCTCAACGCCCGCGTAATAACGCTTATCGTGGTCGACAAGAAACTCGCTCGCCTTAACGGCAGAGCCGACCATTATCGGAAGCACGCCCGATGCCATGGGGTCAAGCGTGCCGCAATGCCCTATCTTTTTTTCCTTTAAAAGCCAACGAAGCTTTGCAATGCAGGTGTGCGAGGTGATGCCCGTCGGCTTGTTAATTACGATAATTCCGCTCGGCGATTTCATATTTCTATCTCCGAAAAGCACTTGCGTACGGTGTCAACGGCTTGTTCAAAGCTACCGCCGAAGGTAAAGCCTGCCGCGTGGTAATGTCCGCCGCCGCCAAACGTCTTTGCAATCTCGGCTACGTCGATATTGACGTTTGAACGCATCGAAACCTTAATACCGTCCGCCTTTTGGCGAATTACGGCAGATGCCAAAACGCCGCCTATCTCACGGGGGATAGAATTGATACAGTCAAAGTCCATCTCGGTCGCGCCGCATTTGGTTACTTCCTCGGGGCGAATCGCAACGATGGCAAATTTGCCGTCGCGAAGAAGCTCAAGGTTGTTATAGGCGGTTTTGATAAGATTTACCTGCTCTTTTGTTTTGCATTCAAAGAGCATACGGTTGATTTCGGCAAAATCAATGCCGGTTTCAAGGCATCTTGCCGCCATAACGTGCGTTTCGGGCTTGGTCGAGTCATAACGGAATCCGCCGCTGTCCGAGCTTATTGCGCCGTAAAGTGCTTTTGCAATGTCGGCATCGATATCAATGCCAAGCTCGTCCATAAGAAGGAATATGATCTCTCCGCAAGCGATCCTGTCGCTCATCACAAGCAGCCTTTCGCAATCGACGGTGTTTACCTTGTGGTGGTCGATCGAAAGAGCAAACGAGGTGTTTTTGGCACTGCCGAGCATTTTGGGACCTGCGACGTCAACGCTTATCATCGTATAACCGCTTATATCCTCGGGCTCTTTTTCGATAAAAAGACCGTCGGTAGGCATAAACGAAAGCTTTGAAGGGATGCCGTCAACCGAAAAAATATTCGCTTTTTTACCCATTTTTCGCAGCATCAGCGCAAGCGCAACCGCCGAGCCGATAGTGTCGCCATCGGGCGACGCATGCGTGTAAATGAGGTAGCCGTCGCACCCCTTAAGGAACGCGGCGGCTTGATTTATGGATATAAGTTCCATTATTATTAACCCTCAATGTTTTTGAGTATTTGCGAGATCTCCATCGCACGCTCGGTATTGTTATCGCGTACGAAGGTAAGCTTGGGTGTTATGCGCAGATTCAATCTTTTTGCAAGCTCACTGCGGATAAAGCCTGTCGCCGATACAAGACCCTTCTGAACGCCCTCGTCCTTGCCGAGCACGCTATAAAAGATCCTTGCGGTGCTTAAATCGGGCGAAACGTTCGCACCGACAATGCTTACGAAGGTGCCCGAAACTCTCGGGTCCTTGACCTCGCGTATGATCGCGGCAAGCTCCAAGCAAACCGCATTGTTTAATTTATCCTGCCTGTGTCCGGCCATTAGCGTTCGATTTCCTCCATAACATAAGATTCGAGAATGTCGCCAACCTTAATGTCATTGAATTTTTCAAGACCGATACCGCATTCAAACGATTGAAGGACTTCCTTAGCGTCGTCCTTGAAGCGCTTGAGAGACGAGATCTTGTCTTCATAGATAACGATACCGTCGCGTACAACACGGACAAGCGAGTTTCTGGTGATCTTACCGTCCTGAACGTAGGAGCCTGCGATGGTGCCGACGTTGGGAACGTGGATACAGTTACGAACCTCTGCATGACCCTGAACGTTTTCACGGAATTTGGGAGCAAGCATACCCTTGAGTGCCGCTTCGATTTCCTCGATACAGTCGTAAATTACGCGGTAGGTACGAATTTCAACCTTGTCGCGCGCCGCCATATCGATAGCGTTCTTATCGGGACGTACGTTAAAGCCGACGATGATCGCATTGGAAGCGTTTGCAAGCATAACGTCGCTTTCGGTAATACCGCCTGCGCCTGCGTGGAGCACGGCAACCTTAACTTCCTCGTTGGAAAGCTTTGCAAGGCTTGCCTTAACTGCTTCTGCAGAGCCCTGAACGTCTGCCTTGATGATGATATTGAGGTTCTTGATACCGCTTTCGATCTGGGAGAAGAGATCGTCAAGGCTTACCTTGCTGCTGTTCTGCTCTTCTTCCTTCTTCTTAGCCTTGCGCTGTTCGGCAAGCTCACGAGCCATTCTTTCATCGCTTACCGCGCTGAAGAGATCGCCTGCTTCGGGAACCTCGGCAAGACCCATAATTTCAACGGGAACAGAAGGACCTGCAGAGGGAAGTCTTCTGCCCTTATCGTCGGTCATAACTCTTACACGGCCAACTGCGGTACCTGCGATGATGATATCGCCGGTCTTAAGAGTACCGTTCTGAACGAGAAGGGTTGCAACCGCGCCCTTGCCCTTGTCAAGACGTGCTTCGATAACAGCACCCTTTGCCGCACGGTTGGGGTTAGCCTTGAGCTCGAGCATATCTGCGGAAAGAGTGATCATTTCCAAAAGCTCGTCGATACCCTGTCTGTGAAGCGCGGAAACGGGAACAACAATGGTGTCGCCGCCCCATTCTTCGGGTACGAGCTCGTATTTGGTAAGCTCGGTCTTAACTCTGTCGGGGTCTGCACCGGGACGGTCGATCTTGTTTATAGCTACGATAATGGTAACGCCTGCCGCCTTTGCGTGGTTGATAGCTTCAACAGTCTGGGGCATGATGCCGTCGTCTGCCGCAACTACAAGCACTGCAACGTCGGTAAGGTTTGCACCGCGAGCACGCATTGCGGTGAACGCTGCGTGACCGGGGGTATCAAGGAAGGTGACCTCTCTGTCGCCGACCTTAACGCGGTATGCACCGATGTGCTGAGTAATACCGCCTGCTTCGCCTGCGGTAACGTGGGTATCGCGGATAGCGTCGAGAAGCGAGGTCTTACCGTGGTCAACGTGACCCATAACGACAACTACGGGCGCACGGTTAACGAGGTTTTCTTCGCTGTCCTCGGTTTCGTCAAACAAACGGTCTTCAAGAGTAACAACAACCTCTTTTTCTACCTTGATGCCGAATTCGTCGGCAATAAGGAATGCGGTGTCGTAGTCGATGGATTCGTTAACCGAAACCATCATACCCATAACCATAAGCTTCTTGATAACCTCTGCCGCCGCGGTCTTCATGCGCGATGCAAGCTCGGTAACGGTAATGGTTTCGGGTACGGTGATCTTCAATTGAACGGGCTTGGGCTTGAAGGCAGGCTTTTGCATTTGCTGCTTTTTGTCCTGCTGTTGCTTTTTGCCCTTTGCCTGATCGTTGAATTTATTCTTCTTTTTGATCTTTTGTACGCTGGTTTGGGTTTCGGGTACGACGTTATCGTATTTAAGGATCTTTTCGTCGTACTTCGAAAGGTCAACGTTGGTAGTACCGCGGGTATCTACAACGCGGACTTCATCGCGCGAGCGCTTTTTCTGGGGCTGTTGCTGAACGCCTGCGGCAGCCTTCTTCTTGCGTTTTTCTTCGTCTGCGGCTGCGCGTGCAGCTTCCTGCTCCTTGCGGATCTCTTCCTTCTTGGCGTTCTTTTTATCGTCGTATTCCTTGAAGAATGCGGTAATATCGACTTGGTTGTTCTGAGTAAGGGTTTCGAAGATTATCGAAAGTTCGTTCTCGTCAAGAACAGCCATATGGGTTCTTCCGGCAAGACCTGCATCGTCAAGGATGGTGATGATATCCTTGCTCTTGATGTCAAAGTCCTTAGCAAGCGCGTTAATTCTGTATTTCTCACTCGTTGTTGCCATATGTTAATACCTCTTTTCTGGTCGGCTTTATTTATCGCTCGACAGGCTTTTCTTATACGCGGTCACAAAATTTTCGTTTGTGAAGGCGATAGCAGCAGTGTTACTGTGACCGACCGCTCTGCCAAGCTCTTCGGTGGTAATATCGGTTTGTTCCGAGCATACCTTATAGTATGCCGATTTATCGGTCAGATTCTTAAGCGTGTTATCCGAAACGTCAGATGCAATAAGGACAAGCTTTGCTTTTTTGTTTCTGACCGCTTCAAGCACCTGATTGGTGCCGATGACTATGCCTCTTGCTCTTGCGGCAAGACCGATAACGCCCAACGTGTTCTTATTCAACCGCTTCACGCTCCTTTACTGACAGCTTTCGCTCAAGGATTCGCGGAGGGCTTGATAAATCTCATCGGGAATCTTGGTTTTGAATGCTTTTTCCAAGCGCTTTGCCTTTGCCGCCGCATCAAAGCAGGCTACGCAATTACAAATATATGCGCCTCTGCCGGGCATCTTGCCGACAGGGTCGATATTCATAACGCCTTCGTTGTTGCGGACGATACGTATAAGCTCGCGCTTTTCCTTCATTTCGTTGCAACCGATGCATTTTCTCATCGGTATCTTTTTGTCAGCCAAAATGCCACCTCCTCGGATCAATTATTCCTCGGATGCACTGCGGCTGCTTTTGATATCGATCTTAAAGCCGGTAAGCTTTGCGGCAAGTCTTGCGTTCTGACCTTCCTTACCGATAGCAAGGGAAAGCTGATCGTCGGCAACGGTAACGCGGTAGGATCTTTCACCCTCGGGAAGCTTAACTACCGATTCAACGGTTGCAGGTGCGAGAGCCGCGCTGATGAATGCTTCTGTATCCTCGTTATAGGGGATGATATCGAGCTTTTCGCCGAAAAGCTCTGCAGTGATGTTGTTCTTTCTTGCGCCCTTGGGGCCGATGCAAGCACCGATTGCGTCAACGCGTTCGTCGTTCGATGCAACTGCGATCTTGGTACGGCTGCCCGCTTCACGTGCGATGCGCTTGATCTCAACGGTGCCGTCCTTGATTTCGGGAACCTCAAGCTCGAAAAGACGTGCAACGAGGCCGGGATGTACGCGGGAGAGGATGATGCTCGGGCCGCGAGCTTCCTTTTTGATTTCGGTGATAAACACCTTGATTCTGTCGCCGACCTGAAGGGTTTCGCCGGGGATCTGCTCGTTACGGAAAAGAACCATTTCGTTCTTGCCGATCTCGAGAGTAGCGTTTGCGGTGGTCGGGTCAACACGGACGACGACAGCCGAAACGATCTCTTCCTTCTTTTCTTCGTATTCACGGATCATATTTCCGCGTTCAGCCTCACGGATGCCCTGGATGATGACCTGCTTTGCAGCCTGAGCCGCGATTCTGCCGAAGAGCTTGGTCTTAAGCTCGATCTCATAAATATCGCCGAGCTTGTATCTCTTGGACTTCATGTGAGCGTCGTCAAGAGAAATTTCGGTTGCAGGGTCCAAAACCTCGTCAACTACGGTGAGCTGCTTATAAAGCTTGACGTCCTGCTTAACGGGGTCGAGCTTAACTCTTGCGTTTTCGTTGCCTGCGTTTTCCTTACGGAATGCGGAAAGCAATGCCGCTTCGATCCTTTCGATCATGTATTCCTTGGAAATACCTTTTTCTTTTTCGAGAATGTCGAGCGACTCGAACAGTTCCTTATTCATTTTCGTTCTCCTTGTTTTCTTCTTCCGGTTCGGTTTCAATTTCGGTTTCGAACTCGGCATTTATCTTGGAAATTTGTTTCTTGTTAAAGGTGCGGGTCGTTCCTTCGCTGTTGAGGACGATATTTTCGCCGTCGAAGGATTCGATAACTCCGACGTATTCCTTACTGCCGTCTACTGCAACGTAAAGGCCGAGGGTGACGTCAAGCTTGTTATCCACCGCAAACTTGATATGCTCGTCGCGGTCGAGCGGACGAACCGTTCCTGCGGATGAAACCTGAAGGCAATAGCTTTCCTCGATCGGGTCAAGCTCGTCGATCATCGGTTCGATAAGTCGGGTGACCTCCGAGCAGTCGTTGATCGAAATACCGCCTTGCTTATCGATGGAAATTTCGAGAATCATTTCGGGGCCTTCTTTATAATAAGAAACGTCCCAAAGAGAATAGCCTGCGTTAATGATAGGCTCTTCAACCAATGCTCTGACCTTAGATGCGACGTTCTTTAAATTGCCGCTTTTGGAAGGAGCTTTTTTCTTTTCAGCCATAAATCCTCCATTCAAGACTCAAGAGAGGGCTTGCACCCTCTCTTGATAACTTACTTTTCTTTATGGCATTATTATACCACACTTATTTTGCTTTTACAATAGGTTTTTCAAAAATCATTCGCTTTTGGCGATATATTTTTCCGCCATTTCCCAATTTACAAACAGTAATTTCTGCTTTTTACCCTTAGATTTGGCAATAGAGCGTTCCGATATAACGTTATTTTCCATAAGTGTCTTCATTGCAGAGGTGATCTTCTGCTTCGAAGCATTGCCGCGAGATTTCTTTGCGGCTACTTCTATCGCCTCGTTATAGGTGGGGGAAGGACTGTTTTTAAGATAGTCAAAGATATGCTTGTAAAAGCTTTCGTTAATGTCCTGTTCGGTAGGCAGAGTGTAAAATACGTTTGCCGTTTCCTTTAGCTGCTTGGAAAACGATCCGTTTACGCCGTAAATAACCACCTGCTTGTGATAAAAGTTCTTCAAAAATGAAGTTACCGAACCGAAATGACCGTCGCCGGAGAAGAGTATGAAAACCTCGATATCGTCCGAGGACAGCGCCTTTTGATACATATTGTCGAGAATAATAAAATCGGTAAAATCCTTTTGCACGCCGTTGGGGCTTCGGGTATCGATTATCTTGTTTGAATAAAGTCGGATACGTCCGATTTCGTCGGCAAGGCTTTTGTGTGAAAAGTCTGCAAAGAAATTAACCTCTACAAGGTTGAATTTCGAATTGAGATCCTCGAACCACGCCTTGATGTTCGGTTGCAAGCCGTAATTGTTTTTAAGCGATATGTACCAATGCTCGTAATCGACGAACGCGGCAGCCTTTGGAAGTGTGCTTGGATTCGAGCATTCCTGCTTTGAGGAATCCTTCTTAAAGAAGCTTAAAATACCATAACCTCCTTTCGTTTTATTTATTTATTTATATTCGCTTATTACTTACAATTATATCCGCTTGCTCTTTTTATGTCAATAGTTTTGCTCCAACAGAAATTCCTTAAGCTGTACGATTATCTTCTTTTCGAGCCTTGAAATATAGCTTTGCGATATTCCGAGTATGTCGGCGACCTCCTTTTGGGTAAGCTCGTTTCCGTTTCGGTTTATTCCGTAGCGGAGCTCGATGATATGTCTGTCGCGGTCGTTTAATGTGGAAAGAGCGCGCTTTATCATCTTTTTCTCCTCGCTCTCCTCGATGCTTTTGTAAACGTAATCGTTTTCGGTGCCCAAAACGTCGGAAAGCAAGAGCTCGTTCCCGTCGTAATCGACGTTCAGCGGCTCGTCGAGCGAAAGCTCGGTTCTCTGTCCGTTGCTTTTCCGAAGAAACATAAGTATTTCGTTTTCGATGCAACGCGATGCGTAGGTTGCCAATTTTATCTGCTTATCCGATCTGAACGTGTTTATCGCCTTGATAAGCCCGATGGTGCCAATCGAAACGAGGTCTTCGATTCCCACCGACGTGCTTTCGAATTTGCGCGCGATATATACTACAAGCCGAAGATTGTGCTCGATGAGCATCTTTTTCGCGTTTTGGTCGATCTCTATCCTTTCGATAAATTCCGCCTCCTCCTCGTATGACAGCGGCGGCGGAAGCGTTTGCGGTCCGTTGATATAAAACAGACCGTCGCCGATCCCCAAAATCTCTTTTATACGGCTTATCAATAAATCGATGCTTTTTGTTTTCATCAGCTTTTCTCCTTTTTATAATATACTTGTCGGCACGAGTCCGTCATAACCCGAATAACTGCGGTTTTCGGTATCGATGCCGATAAATGCATCGACTCTTTTCGGGCTTTTGGTCGGGCGTATGATCTCTATTCTGTCGGGACGGAAGCCGAAAAAGCAATTTTTCCCTGCAGACGTCGAAAAGGGGATGATCCTTATCGGCAGAGGAAAAACGTCGCTCTCGGGCATATCGTAGGGATGAGGCAAACAGGTTGCCGACAAAATTATCACCGGTAACGACGAGAATGGCTCGGTCACAAGGTTGCCGCTGTCGCAAAGCAGGCGTGCCGTGATTTTTTCGTCGCCGATATAAATTTTCACGTCGGTGGAGCTTGTATGTATCCTCTTCTTGCATATCATTCCGTAGGATAGCGCGATCGCCGCCGAAAGAAGACAGATAAGGCAGAAGGAAAGCGCGTCTGTTTCGGTATAGACGCCTTCTGAATATTTCCCTGTGATGCTGTATATCGCGGTTATCAGTCCGCCCATAAGTGCCGAGGAAATTATAAAAGAGCCCGTCAAAAGCAGAAATTTTTTCGCATCGGGCACTCCGAATGCGATAAGACATATCAACGCGGCGGCAGAGATATGCAGTATGAGAGAAAAGAGCACGGGCATCTCGACAATATACGGAATGAAGGAATACAGCCCTCCGAATGCCGAAGCCGCAAGCAGTCGCAACGCCTTGCAAAATCGGTTTTGGATACGTCCCGCGATAAAAAGACAGAGATAGTCCATAGAAAAATTTATCAAAAACAGAATATCTGCATAAATCACTACCTGACCGTCATACATAAAAAACACCTCTTGCCAAAGATTATAGCAAAGGCGAAGGGGGTATTTTGTCGTAATGAGGGGACGGTGCCGATTTTTTTGAAAAAGCCTTTTTTGAAATTCACAAGCAGAGGTGATAAGGTGCTGCTTGCGCTTTTTGCTATTCTGACAGCCGCCGCAGTATCGCTTTTCTGGCTTGCGGACGACTCGCTTGCGGTTATGTCGTCGGGCGATTACAAATCACCCGAAAGCCTTTTCGGGCTTGTGAGCCGTTGGGCTTGATATGTTTTTGGTATTTCCGCGTATAAGGCTGAGGATATCGGTATTCGCCATTCCTTCGCTGATTATCATGCTTTTGATCGAGGGCGTTTTACCATTTTCGATCCTTATATTTTCGGCGCTGATCCACGAGATCGGGCACCTTGCGGCGATGCGTCTGCTTGGCTACCGTGCAAGGCGGGTCGACGTTTTGCCGATGGGGGCGCTGATAGTCTGCCCCGAGGGGATAAGCTATCTGCACGAAACCGTTATCGCGCTTTCGGGCCCTTTTGCATCGATCCTTACGTCCTGCGCCGCATTTTGCGTTTATGCGATAAGCAAAGACGACGCCGTTTTTTTCGTTGCGTTTATAAATCTGTTGCTCGGTGCCTTTAATCTTATGCCGATAGAAAAGCTTGACGGCGGCAAGGCGCTTTATTGCTTCCTGTCGTATAAAAACAAAGAAGACCGCAGAAGGATAACCTCTGCGGCCTCGTACGTTGCAAAGCTCGTGATCTTTATATTGGTGACGGTTGCATTGATATCGTCGGGCGGCAACCTCGGTGCGATAGTGCTTTCCTTGGCGTTGCTTATGCAAACGTAAAAAAAGTCCAACTCGTTGGAGTTGGACTTTTATGTATGAAATTATTTTTCTTCCTTGGGGTCTCTTGCTTCGCTCAAAATAGCTTCGCTTTCGTTAACTGCGCGCCAGTCGTCGAGCTTGAGGTTGCCGAAGTCAACGTAACCGAACCAGCTGTCGTCGTCATAACCGCTTACCATATCATCGTTTGCGATGTAGCTTCTGGAGTACCAGAACAACATGGTTGCGGGGCAATCTTCAGCGATCACGCCTTCTGCCTGGTGGAGGAGCTGTGCACGCTGTGCACGGTCGGTGCAGAAGAGTGCGTCGGTAATGAGCTTGCTGTAATCAGCGTTGTCGTAGTTGGTGTAGTGAGGCTCGAAGATCTCTTCGTCGCTTGCGATTTCGTTGTTAACAACAACACCTGCGCCGCTGTATTCCTTAGCGAAGGGAGCGAGGTAGGAGAATGCGTCAACAGAGCCGCTTACGACGTTAACGCCGATAACCTGATAATCTCTTTCTATAAGTGCCTTCTGGTACTTTTCGGGCTCGAGAGCTCTGTATTCAACCTTGAAGCCGAGGTCCTGCCAGCACTTGCCTGCAGCCTCTGCCGCGAGCTTGTAGCTGTTGGATTCGTAGTTGATGAAATCCTTGTGCTTTCTTACGGTGTAATCGTTCTGGGGCTTGAGGTAGGTGATGGTGATGGTGCCTTTTTTGCCGTTGAGGAGCGATTCAGCGCCTGCCTTATCAGCAGAGGTGTTGTAAATGTTGCCGCCTGCGGTACGGAAATCGTCTTCGTTGCCGGTGTTGAAAACGCCGTTGGGAACGTAGCCGGTAGCGGGAACCTCGCCGGTGCCTGTTGCGTTGGCGATTGCGGTTCTGTCAAGACCGAGAGAGAGCGCTTTGCGTACCTTTGCGTCCTTAAGGAGCTCGTCAGCGGTGTTGAAATAGAAAGCATAACCGTTAAGGGTCTGCTGAGTGTTGAGCTTGTCGCCGTAGGAAGCGTAGGTCTGTGCATCGAAGGAGCTGAGGAAATAGAGCTCGCCTGCGTTGAAGCGGGAAGCCTGGAAGGTTTCCTGAGTAAAGCCTGCTTCGTTAGGATAGAATTTGGACTGACCTTCTGCATAGTAGCAGGTGATACGGTAGGGAAGAACTTCGGAATCAAGAGCATCCTCTTCGGGATCGCGAACGTAGTATGCGTTACGCTCGAGAACGAGCTTGCAAGCGAATTTATCGTTAAATTCCTTTTCGCCTTCTTTTCTGTCACGGGGCATATCCATTGCCTGAACACGGAACTTACCGTTGCAGACGATGTTAGCGGAGTTGCCTGCCCAGTCTTCGCCGTTCTGCTCGTAACGGGTTACGATATCTTCACGCGAGGGAGCGAGGTGGATGTTTGCAACCTGCTCTGCGAAGAGCTCTGCATTGTATTCCTGCTCGAAGGTAACTTCAAGAAGGGTATCGTCAACCGCTGCGAGACCGAGGTCGTCGATAGTGCCGACACCGGACTTAACGTCTCTTGCGCCCTTGATGCAGTAAAGGAGGGAAGCATATGGGCTGTCAACCTCGGGAGAGAGGATTCTTCTCCAAGCATAGATAACGTCGTCAGCGGTAACCTGACGGTTGTCGCTCCAGCTGGTTTCCTTAAGCTCAAAGTACATCTTGTGGAGCTGATAAATTTCATCATAATCATAATACCATTCGGTAGCGAGAGCGGGTTGGATTTCGCCGTCTGCATCGATGGTGGTGAGGGGTTCGAAGATCAACGAAAGGATCTGTTCAACATCACTGTTGAGCTGAACCACTGCAGGGTCGAGGGTATAAGGGTAATCGGTGAGATAGACGCGAACGTTTGCGCCTTTTTCTTCTTCGGAAAGGCTATCGCAGCTTGCGAGTACGCCTACACACATAAGAAGACAGAGCATGAGAGAAATAAATTTTTTCATATTGACCTCCGGACATAACATTCCAGCATTAGTTACTGCTAATTATAACACCCTTTTGTCAAATAATCAAGAGCCATTTATCTATTTGTTGAAAGTTACAAATTACGCACCTTAAAATTGTGCAAATGATAAATAAATCCTCATTATATATAGGATATATATAAAATTGGGGGGAGTGCGGGGGTGGGTTTTGCATAAAAAACAAACGCGACGGAGTTTGATCCGTCGCGTTTTATAAGCGTTTTTGACTTGGACTTTAATTAAGACCGAGCAAGTTGAGAAGGTTGTTTTCAGCGAATGCTGCAACGGTAACGAGAGAGATGGTGGACATGATCTTGATAAGAATATCGAGGGAAGGACCAACGGTATCCTTCAAGGGGTCACCAACGGTGTCACCAACAACTGCTGCGTCGTGAGCGGAGCCGCCCTTTGCCTGACCTTCAACGCCGCCGACTTCGATATATTTCTTACCGTTGTCCCAAGCGCCGCCGGAGTTACCGCAGAAGAGAGCGAGCATGATAGCAGAGATGGTTGCGCCTACGAGTACGCCGCCAACGAATTCTGCACCGAATACGAAACCGCAAACAACAGGGAATGCGATACAGAAGATCGCGGGAACGCGCATTTCTCTGAGAGCGCCCTGAGAGGAGATTTCGATACAGGTCTTGTAGTCGGGAAGAACTTCGCCTTCGCGGAGACCCTTGATTTCTCTGAACTGACGGCGAACTTCTTCAACCATCTTTCTTGCAGCCTTAGCAACAGCGTTGATAAGCATACCGGAGAACATGAAGGGAAGTGCCGCACCAACGATTGCACCAACGAGAACTGCGGGCTCGATAACGTTAAGAGCGATCTTATCGAGTGCGCCTTCAAAGTAGTTGGGAACTGTGGGAGCGTCGGTATAAGCGAAGATGTACGAGGTCATCATCGAAAGAGTTGCAAGTGCAGCGGAGCCGATTGCAAAGCCCTTACCGATAGCTGCGGTGGTGTTACCAACAGCGTCGAGCTCGTCGGTGATTTCGCGAACTTCGGGTTCAAGGAAGGACATTTCTGCGATACCGCCTGCGTTGTCCGAGATAGGACCGTAAGCGTCAACAGAAACGGTGGTAGCAACGAAGGAAAGCATACCGATAGCAGCAGCTGCAACGCCGTACATACCGGAGAGGAGGTAAGAGCCGTAGATAGCAACGCCGAGAACTACGCAGGGAAGCATACAGGAGATCATACCGAGTGCGAGACCCTGAGTAATGGTAAGAGCGGAGCCTTCAACGGATGCGGAGGAAAGTTCCTTGGTGGGCTTGTAATCGTAAGAGGTGTAGTATTCAGCGATCTTACCGATTACGATACCTGCGATGATACCGATAGCAGCAGCAACCCAAGGAGAGATCCAACCGATGTGGAATTCAACGGATTCATAGATGGAGAGTGTGTTGCCGGTTTTGTCAAGAATTTCTATGCCGTCAACCTTAACATTGCCGGTGAACTCAGAGAAGGAGAAGTATGCGATGATCGCACCAAAGATCATGGTGAGGATCGCGGAGATATAGGTAGCGCCGTTAAGTTCCTTGTGGGGATTGTCGGAAAGCTTCTTGCGAACGAAGAGAGAACCGATACCGATCACGCAGGAGATAAGGCCTGCAGCAGCAAATGCGAGCGGGAAGTAGATCATTGCCTTGAGCAATTCTGTGTTTTCGAAAACGAATTTTGCGAAAAGCTCAATAGCAAGGATGGTGCCGGAGAGAAGTGCGCCGACGTAGGATTCGAGAAGGTCGGAGCCGAGACCTGCAACGTCACCAACGTTGTCACCAACGTTGTCTGCGATGGTAGCGGGGTTTCTGGGGTCGTCTTCGGGAATGTG